>CAMCUM010000056.1 GCA_945878975.1 Legionella genomosp. 1
ACGAGCCCGAGATGATCAAGCGATTTTGTTGTGTAATCTGTCACGTTCACTTTTATTCCACCAAAAGTGAGTAATAGATCAAAATACGGGATCTGTGTCAACTATTTTTTACAAGGTAATTCAAAAAATCAGGTGCGGAATGAGGGTTGTAATGATCATTAATTCCGATAACGACAATATGTCTCTAATTTCATGTTTGTTTTTACCTAATGGATTTTTCGCGCAATGTGCATGTCGAACAACAACTTCACCTTCTGGATGTTTTTTACTGGGTGGAATATGTTCTAGATGCTCTTTGACATAATGCATTCGAATAGGACAGAGGCGCCAGCGGTGGACTTTTTTTGTTTGTTCTTCAGTATTAGCGAAAGCAATTTCATTGATTCTGCTATCCATATTTCCTCCATAGAGAACTATTCAATATCATATAAATCATGATTGCTTTTTAATCAGTACTCGTAAAATAGTATCCAGCACCATATCCAATCGTTTACTAACATCGGAAGCCAAGAAACGTAAAATCATATAGCCATGCTCTTGCAATAACAAGTCTTTGCGCCTGTCTGTACGATAAGCTTCTTTGGACGACAAATGTTGAATTCCATCTATTTCAATCGCAACCCGTGCATCCATACAAATGAGACCCACTTCCATGCCACCTAATCCATCAAACGGAATCGTTAACACATGATTTAATTGAAATCGCCCTTTAGTTTCCAGTAATGTTTCTAGGCGATAAAACAAGAAAGCCTCAATGAGACTTCGAGCGCGATCGATTTGATCGTGTTCTAGCATCGCAACATCTGAAAATAATTGTGCTAGAGGGTTATCAATACCATCTGCAACCAAGCGTCTAATCGTACTGCCATAATCATTTTTCCAAAGTGGTTCAACTGGAAGAACAATATCCGTTGGCCACCCAGGATAAGCGCTCGCAGGTTGTATGATTTTATAACCAACAGACTCATACGCGTTAGAGCGACGCTGAAACATACGATCAAGCATAGGTACTGCAAAATCCGCATAATCATACACATGGACTTCTTTTTTTGAATCATGCAATCGATGGAGCCGACCAACGTACTGCGCAATAGTACCTTTCCAAGAAATGGGTAATGTCATAAATAACGTATCTAAACGTGCATCATCGAATCCTTCTCCAACAAATCGCCCTGTTGCAAGGATAACGCGTTCTTCATTAAGTGGAATCAACGTTAATTGCAAAATAGCTTGCTTCATATCTTTAGCGCTCAATCCCCCTTTAAGCACAATTAAGTGCTGAACCTGAGAAACCAATTGCTGATGCAATACATCAAGATGCTCGTTTCGTTCAGTTAAAATAATAGGTGAACGTCCTTTTTTAACTGCATGAACAACATCATTACAAATCATCTGATTGCGATACGTATCATGAATCAATTCTTCATATAAATCTTGAAATTGAATACGCAAATTTTCATTGCTTTGTTTATAAGGCTGAAAACTATTCTGTCACAACGCGCAACAACAATAGTGAATGCGCTCAAAGTAGATGAAGTTTTTCAATACAATAGAGAATAAAAATAATAATTAAAATGGATATATTAAGCGGCAACAGCACACACCTTTCGTCGGATTGCCGACATAATACAACCCATTGATATATAATAAATTATTTTGATTTTAACTTGGTTTTTATGATAAAAACACCGATGAGTTCATGATGAACGAAAGTGATGAGCGTTTATCGAGATAAAAAATATTAATTTTCAATAAGATACACTCAATAAAACCACTGACTTCATCATAATTTTTCATCGCGTATTTATCACAGACTCACTTATTTTTGCCAAAACCACTTGGTTTCCAGGTTGATCAATTTTATCAAAAAGTATATCGAATCCTGCTTGCTGAACTAAAAATGTATTTATTGCAGCAGGTCGTCCACTGTGACAAAAACGCTCTCCAAACATCTCTGATTCAATCGTGTATTCATCAATGACAGTATGATAGCCATCAACGGGGTGACTTGTGTCCGCAAATGTCATAAGCAGAATGCCTTTGGGTTTGAGGAAAGAATGAAATTTTTTCAATATATCAAGATGCTTATCGGCATGAACATGAAAAAGAGCAAACCAACATACAATCGCATCAAAACGAAGGTTGGTTTTAAAATCACAAATATCAGCTTGAAATAGCTTTTCTTTTGAAATAACTCGTTCGGCATATTTGAGAAGCCTAGGTGAAATATCAAGGCCATAAACATCGAATCCTTTTTCAACAAGGTATGTCGCGATGGGCTTGCCAGAACCACATCCCACATCAAGAATCGTAGCACCTTCAGCTAAATGAGCAATCGCCGCATCAATGGATGGCTGCTCTATATACCATTCTCTTTTTTCAAACCAGATGTCTGCAATATTGTCGTACCCTGTTTTAATTTTATCGTTAAATTGACTCATGAAATGATTGCCTCTGTTGACCTTAACAAGTTGATTGGCGCGTTCCTCATATCCATCTTTCCATCACCGTTACTGGTTTAGACTTAAACTCATCCATGCCGATTGTCTTCCAGCCAAGATGATGATAATACTTTGGTATAGTGGGATCGAAAGTGAACAAGTAAATTTTATCAAAACCAAGCTCTTTTGCTTTCTTGATTGTAGTATCAAGCAGCATTTTGCCGATCCCTTTGTTTTGGTAATTTGGAGTAATCACCAAATCACCTATCCAAGGTTTTAGATCTGGACGAATACCCCCATGTAATTCAAGAGTACATGAACCCACTGGTATCTCATCATACAGTGCGATATAAGTAAGTGGCATATTTTGTTTCAGCTCTTCATAATACAAAGACTTACTTTCTTCAATGCCAACCTCCGGCATCCAGATTTTACCTAGAACCTCACACCAAATGCTTGCAAGCGCTGGTATGGCGTGTGGATGTTTTTTTAGAAGGTCAATTTGAATCATACAAGTCTGGCATCAAAAAATTTCACAAAGCCCGTCATTGTAAGCTTTGGATTGTCAATATTCTCTCGTATAAATTCGACCTGAAATCCGCATTTTTTGTAAAAGTCAGGCGCTTGAAATGCACAAGATACCGTATTGATGTTATTAAATCCTTTGCCTTGAAAATGCCGTTCAAGCGCCGAGATTAGTTGCTTGCCATATCCTTTCCCGCGATAGGCTTTGTCAATCCATAGATCCCTGATATGAATCGATGAATAAGAGGAAAATGCGTCTAACACGCCGATCAGCGCACCACTTTCGTCATAAAGTTCAAAAGCAAAAGGAGTATAATCAACGTGAATGCCATGACTAAGTTCGTACTCTTTCAGTCCATCCTCCATTTTTTTCAAAGTTTTTTCGGAAAGTTTCTTCACAAATGAAATTTTAGTTGTCATGTTTTTCCCACATTGTTGGATGGTAAGTAAATTCTATCTCAATTCCATCGGGATCGCTGACACTAAATGAATGAGTACCTATGCCAAAGGTTTTTGGTGGGTTAAGTATGATGATTTTCGTAGATTTCATTTTGTCATAAAGCGCATCTACAGAGGAGATGGAATCTAAGGCAAAGCCAATATGCTCTAAGCGCTGAGCACTTGAAAATGAGTTCTCGATACGATGCAAAGAGATATTGTCACCATGTCCTGATAAATAAACATAATCTTGTGTTTTAAATTCTGTTTTCATACCCAGCAGATTATAAAATTCTTCGCACTCATCAAGCTTATGCACAGCAAGAGCTACGTGGCGCAAAGAAGCATTTTTCGGTAGCATATTTAATCCCCACTCGACTTACCAGCCATTGGCGTACCTTGATGAAAAACCATCTGCCAAATATCATCTTGCTTGCGCCAAATGGAACTGCGCAATGCTTTTTTGACAGGGGCACCAAGAGCACTTTGTATGTGGCTTACGTATGCTAGCAGAACCAAGTTATTTCCAAGCAATTTTGCTAAAAAATCTGTGCCAGAGCGTATGGATTGATCTTCGGTAGAAAGCCATTGAATCACATCAGTTTTGTCGTAATGCGTAGCACTGCTACTAATTTCAATAAACTCATCGTCAATGAGCAGATTTAAGTTTTTTACAGAATCTGTTCGATCAAGCAAGCGCTTTTCTTGGGTAATAATATGTTCAATGGTGTCTTTTGATAATGTATCGGCCTTGCTACGCACAAGTATTTCTTCGACAATTTCATTAACCGTTTGTTTTGCTGTATTAAACACTAAATGCGGGCGCCAAGACTCATATTCTCGCTGCTGAACATTATCCCAAGTTGGCAACTGATGCCCAATAATATCAGTATCCCTCGTTTCTATTCTTCGCTGGTGCTCTCTAGCGTCTGAACAAGAAATGTCACGGAAGCATCTTTGGCTACCTTTTGCCATGCTTCTCTTGTCACTTGTATCGCGTTTACAGAATCAGCAACAACGCTAATACCCAATTTTAAATTCTCTAAGGCCTGTGCCCAACAAACCATGTACCCCTCAGGGCCTTCTAATTCTGCTTCTCTTTTTAAGACTTGCTCAACGGTATCAACACGCAAATAAACAGCATGCATAAGCTTTGCCAACGCTTTTGCAATGGTTGTTTTGCCTACGCCTGGTAAGCCTCCGAATATAATAAGCATCGATGTTTTATATCCTCAATGTGTTAATGTTTTATTCGTTTTTTTAAAATTAATTGTAGCTTCATTCAGCATAGTTATAGTTTTCAATTTGTTCTTTGTTGTTAATGTTTGTTTTTAAATAGTTAATCAGTTCATCTTTCCAACCTTTCTGAATCAACCAATTGGCAGGATATCTCCAATGTGGAGCCCAAAAGCCTAATTGTTGATGCTCTCGATAACAATAAATCTGCTCATGAAGAGCCCTCATCATATCATCAAATAATTCATCATTGGGATTTAAGCGTTTAAATACTTCCCATGTTTTAGTTTTGTTATAGGGTTTAGGATAAATTGACCAAAACTGTTCAAATTTTTGCGATAACATAACTAAACAAACATTATTAATTACTGAGTTATGAGGTGTGTCGGCTTGATGATTTTTTATCGTGTCTACCTTTTGTGGCGCATGTTCTGCATGACACGATGCTAGTGGGGTGGGGTTGAGTATGTACGATTCCGTTCGTCTTCAGGTGTCGTCTTCATGTCGGCCTTGTTTTGGGCAGAATCATGCGTTTCAGCTAAAAGACATTTTAAAATTAAATGTTTCTCGGTAGATTGGATGGCTACGAGACCCGCTCTTTCTAGCGCTTTTACAGCACGGCGTACTTGTTGTTGACTCGGAGCACCTGTTTTAACACCAGCTATGGGGGCGACATATAGTATTTCACGTAACGATTGATAACTGATCCTACGCTTGATCCCTACAATACAGGTTTTTCTGTCCATGTATGGACGAATCCCCATGAGGTAAGTAATGCGCTGAATCCAAGGTAACTCCATCAGCGCGCTTAATTCATACGTGTTTACGAATAGAAAGTTCATTTTCTGGTCTTAAGTGGCGATTAAAAAACATTAGAAGTTTGGCTCTGTTCAGCGCACCAGGTATGAATGTTTGCAACATCCCACGCTAGGGTAATGTCATTGAGTTTGAATGGTTTAGGAAATTTTCCGGCCATCCACCACCTACGAAGAGTTGAGCGACTTCGTCCAAGTAGTATTTCAAGATCTCTGATGAAATAGAATTTTTTCGTGAGGAGCGTAGCATTAGCTTGATGATGGTTCATGATCATTTCCTTATTTGAAGTTGAATAAGGTTATTCTGATCGCTCCGTCGTTCAGTCTTTTACATAACCTTAATGGTTATCATGCCGAATAAAATAAGTACGGTCAATAGATTTTGGTAGCATTTTTGAGTTGTTTCTAGGATAGATTGGAACTGAGGTTGTCACAGAATTTGAGAAATTCAGCCGATTTGTTGATCACTTTAATATTGAAAAGTGTAGCCGGATGTGTAGCCAAGAAAATAATTGGGGATTTGAAAATTTCCGATTGCTGACGCGCGCGGCTCTGTGTATGGTTTTGAACTGGTCGGGACGGAAGGATTTGAACCTTCGACCACTAGCACCCCATGCTGATGTTTTTCATTATACAATAATAACAAGTAATATCAAATATAACGCTTAATTCCTTATAAACAAAGCATTTTTAATGCTGTTTTGTGTTTTATTCAACATCATTGACTTTCATTTTAGAACACAATAAAGTACACCTAAAAGGACACCTTTTTGACGAGCAAACATGCAAAAGAATTTTACGGATACTTACATTAGATCACTAAAACCTAAATCAGTTAGATATGAGGAATTTAGAGACGGTGGTTTTGGTATTCGTATTACCCCCAAAGGAATGAAAACATGGTTGTATCGTTATAAAATTAATAACCAACGGCATTTCATCACACTGGGTTATTACCCAGCAATGAGTTTAGCTGACGCCAAGAAACGTTTTGTCGAGCTCAGTGATATTCGCAAAGGGGGATGCAATCCTAAAGATCACGTTCAGGAAGAATTGTATCAAGAACAAAACACAGTCAAAAATCTAGTCTTGAGTTGGTATGACAATTACATTGTTAAACATCGCAGTAGGCCTGAACAAATTCAGCAATTAATTAAAGCAGATGTTATTCCATTATTGGGCGATAAATCGCTAGATAAATTGAAAACCAGAGAAATTACTCACGCATTGGATAAAATTGTATCAAGAGGCGCGTTAGTACACGCCAATAAAGTGTTAGCAGCCCTTAAACAAGCCTTCAATTATGCGGTCAGTCGCGGCATTATGCCACAAAACCCCGCGGTACATATTCGATCCAGAGATATTGGTGGTATTGAAAAACCACGTGAGCGTTATCTATCACTCAATGAAATCAGAACATTATGGCACTTTCTTGACAGTGATCAACATAACGTATCTCTTCAAATTAAAAACGCGATTAAAATCATCTTATTGACGGGAGTAAGAACTGGCGAAATTCGCGAGGCCAAATGGTCTGAGTTTGATTTTAAAAATGCATTATGGACCATTCCTGCTGCACGAACAAAAACAAACATCGTGATGCGTGTACATTTATGTGAGTTAGCTCAACATGTTTTACTAGAGCTCAAAAATACTTACCCTGCTGAGTTTGTTATTTGCGGCTCAGATGGCCGCAGTGCTTTGTCCGATCGCGCCTTACCTAAAGCCGTGCTTCGATTTCAAGAGAGGTTGGGCATTGAGCAATGGACGCCGCATGATTTAAGGCGTACCTTTGCAACACAGCTTGGTGAATCGTTGCAAGTGGATCCTGTTGTTATTGAAAAATGTTTGGGGCATAAAATGCCTAAAATCATGGCTACCTATAATAAAAATGAAATGCTACCTCAACGCAGGAAAGCACTAGAGCAATGGGGAAAATTGATTGAATCATTGATATCCAATAAAGCCGATATTGATTTTTCGATGAGCACCCCAGGGGTTGTTGCAAATTTTGTAACTTTGCCTCAGGATGGATTGAACGAGGTGCAATCATTATGAATTTACAAACCCTAATCGCTGAAGTGGCACTTGGTGAGGATAGTATTCGACAATTTAAATCAGATATCCGTAACAGTGAATCACTTGCTGCAGAAATAGCCGCATTTGCCAATTCAAATGGAGGCCAAATATTCATTGGTGTTACAGATGATGGGAATTTATCTGGGCTAAGTAAAGAGGACGTATCAAGAATTAACCAACTCATTAGCAATGCAAGCAGTCATTTGGTGCGGAGTCCTATTGCCGTGCATACGCAAAATATTGCATTAGACAATGGGAATATTGTCATTATTCTTACTGTACCCAAAGGTATTGATAAACCCTATTTTGATAAAAATGGCGTCATATGGCTTAAAGCAGGTAGTGATAAACGTCGAATCAACTCAAAAGAAGAGCTAAGACGTTTGTTTCAGATCTCTGATCAATTTTATGCAGATGAACTACCTACAAAAGCAAGTATCAACAAACTGGATAAATTACGTTTCCGCGATTTTTTACGTGATTTTTATGAACAAGAATACCCGGATACTCAAGAGGAACTCTTACAATTATTAAAAAATATGAACTTAGCCACTAATGAAGGTGTGCTTAATTTAGCAGGCGTTTTAATGTTTGCTGAACGACCTGAATGGATTAAACCACAATTCGTAATCAAAGCTATTCGCTATCCAGGCAATGAAATTCATGCAACGGATTATTTGGATACAGAAGATTTTGAAGGGCCTCTACGTAAAATTTTTGATGATGCCATGGCTTTTATCATGCGGAATATGCATAAAATTCAGGCAGGAAGAGGAGTCAATGCACCTGGTTTGCCGGAAATACCTAAAGACGTTTTTGAAGAGCTTTTAGTGAATGCCCTCATCCATCGCGATTATTTAGTCAGCGCACCGATTAGGATATTTATTTATGATAATCGAATTGAAATTATTAGTCCTGGCCATTTGCCTGATAACTTAACTGTCGAAAAAATTAGAACCGGTAACTCAAACATTCGCAATCCGATTTTAATTTCTTATGTGGCAAAAGGCTTATTACCTTATCATGGGCTGGGTTCTGGCATAAAACGCGCTATAGGACAATGGCCTGATATTGATTTCATTGATGATCGCGATGGTTGCCTATTTACTGCGGTGGTTCACAGAAAAATGTTCGACTCACAAGAAACAAGCAAAAGTTCACAGAAAAGTTCACAGAAAAGTTCACAGAAAACAGAAGATCTCATCATGGATCTGATTCAAAATGATTCATATATTACTGCAGATCAACTCGGAGATATCATTGGAATCACAAGAAGAGCCATTGTAAAACAAATTAACAAATTAAAAGAACAAGGCCGTTTGAAGCGGATTGGGGCAGACAAAGGTGGGTCTTGGAAGATTTTAAAATAATACAAATAGGGAGTGCATGATGCTGTCTAATTTTCAAGAAACATCACAACCAAACGAGGACCAACAAACGTGCCCTGCAGGAAAGTATTGGGTCAAACCACACACACGTAAAAAAGTCACAAAGGCAGGTCAAGAGTACATTGAAAATGTTAAAGGATATTGCTGCTGTTATCACAATTTTTTTGATCATCTGGTCGAAAGTGAAAAAATTTCCTCAGAACATCTGTATTTTTCTTTAACCGTTTATGGGGAAGCACGAAGTGAAAATGATGCAAGTAAGCTTGCTATTGCTTGGATCCTTCGAAATAGACTTACAAAAAAACGCTGGGGCGATTCCTATCGAACAGTTGTACTTAAACCTGCGCAGTTTTCATGTTGGCGTAAAACAGATCCAAATTACAAAAAAATGCAGACTCCCGGCAGAGATGGATCAAAAGCTGATAAATTTGCGTGGCAACGATGCAAAGAGTTATATGAGGAGATTCAAAATGCACCTGAAACAGAAAATCCAATCCCTAGTGTATGTCATTATTTCAGCGGTCCGCCAAACCCTAAGCATCCATGGGAAAAAAATTATTTTAACTTGCCAGATGTTCCTCGCTTTCACTTTGTTAAATTGGATAAATAACAGCTACGCAGATAAACCTTATACCTTATTTGCAGATGCGATTAAACATCACCACATCAGTGACGTACATTATAATCCTTCAAAAACAGCGGCTATTGCTAGTTTAAAGGGTGATGATGCTGTGTATATTCATTTTAAAACGCAGAGCTCTCATAGTATTCTGCCACATCAGCCAGGATTAATCGCGGTTAAATGGTTTAATAATACGGTGGCTACTGTTGAAACCTCATGTGGCACCGGTTGTACAAAATCACTCATCTTTATTGCGCCCAATATTACGATCGCTTGCGCAACCCATGAGTACCGTATTGAAAATTTGAATCCCCATCAACCACCAGACTATTACAATAATATCCCTCTTCTTGTCGATCCTAAACGTGGGATTTATATTTGTTATGATGAAAATAATCTAATACAAACTTATCCATTTCCCAAGCAGCCTAGCATCCAACCGCCAAAAGGCTACTTTGCAACAAAAGCTAAATTTATTGGCAAAAAGTTAGTGATTTACTTTAAAAATAGACACGGAGAAATAGAAAAAAAAGAGTATCTTTAATACTAAGGTTGATGAAGTTGATAGGATTAAAAGAAAAACCGTTTCAAAATATGTAACAGCCTAAAGCTGCACATCAGTAAAATGACGTACAGCTTTATCATACATTCAAATACAATTCATTGGCATACTCGCTTGATGTATCCATGATGAACCCATACAAAAATGAGATCTCATCCATTCATCAATAACACTGGCATGCCAAGCCAACGTGCCATTCAATTTGATTGGCGGAGGAAATTTACCGCTCGTCCACCAACGTCGTAAGGTCAAACGACTTTTACCAGTGATTTTTTCAAGATCGGCAATAAATAATATTTGTTGAACAAATTGATGAGGCTTTAACGCTTCCATGATATATCCCTATAAGGTGATCAATACCTTGAGTATGAGGTATTAATGTGTTGCCAGATGACGATACCTATTTTCCTCGTATCTCATTCGCAACGACGCACTCACTGTGGGTTAACCGTATGTCAGCTCCGTCTGCAACTTATGTAACGCACATAGTCATCATGCCGAATAAAAAGCGTTCGATCAAGTGCTTTTACGGTCATTTCTAGAATTTTTTATATGTTATTTTCGGAGCACTTTAACAATTAATATCATTTGAGTTCATTCGTTAACACCATCTGGAAATCTATTGACATGCCATTTCTGTCGGTTAATCATGGATTACAAATAATTCAATGTGAACAATTATTTGTTACTAATTGATACTGAATAATATTGAAAGTAACTCATTTTAAATGGTGCTGAAATGCGATATCTAAAAATTACTCAAGAAGAATTATCCGCATTAAACGGGTTGCCCCACTTACAACAACTTTTATATTTACGCGGTATTAAACCCTACATCGATTACCGCACAGGTATTGTTGGAATCATGCGTGGTATCAGTTATCAATCATTAGCTGAAGCATTGTATATTGAGCCACATCAAGGCATTAAAAGCGGTAGCCCCAGTAAAGATCAAATCCGACGCGCGATCAAAGGTTTAGAAAAAGCAGGTCTTTTGCGCATTCAATCCATGGAATGGAAGCTCATTTTTCAGTGTTTATTGACAAACCAGGATTATTTTAAACCAAATAAACCCGCCGCGAACCCGCACGTATATTCCGCCACAGTCACAGGTCTGGATCTTCCTTTAAAATCAAGGGTTATTCAGGAGGAAACGGCAAAACTCATCATGGCTAAAAATGAAAAAGGCGCCATACCTCAAGATAATAATCATTTTATTTTTTTATTACAACAATTTGAAACATTTTGGGAGCTTTATCCACTTAAAAAATCCAAGCAAAAAACCTGGGAGCAGTTTCAAGCCTTGAAACCAAATGAGGCGTTGATAGAGCGTATTTTCGCAGCACTTGAAATGCAAATAGTCATTTATAACCAAATTAAAACACAGGGCCAGTGGGTTCCTGGTTGGAAATTCCCTGCAAATTGGCTTGCACAGCATTGTTGGGAAGACGAAATCGATTTACATGACATTAGGGAGAATCAGCATGCAAAAAATCAACAGCATCATACAGCTAAACAATCTGTCGACCCCTTCTGGGATAGCTGCAAAGACGGCACCTATTTCACCGAAGACGATGATAGCAACGTCATCGACCTCAACGGAGTCCGAGAAGCTAACAAAACGCATTGATCAGCTATTTTTACCTTTTGCAGCTGTATATGGTCACATGTGGCGCAGTTTATATAAAAGCGATGAGTTTTTAGCGTATACCAAACAAGAATGGATAGGTAGCCTCGAAAAGTTCGATAGTACCATCTTGAATCAGGCCTTGGTTCATTGCAAAGAAAAAGAACCTTATCCGCCGTCATTGCCATTATTTGTCGAGATTTGCAAATCATTCACTAGAAGTCCTGATGGTTTTGCTGAAAAAAAAGAAGAATCCCAAAAAGCTGATCCAGCTATTGCCCGCATGCATCTTGATAAAATGCGCGCGTTATTAAACATGAAGCCTCGATAATTTTTAAATCCGAATAACAACGTGGTTGTCTATATCCACTATCTCATATCACAACCTCAAATAATCCCATCACAAACGCGCAATCATCTTGCGCTTGCATAAAAAAAAAATTCATAAATGATGTGAATCGAAAGAAAAATAAGCAAATTAAATCCGTACATACAACATAAGAACACACACCTTTCGTCGGATACCGACCTTTACTTAACTGTCTGATAATTAGTTGATTACTCCGTATTTTCATTGGTTTTTTAACAAAAACAACCGATGAGCTTATGATGAATACAAATGATGAGTATTAAAAAATAAAAAAACGTTTGATTTCAATGGAATTAGCTTTCTAATCAAGTAAAGTTCATCACTGATCCTCATCGCGACTTCATCAAAAAATATCTAAATATTGAAGATGCGAGGTAGTTAAAAGCCATAGTGAAATAATCAAACCATACTCTTTGTCAATACGGCACAAATATCAACAACACTAAACCACTATGTAATTATCATCTATTATTTTTTACCGTATTCTTGAGTTATACTTAGCCTATTTTTATGTATCTGGCATCTATGATTAACCAACATTCATCGACAGCAGAAAAAGTCGCTTTATTTCACTCCTTGTTTCGTGGTCGTTCGGATGTTTATCCACGTCGATTTGAAAACAGGAAAACACAAAAATCAGGATATGCACCTGCTTGTAAGAATGAATGGGTAAAGAATATTTGCCAAAAACCACGCATTAAGTGTATGGATTGTCAGCATAGACAATTTATACCTGTTGATGATGAGATCGTCTATTGGCACTTACAAGGCCACAACGTTAAGGGTGATGATTTTGTCATGGGTATTTATCCTATGCTATTGGATGAAACCTGTTATTTTCTTGCAGCAGATTTTGATAAAGCAACATGGGAGGTGGACGCAATTGCGTTTTTAAAAACCTGTCATCGGAAAAATTTACCGGCGGTGATTGAGCGTTCTCGTTCAGGTAAAGGTGCACATGTTTGGCTATTTTTTGAGGAAGCAATTCCAGCCGGGTTGGCGCGAAAATTAGGTGCATTAATCTTGACTGAAACCATGGAGTCAAACCCGGCAATTGGCCTCGATTCATATGATCGATTTTTTCCGAATCAAGATACTTTACCACGCGGTGGCTTCGGCAATTTAATTGCACTACCTCTACAAAAATCAGCTCGTAATAATGGTAATAGCGTATTTATCGATGATGAATTACACGTTATTGAGGATCAATGGACCTATTTAGCTAGCATAAAAAAAATAACGCGTTATGAAATAGAGCAATGGGTTAATGAAGCAGAGGCTAAGGGGCGTGTTGTTGGTATACGATTAGACATTGTAGAAGAGGAAAATAGAACACCCTGGAAGCCACCAGTACCTTTGCCGATCATAGATGAATTGCCTAAAAAACTACATTTAGTCATTAGCAATGAGATTTTCATTGAAAAAGAAGCATTACCATCCCCATTGTTGAATCGCTTGATTAGACTCGCTGCTTTTCAAAATCCTGATTTTTATAAAGCACAAGCGATGCGATTACCCGTTTATGACAAACCACGGATCATTGGTTGTGCCCGAGATTATTCACATCATATTGGTTTACCTCGAGGTTGTTTTGATGACATTGTGAAGCTACTTCGTGAATTAAAAATTAAATATACCGTTCAAGACGAATTGATCGCGGGAGAGCCTTTAGAGGTTGAATTTTACGGAGAATTAAGATCTGAACAACAACTTGCCGTTGATGCTTTAATCAAATCACATATTGGTGTGCTTTCTGCAACGACAGCGTTTGGTAAAACGGTGATTGCAGCTTGGATGATTGCTAAACGGCAAGTGAATACACTTATTATTGTCCATACTAAACAATTACAAGATCAATGGATGGAGCGATTACAAACGTTTCTTGGGATCCCTGCAAAGAAAATTGGTCGATTTGGTGGCGGCCGGAAAAAAGTAACTGGATTTATCGATATTGCATTAATTCAAAGTCTAACCAAGCACGCTGATGTCGTTACCATGGTTTCCCAATATGGTTATGTGATTATTGATGAATGTCATCATATACCGTCCATGAGTTTTGACGATATCATCCGCCAAGTCAAAGCTAAGTTTATTACAGGATTATCAGCCACATTAGTTCGCAAAGATGGCCGTCATCCGATTATCTTGATGCGCTGTGGTCCCATTCTGCATCGGGTTAATGCCAAAGATCAAGCCAGTGTTCGTCCCTTTGAGCATTATGTTTTTGTTCGCCCAACGAGTTTTAGGCCTTATAAACAAAGCAATGAAAATTTGCGCATTCAATTTCAAGATTTATATGAGGAATTAACTCATGATACGTATCGTAATCAGATGATCTGTAATGATGTTGTGCATGCGGTCAAACAAGGACGTTCTCCTCTTATTTTGACGGAAAGTGACGTGGTCAAGCAATTTGTTACAACCCAGTTAAGCCACTTTTTTTAACTCCAGCATTTGCGTTTCAAATTGATTCGGATTTTTATATCCAAGAAATGAATGCAGTCGATAGCTGTTATAAAACATCGTAATATAATTCAAAATAT
>CAMCUM010000057.1 GCA_945878975.1 Legionella genomosp. 1
TTAGAAGGCGACACATCTCCAATTGGTGTGCCATCTATTGAGAAATTAGTGCAAACCATGGACTCTTATATTCCAGAGCCTGTGCGAAAGATTGACAAGCCATTCTTGTTGCCAATCGAAGACGTCTTCTCAATTTCTGGACGTGGTACGGTCGTAACAGGCCGTGTCGAGTCAGGTATTGTCAAAGTAGGCGAGGAAGTTGAAATTGTTGGCTTGCACGACACGGTTAAAACAATCTGCACAGGTGTGGAAATGTTCCGCAAACTGTTGGATGAAGGTCGTGCTGGGGACAATGTTGGGGTCTTGTTGCGTGGTACAAAACGTGAAGAAGTTGAACGCGGACAAGTCTTGGCAAAACCTGGCTCCATCAAGCCGCATACTGAGTTTGAAGCAGAAGTGTATGTGTTGTCTAAAGAAGAAGGTGGTCGTCATACGCCATTTTTCAATGGATATCGGCCACAGTTCTATTTCAGAACGACGGACGTAACAGGTACTTGCGATTTACCAGAAGGTATAGAAATGGTAATGCCTGGAGATAATGTTAAATTGGTTATCCACCTCCATGCGCCGATTGCGATGGATGAAGGATTGCGCTTTGCGATTCGAGAAGGTGGACGTACAGTTGGTGCAGGTGTAGTTGCAAAAATAATAAAATAAGAGTGGATGAAGTTTTCATCTATTTCAAAGGGGTGCTGCGCGAAAGCGCAGCCAAACGAGCAGTGCAATATTAGGCCAGTAGCTCAATTGGCAGAGTGGCGGTCTCCAAAACCGCAGGTTGGGGGTTCGATTCCCTCCTGGCCTGCCAACCAATTGTAAGATGAATAAAATGCAGAATGCTAAATTGAGTATGAAAGATATTTTATTATGGGTAGGTATTGCAATTGTAACAGTTGCTGCTTTTTTCGGGACCTATTCTTTTCAGTTTACCACACCAATTATTGCAATTATTTGGTTGGTTTGGTTTGTCGTTACCTTGGGTTTGTCGTATTTTACGCAAACAGGACAAACCGTTTTTAGTTTTGCAAAAGAAGCAAAGCTTGAATTGGAAAAAGTTGTTTGGCCAAGTCGTCAGGAAACAACTCAAACAACATTAATCGTCATGGCCATGGTATTGGTTGCTGGCTTTGTTTTGTGGGGGATAGACTCCAGCATGATGTGGGCTATCAGTAAACTAACAAATTTGAGTTGATATGACCGTGGAAGAACAAAAGAAGCAGTGGTTTGTAGTACATGCCTTTTCAGGGTATGAAGGCTATGTTATGCGTGAAATAACAGCTAGAGCGGAACATCATCACCTATCAGAGCTTATTGGAGAAGTGGTTGTACCTGCAGAAGAAGTCATTGAAATGCGTGCAGGTCAAAAGAGAAAATCAACACGCAAATTTTTTCCAGGGTACGTCTTGGTCAATATGGTTATGAATGACCAAACTTGGCATATGATTCGCGCTATTCCACGTGTTCTGGGATTTATTGGTGGAACTAGCCAAACGCCTACGCCCATTTCTGATAAAGAAGCGTTAGCGATCATGCGTCGAGTTGAAGATGGTGCAACTAAGCCGAGACCTAAAATTTTATTTGAAGCTGGAGAAGTTGTTCGTATTAAAGAAGGTCCATTTGTCGATTTTAACGGTGTGGTTGAAGAGGTCAATTATGAAAAAAACAAACTGCGGATCGCGGTTTTGATTTTCGGTCGATCGACACCAGTAGAGCTAGAGTTTGGACAAGTTGAAAAAACCTAAAATAAGTGTGATAATAGTCGACCTTTTTTCAGGTTGTTAGTTATGTTTAACCAGGGGAGCTGATACTGACATACTACGTGAACAGTACTAATCAGCGCTATACCCAAATTAGGAGTTACAATGGCTAAAAAAGTAGAAGCATATATTAAGCTGCAGATTGCAGCGGCAAAAGCAAACCCAAGTCCACCAGTGGGACCTGCGCTAGGTCAACGTGGTGTGAATATTATGGAGTTTTGTAAAGCATTTAACGCGGCCACGCAGCATTTAGAGCCGGGCTTGCCTACCCCAGTTGTGATCACGGTTTACACGGATCGCAGCTTTACCTTTATTATCAAGACGCCTCCTGCGTCTGTCCTGCTGAAAAAGGCGGCTGGATTGAAGAGCGGAAGTGCTACCCCTCATACTGTGAAAGTTGCGACGCTTACTAAGGTACAGCTTGCAGAAATCGCCAAATTGAAAGAGCCAGATTTGACAGCTGGCAGCCTCGATGCAGCCATTCGCACTATTGCGGGTACTGCGCGAAGTATGGGTATTGACGTTGAAGATTTGGACTGAGGGGCAACAACATGGCAAAATTAACGAAAAAGAAAGCAAGTATCCGTGAAGTCATTACTGTAAATAAGCTTTATGCAGTTAAAGAAGCTGTTGAAATTCTAAAGCGATTTGCTTCCAAGAAGTTTAACGAAGGTGTAGATGTTAGTATTAACCTTGGTATTGACGCTAAAAAAACAGAACAAGCCATTCGATTGTCAACTAAGCTACCAAAAGGAACCGGTAAAGTCGTTCGCGTCGCAGTGTTTGCGCAGGGTGACAATGCTTTAAAAGCAAAAGCTGCTGGTGCAGATTTGGTTGGTTTCGAAGATTTGGCTGAAACAATTAAAGCAGGCGAACTAGAGTTTGATGTGGTTATCGCAACACCAGATGCTATGCGTATTGTCGGACAATTGGGCCAAATATTGGGTCCACGAGGCTTGATGCCTAATCCCAAGGTTGGCACTGTGACCACTAATGTGGAAGCGGCAGTCAACGATGTGAAAGGCGGACAAGTTCGGTATCGTTCCGACAAAAATGGTATTGTACATTGCGGCATTGGAAAGCTTGATTTTACAGCAGACGATTTGGCTGAGAATATTGCCGCGTTGTTGGCTGATATTAAAAGAGCGAAACCTTCTGCTGCCAAAGGTGTCTATATTAAAAAAATTACTTTGTCATCGACAATGGGGCCTGGATTAACTCTTGACCAATCATCAATTGTTAGCTAGAATGGCGACCCACTTTTAAATATTTAGAATTCACGGCATAGACTCTGGTTTATTGCTGTCGAAGACCGTAGGAGCATTGGCTTAATCCAAGAGATGAGTCAGGACTGACCAGCCATACAGGCTTGATGTGGCATCAAGTCTGATATTTCACGAAGTTCTGGAAAAATCTTGATCCTGCGCAGACGGTGAACCGACTCTGAAATTCTTCTGAGACGGCCACCATAACTGTCAAATCCTTGTGATTTGTCAATATAGGAGGTCAGTAACGTGACATTAAGTTTAGCTGCAAAAAAAGCAGTCGTAGAAGAAGTGAACGCAATTGCTTCTAAAGCGATTTCTGCAGTAGTTGCTGATTACCGTGGCTTAACCGTCAATCAAATGACACAACTGCGAGCACAGGCGCGTAAAAGCAATGTGTATTTACGTGTGGTTCCAAACAACCTTGCTCGACGTGCATTTGAAAAAACGGACTTTGCTTGCCTGAGCGAACGCCTGGTTGGACCTTTGTTTGTTGCTATGTCAACAGAAGGACCGAGTGATGCTGCGCGTTTAATGAAGGAATTTGCTAAAACATTTGAAAAGCTTGAAGTGAAAGCAATTTCACTGAGTGGAAAAGTATATGGCTCGGATCAATTAGATTTCGTTGCCAGCTTACCGACATATGATGAGGCAATATCTAAGCTTATGTATGTGATAAAAGCACCTGTCGAGATGTTTGTGCGTACGCTTGCTGAGCCACACGCCCAACTCGTGCGCGTAGTCGCTGCAATCAAAGATCAAAAAGCCGCTGGTTAAATCAGTTATCTTAAAAAATTAATAGAGGAATTTTACAAATGGCAACGAAAAAACTTGAAGCGAATGATATTCTAGAAGCAATCTCCAATCTAACAGTTATGGAAGTTGTTGATTTGGTTAAAGCAATGGAAGATAAATTTGGAGTTTCTGCTGCAGCAGTTGCAGTTGCTGCACCAGCTGCTGGCCCAGCTGCTGCCGCTGCTGAAGAACAAACTGAATTTAATGTTATCTTGACTAGTTTTGGTGAAAACAAAGTGAACGTGATCAAAGCGGTTCGCACTATCACTGGCCTAGGCTTAAAAGAAGCAAAAGATTTGGTTGAAGCAGCAAATTCAACAGTGAAGGAAGGCGTTTCTAAAGCCGAAGCTGAAGATATCAAGAAGCAGCTTACAGAAGCTGGTGCTTCTGTCGAAGTCAAATAAGACTAGTGTAATGTGTACGGAGACCCGGCCATGGTTTCATGGCTGGGTTTGCTTGTTTATAATCAATTATACAGAGGTAACACCATGGCCAAAGCAGTTGTTAATGCTCACTACTCACACGCTGAGAAAAAACGGTTTCGCAAAAGCTTTGGTAGTCAAGAAGATAAAATGGAGATCCCAAATCTCCTAGAAATTCAGCTTAAATCGTATCAAGATTTTTTACGTGCAGATTCTACGTCGCCTGGTAATCAAGAGCATAATGGCTTACATGCCGCATTTTTGTCCGTGTTTCCCATTCAAAGTTTTTCTGGGAATGCGCGTTTGGAATATGTGAGCTATTGCTTGGGTGAGTCGGCGTTTGATGTTCGCGAATGCAAATTGCGCGGTTTAACATTTTCTGCTCCCCTTAGAGTCAAAATTCGTTTGGTTGTTTTAGATAAAGAAGCATCCGGTGATCCGAAGCCAGTTAAAGACATTCGTGAACAAGATGTATTCATGGGTGAGATTCCTTTGATGACGGATGTGGGGACGTTTGTAATCAATGGTACGGAAAGAGTGGTGGTGTCACAACTACATCGCTCACCTGGCGTTATTTTTGAACATGATCGAGGCAAAACGCATTCTTCTGGAAAATTGTTATATTCAGCACGGATTATACCTTATCGTGGATCATGGTTGGATTTTGAATTTGATCCAAAAGATTGTTTATTTGTAAGAATTGATAGACGCCGAAAATTGCCAGTGAGTATTCTATTGCGTTCACTGGGCTTGGATACAGAGGAAATTTTAACAGAATTTTTTGATCTGACTTCTTGTCACTTGAAAGATGGTGAATTTCACATCGATCTTATTCCTGCGAGACTGAGAGGAGAAATCGCCTCTTTCGATATTATTGTGCCTAAAACTGGCGAATTGATTGTTGAACTTGGTCGACGCGTTACTGCTAGACATATTAAAACAATGGAAAAAAATAACATGCGTGATTTGGTTGTACCGCGCGATTATTTAATTGGCAAGGTTTTGGCAAAAAACGTCGTTAATAAAGAAACAGGTGAAATAGTTGCACGCGCCAATGATGAGGTTGGTGTGGAGTTGCTTGATGCATTGCCGAATTTAGGTATCCATCAATTTGATGTCATTTATACCAATGATCTGGATCATGGTTCTTATATCTCTGATACCTTGCGGATAGATCCTACCGCATCACAACTGGAAGGGCTGGTTGAAATATATCGCATGATGCGTCCTGGAGAGCCACCTACAAAAGAAGCTGCTGAAGCCCTGTTTAAAAATTTATTTTTTACTGACGAGCGTTATGATTTGTCAGCAGTCGGCCGTATGAAGTTTAATCGTAGAGTAGGGCGTAAAACCGACGACGGTTTGGGAACGCTCAACAAAGAGGATATCCTCGCTGTGATCAAGACATTGATTGAGATTCGCAATGGAATTGGTATGGTGGATGATATTGATCATCTTGGAAATCGGCGCGTACGCAGTGTCGGAGAAATGACAGAAAACCAATTCAGAGTTGGGTTGGTGCGTGTAGAGCGTGCCGTGAAAGAGCGTTTAAGTTTGGCTGAATCTGAAAACTTGATGCCACAGGATTTGATCAATGCAAAACCTGTTTCTGCTGCGATCAAGGAGTTTTTTGGATCTAGTCAGCTTTCGCAATTCATGGACCAAGTAAATCCGTTGTCTGGTGTGACACACAAACGTCGTGTCTCAGCATTAGGGCCAGGTGGTTTGACGCGAGAACGCGCAGGCTTTGAAGTTCGAGACGTTCACACGACGCATTATGGTAGAGTCTGTCCTATTGAAACACCAGAAGGACCTAATATTGGTTTGATCAATTCTTTGTCAGTTTATGCGCGTACGAATGAATATGGCTTTATCGAAACACCTTGCAGGAAAGTTGTAGATGGTCGAGTGACAGATGAGATTAAGTATTTGTCAGCTATTGAAGAAGTGGATCAATACATTGCTCAATGCAGTATTCCTATTGATAAAGACGGAAACATTACCTTGGACTTGGTGCCTTGCCGCCATGAAAATGAATTTTCGCTGACGACCCCTGATAAAATTAACTATATGGACGTTTCTCCGAAACAAATCGTATCGGTTGCTGCTTCTTTGATTCCATTCTTAGAGCATGATGACGCGAACCGTGCGTTGATGGGTTCAAATATGCAACGGCAAGCCGTTCCAACACTGCGCGCAGAAAAACCATTAGTTGGTACTGGGATGGAGCGTACTGTGGCTTCTGATTCAGGCGTTTCTGTTGTTGCGAAGCGCGGTGGTGTTATTGATTTGGTAGATGCTTCTCGTATCGTAGTTCGAGTCTATGATAAAGAAACAACTGCGGGAGAGACGGGTGTAGATATTTATAACCTTACCAAGTACTTCCGCTCTAACCAAGACACATGTATTAATCAAGTCCCTATCGTAAAAACCGGGGATATGGTTGTGCGCGGTGATATCCTTGCGGATGGTCCGTGCACAGACATGGGTGAATTGGCGTTGGGACAGAATTTATTGGTCGCATTTATGCCTTGGAATGGATACAACTTTGAAGATTCCATTTTAATTTCTAAACGGATTGTGGAAGATGACCGGTTCACAACGATCCATATTGAAGAATTGACCTGTATTGCACGCGATACCAAATTAGGTGTTGAAGAAATTACCGCTGATATCCCTTCTGTATCAGAGTCTGCTCTCTCTAGTTTGGATGAGTCGGGCGTTGTTTATAATGGTGCTGAAGTGCGTGCCGGGGACATCTTGGTAGGTAAAGTAACTCCAAAAGGTGAAACACAATTAACACCAGAAGAGAAATTATTGCGGGCAATTTTCGGAGAAAAAGCTTCTGATGTAAAAGATTCTTCGTTGCGTGTGCCATCTGGCATGAATGGAACCGTAATTGATGTGCAAATTTTCACACGTGATGGTCTGGAAAAAGATCCTAGAGCTAAAGCAATTGAAGAAGAGCATTTGGCACGTGTCAGAAAAGATTTGTTAGATGAGCGTCGTATTCGAGAAGAAGACGTTTATCAACGTGTTTATACTTTATTATTGTCTAAAACGGCAACTGGCGGTCCAAGTAATTTAAAACCTGGTACTGAAGTTACTAAAGATTATTTAGAAAAAGTCCCAAGAGATAAATGGTTTGACATACGATTGCAAGACGAGGAAGCGAGCGTGCAATTGGAACAGTCTTCACGCCAATTAGACTCTTTGGCAAAAGAGATGGAAAAGCGTTTCAATGATAGTCGAAAGAAAATAGTACAAGGTGATGATTTAGCACCTGGTGTCTTGAAAATAGTAAAAGTATATCTTGCTGTCAAACGACGTATTCAGCCTGGTGATAAAATGGCGGGACGTCATGGAAACAAAGGGGTTATTTCCATTGTAGTACCTGTAGAAGATATGCCATATATGGAAGACGGGACGCCTGTTGATATTGTATTGAATCCTCTTGGGGTTCCTTCGCGGATGAATATTGGTCAGGTTCTAGAAACTCATTTGGGACTTGCTGCCAAAGGTCTGGGTAAGAAAATTGAGAAAATGCTTGAAGCACAGCAAAGCATTAAAGAACTACGTTCATTTTTGGATAAAATTTATAATCACGATGCTACCAGACGTGTGGAGTTGAGTACTTTATCCGATGAGGAAGTACTTGAGCTTGCTAACAATTTGCGTGGCGGCGTTCCAATGGCAACCCCAGTATTTGACGGAGCCAGCGAAGCAGAAATCAAAGAGATGTTAGCTTTGGCGGATTTACCCTTAGACGGTAAAACGACGCTTATTGATGGTAGAACTGGACGTACGTTTGATAATCCTGTGACAGTTGGTTATATGTATATGCTGAAGTTGAACCATTTGGTTGATGACAAAATGCATGCCCGGTCCACAGGATCTTATAGTTTGGTAACACAACAACCATTAGGTGGTAAAGCTCAGTTCGGGGGGCAGCGCTTTGGTGAGATGGAGGTTTGGGCATTGGAAGCTTATGGTGCTGCATATACGCTCCAAGAAATGTTGACTGTGAAATCAGATGATGTGGGCGGCAGAACAAAAATATATAAAAATATCGTGGACGGGGATCACCGCATGGATCCTGGTATGCCGGAATCTTTCAATGTATTACTGAAAGAGATCAGAGCATTGGGTATCGATATTGAGCTATTTCATGATTAAAGCTGGAGGGGCTAACGTGGCGAATAACCGTAATTTAGGTAACGAAGCATTAATAAAAGCACCAATCATGAGTGATTTATTGGGGTTGCTTAAGCAACAAGGCCATCATGAAGAATTCGATGCCATTAAAATTGGTTTGGCATCACCAGAACTCATTCGGTCTTGGTCATATGGTGAAGTAAAAAAACCAGAAACCATTAATTATCGTACGTTTAGACCAGAACGAGATGGATTGTTTTGTGCCAAAACATTTGGTCCAGTGAAAGATTATGAATGCTTATGTGGTAAATATAAACGCCTGAAACATCGTGGTGTGATTTGTGAAAAATGCGGGGTGGAATTGGCTTTGGCGAAAGTGCGCCGTGAACGTATGGGGCACATAGAGCTGGCCAGCCCAGTTGCACACATCTGGTTCTTGAAATCATTGCCCTCTCGGATTGGTTTATTATTAGATATGACGTTGCGTGATATTGAGCGAGTCTTATATTTTGAAGCTTTTGTAGTTGTTGATCCAGGTATGACCGAATTAGAAAAAGGTCAGCTTTTAAATGATGAAGCATACTTAGATGCTATTGAGCAATACGGTGATGATTTTGACGCCAGAATGGGTGCGGAAGCTATCAGGGATCTATTGCGTCAAATTGACATGGAAGATGAAATCAAGTCTTTGCGTGAAGAGTTACCGAACACAAATTCAGAAACCAAGATTAAGAAAATTACTAAAAGACTGAAGTTATTAGAAGCATTTTATGAATCAGGCAATAAACCAGAATGGATGATCATGAATGTTCTTCCGGTATTGCCGCCTGATTTACGTCCGTTGGTTCCTTTGGACGGAGGTCGCTTCGCAACATCAGATTTGAATGACTTGTATCGACGCGTGATCAATCGTAACAACCGTCTCAAACGTTTGTTAGATTTGTCTGCACCTGACATTATTGTTCGAAATGAAAAACGAATGTTACAAGAATCCGTAGATGCCCTATTAGATAATGGAAGACGAGGTCGCGCGATTACTGGCACCAATAAGCGTCCATTAAAATCATTGGCGGATATGATAAAAGGGAAACAAGGTCGTTTCCGACAAAATTTATTAGGAAAACGCGTGGATTATTCTGGGCGTTCCGTTATCGTGGTTGGGCCAACTTTACGGTTGCATCAATGCGGCTTGCCAAAAAAAATGGCTTTAGAACTTTTTAAACCTTTTATATTTAGTAAATTAGAGTTTCGTGGTTTGGCAACGACGATCAAAGCAGCTAAGAAGATGGTCGATCGCGAAGAATCAGTAGTTTGGGATGTCTTGGAAGAAGTGATTCGAGAGCATCCAGTGTTACTGAACCGGGCTCCTACTTTACACCGGTTGGGTATTCAAGCATTCGAGCCTGTCTTGATCGAAGGTAAAGCCATCCAATTGCATCCTTTGGTATGTACCGCTTATAACGCCGACTTTGACGGTGACCAGATGGCTGTGCATATTCCGTTGACATTAGAGGCGCAATTGGAAGCGCGTTCACTGATGATGTCTACGAACAATATTCTCTCACCTGCTAGTGGTGAACCGATTATTGTACCGAGTCAAGACGTGGTTTTGGGCTTGTATTATTTGACGCGTGATCGTATGGGTGCAAAAGGCGAAGGAAAAGTTTTTGGTAGCACGCAAGATGCGCAGAATTTGTATGAAGCAGGGATTGTAGAGATCCATGCAAAAGTTCGAATCCGTATGCCGTCAGATAATCCTGATAATAAATTAGGATATGAATTGGTTGAGACAACGGTTGGACGCGCTATTTTGTCTGACATCTTGCCTAAGCAGATGCCATTCTCGCAAATTAATAAAGTCATGACCAAAAAGAGTATCTCTAAAGTTTTGGATCATTGTTATCGAACTTTTGGCTTGAAAGAGACTGTTATTTTTGCGGATAATTTGATGTACACGGGTTTTAAATATGCAACCCATGCCGGCGTATCTATCGGTATTGAAGATATGGAAATTCCGGGTGATAAAGCAACCATCGTGGAGCAAGCGGATAATGAAGTTCGCGAAATTGAGTCACAATTCCGTTCTGGTTTGGTAACGAATGGGGAGCGGTACAATAAGGTTATTGATATTTGGTCAAGAACCAGTGAAATGGTAGCCAAATCGATGATGGCAAATATTGCGACGGAAGAATATACGGACGCTCAAGGCAAAGTGTCACGCCAAGATTCGTTCAACCCTATCTTCATGATGGCGGATTCCGGTGCGCGAGGTTCGGCGGCACAGATTCGACAGCTTGCTGGTATGCGGGGGTTGATGTCAGCGCCAGATGGTTCGATTATCGAAACACCTATCGTGGCGAATTTCCGAGAAGGTTTGAACGTATTTCAGTATTTTATTTCTACCCACGGTGCGCGAAAAGGGTTGGCTGATACGGCATTGAAAACAGCGAACTCTGGTTATTTGACAAGACGTTTGGTTGACGTGGCACAAGACGTGGTGATCACTGAGCTTGACTGCGGCACTGAAAATGGCATTTTAATGCAGCCTTTGATTGAAGGTGGCGATATTGTCGAACCATTGCATGAGCGCGTATTGGGCCGTGTTGT
Organism: Legionella genomosp. 1; assembly: GCA_945878975.1. Lineage (GTDB taxonomy): Bacteria > Pseudomonadota > Gammaproteobacteria > Legionellales > Legionellaceae. Next base: position 10,999 of record CAMCUM010000057.1, read on the forward strand.
GGCGCATGATGTATACATTCCTAACCAAAATGAAGCCGTTGTGACGGCAGGTACGCTGCTCGATGAAGAGTGGGTCGATCGTTTAGAGAAAATGGGTGTGGACCAAATTTTGGTGCGTTCACCGATTTCTTGCGAAACACGTTTTGGATTATGTGCGTATTGTTATGGTCGCGATTTGGCGCGAGGTCATTTGGTAAACACCGGGGAATCAGTTGGCATTATCGCTGCTCAGTCCATCGGGGAGCCAGGAACTCAGCTGACGATGCGTACTTTCCATATTGGAGGTGCTGCGTCGCGAGCAACAGCGGCAAACAATATTCAAATTAAGAACAAAGGTGAGATTCGTCTTCATAATATTAAGACCGTGAAACATGCAAACAATAATTTGGTTGCAGTGTCTCGCTCCGGTGAAGTGACCATTCTGGATGAATTTGGTCGGGAGCGGGAACGTTATAAATTACCATATGGCGCTGTATTGTCGGTGCAGGATCACTCCTCTGTAGATGCGGGTCAGGTTATAGCAACTTGGGATCCCCATACACATCCCGTTATTTCTGAAGTAAGTGGTCAGTTGAAGTTCGTGGATTTGGTCGAAGGGATCACCATGAATCGACAAACGGATGAATTAACTGGTTTGAGTAATATTGTGGTGATTGACGCGAAACAGCGTTCTAGCTTAGCTGGCCGCGATATGCGTCCTATGGTGAAGCTGGTTACCGATAAAGGCGAAGAAATTTTCTTGGCTGGAACCAATGTGCCTGCACAGTATTACTTGCCAGTAGACGCCATCATTAATTTCGGAGATGGTCAGATGGTTGGTGTGGGTGACGTCATTGCACGTATCCCACAAGAGCGTTCTAAGACTCGTGATATTACAGGGGGATTGCCGCGTGTTGCTGATCTATTCGAAGCGCGGAAACCCAAAGATTCTGCCGTGATGGCTGAAATTTCAGGCGTAGTGAATTTTGGTAAAGAGACCAAAGGAAAACGCCGTTTGTTGATTACAGAATCTGAGCAAGTGAGTCATGAAGAATTGATTCCAAAATGGCGTAATATTTCGGTGTTTGAAGGCGAACATGTGGCGCGCGGTGAGGTTATTGCAGATGGTCCGCCTAATCCACATGATATTCTCCGTTTGTTGGGTGTCGGTGCCTTGGCAAATTATATTGTGAATGAAGTGCAAGATGTTTATCGTCTCCAAGGCGTAAAAATCAACGACAAGCATATCGAGACCATTGTGCGTCAAATGTTACGCAAACGAGTGATTACGTTTGTCGGCGATTCTAAGTTCTTGTTAGGTGAGCACATTGAAGAAACGGCTTTATTACAAGAAAATGATAGATTGGTTGCTGACAATAAGCTTGGTGCACGTGGCACACCGATTTTACTTGGTATCACTAAGGCATCCTTAGCTACGGAATCATTTATTTCTGCGGCATCGTTCCAAGAAACCACACGTGTTTTAACGGAAGCTGCTGTGGGTGGTAAAATAGATGATTTACGTGGATTGAAAGAAAATGTGATGGTGGGACGTCTCATTCCTGCTGGAACAGGCTACACATACCATCAAGCGCGCAAGGCTAAGCGTTTACGTGCGGCTGAGATTGAAAGCGGTATGCACAAAGTAACGGCAAGTGATGCAGAGCATGCTCTGAGTGAAGCCTTGAAAGCGGATGATCCGAACCACGAATAATATTCGTGCGCTATACTGAACCCGGCCGTAATAGAAATTTTTTTGGTCGGGTTCTTTGATTTACTTTTGAAATGCTGAATATTAGCCAGTCTGTTATTCAGCAGCTTTTTAACCTGTATCTTACGCGTGAGTCCACCGATGATAATAGGTATGAAATTTAATCAAATCATCATTGCTGCTTATCTGTTGATGTTGATATGTCTCTCCCCTTTTGCTTTACATACCTTTGATACCTATTATTACTGGGACTGGAGTCGCCATTTAGATTTTTCTTATTACGATGGCTCACCTATGATTGCCTATTGTATTAGACTATCAACCTTATTATTTGGTGATACGCTATTTGCCTTATCATTTGTAAGCATAGGTCTTTCAGCGTTAACTGCTTATGTGTTATATAAAACAGCCCGGGTGTTCTTAAACAAAGATAGTAGTTATATTGCGCTAGCAGGTTGGTTGTTTTCTCCTCTTGTAACACTAGGGTTGCTGAAGCAAACGACTTATGACAATCCGGTAAACCTTTTTTGGATGCTCACGCTTTATTACACTGTAAATTATATCCAACGAGAAAAACCCATCCAAATATATGGGGTTGGTGTGATGATTGGCTTGATGTTGCTTTCAAAGTACACCGGGTGTGTTCTTGCTCTTGCGCTGCTTGTCTTTCTTGCCATGACACCTTATAGACGGTTATTTAAAAGTATTCACTTATATGGTGCTTTGGGATTGTCGGCGCTTATTTTTAGTCCAGTATTATGGTGGAACTATCAACATGATTGGATTTCATTTACTTATCAGTTATCAAGCCACCAATGCACGACGCATGTTGATTCATCCATATACACAATGTTGCGCTCCTTTGTTCTTTTTTTCATTCCCACTCTAAATTTTATGCTACTTCCTATGTTATGGTATGCGTGGCATTATCTTAAATGTGGTAAGCCGATTTCTACTAAAACACATCATATTCTTTTTCTTTGTTTTGTAGTTTGTAACGTTGTGATGTTTTTTTACTTGTTTGCTTCTATAAAAGTAAATTTGCGTTATGTGTGGTTGTGTCCATTTCTTATTACTAGTGCATTGCTGTCAGGATATTGGTTCCAATGCCATACACAGAGGCGACTTTTTTCTATTATACTTGCCTGCTATTTTCTTATCTCAGTTATTATCAAATTGAATGACGTCTTCTTTTTCAAAGAACCAAGCAATTTGGTTTATTTGAAACAAATTCAAGAATTTAATCATGCGCATCCAGAGCAAACTTCTACTGTACTGACCTCTGATTGGATGACTGCTAGAATACTGTTTTTTCTCAAGAACAAACCCCTTATATACACGTTAAAGTGCGAATGGACTGACTCGCAGAATCAATATGCTTTGTGGAGTGAGTATTTACTAGATGACATAAAAAACAACCCTAAAAAAGACTATTTGGTTATTAATTTATTTGACTCTAAACAGTGCTTAGCTCATTATTTTTCACATTGTTATCGAATGCTAGTTGATGCTAATAGTCATCCGGGAAAGCAATCAGAACTATTTATTTACAAGTGCCATGCTTAGCATGTGGAATCTTTAATAAAACATGTTGACATAGCGGCTCAGATCAGTAGAATACACGAACGCCATTAAGGGCGAGTTGATTAAAAAATAGAGAAGACAAACTGTGTGGGCGCTTAAGAAGCGTCGAAACCTGAGAGAGATAAAAAAAGTCGGGTATATTGAAAGATGTACTCGCACGTTAGCGAGAGCTAAAAGAGAGCTGCTTGAGATTCGAAAGGGTGTTAAGCAGTTCAGGAATCATAACTGAAGAGTTTGATCCTGGCTCAGATTGAACGCTGGCGGCATGCCTAA
>CAMCUM010000058.1 GCA_945878975.1 Legionella genomosp. 1
TGCGTACTGCAAGCTTGAAATGCTTAAATTTAAAACAGGACTAAACCACTTCGCTATCAAATATAAGTTGATTGTGCGAGCCAATCAGGTTGCAATGCAGGAGCTAAAAAACATGGCTTGTTGACACGCTCCGTGCGTAAGGTGAGTAAGTGTTTTAAGTGCGGCTTTTGGTTATTACCTTTATTCGACTCATGAAACACTCAAAATCATCCACCAAGAACAAGGTGGGTTCGATCCCATTTTCAATGCGAAATTCAATCAGAATACCGATGAAGCGCTGATTGAAAAGCAACAAAACGAGCTTAATCAGGTTAAAGACACACTCAAAGTTCACGAGGATATGCAAAAAGAGTCCTCAGTTGAGTCGCAAAAAGAAAAAGAAGCAATAAACGCCCACGAAAATCTATTCAAAGAAATGCAAACCAAGATTTCGCAACTGGAAGAGGATAACAAAAAGATAGCAGAACAACTCCAAGCGACTTTTGTAATGAATACAGCAAACAGCAAGCCGCAACTTGAGGAGAAGGTCGATTTTGAATCCAGAAATTTTGAAACCATCCGGTTTAATTCAAGAAAACCCGTGGATGAGGTTAGAACTCCTGATAATTATGTATGGGCAGGTACTATTGTCGAAGGCTATATGGAATCTGGGGCTACTGGAGATGCGGGCATTAATGGCAGCAAAAACCAGGGAACGGCGCTTATTCGATTAAGCTCTAACGGCATTATGCCAAACGACAAATCCTCTCGCTTAGATGGCTGTAAAGTCATCGCCTCATACTATGGCGATTTATCAGCAGAGACGATTGTCATGCGCCCTGAGGTTATTTCATGCGCAACACGGCGCATCAATCTTGAGCAGAAAGTGTTTGGTGCTGTGTATGACCTAGATGCTATGCAAGATGTGAGGGGTACGGCAATTCTCAAAACCAAGCCTTTATTGACTTACACGGCAGCAGCAGGTGCTTTGGTAGGTATTGGTACAGGGCTTCAAAACTGGGGCTCTGCGCAATCGATAAACTCTAATGGTTCTATCATGACGTTCTCTCCAAGCAGCATGGTGCGTACAGCTAGTGGCGCTGCGATGGCAACACCTGCCACGAAGCTCGCTGATTACATTATGAAAATAGCCGAGATTTATCATCCATTGGTTGTAGCAAGAGCAGGTCGACGCATCACAGTTCTTTTCACTAAAGGATTTTGGATAGACAAGGCACACCAAAATTTTGATGAAGGGAATGTTTCTCATAGTGAAGCCAAACCATTAACAACTACAACAACCTATACCTCACTTGATGCAATCAACGCCAATCCCGGGCAAAGCTTGCCGGAGCTAAAGACAGATTCATTGAACACAGAGGGCGAGTTTGCAAACCAAGCACAACAGTCAAAACCGTTGTTTTCAAGTATAGAAGGAGGATAGTCGTGAATCTAAGGTGGGTCGTTTTATCGAGCGCTCTATTCATGAGCGGGTGCATGAAGTCCGTATTTGACGGCCGTGATGCGCGCTGTCCCTTTGTTGAAAAGGGCGGCTGTCAGAGCATGGAGATGGTGGACAAAATGGTACGGGAAAAACATTTCACCCAAAACCGAGATTTTGTTTTAGACACAAAAAGCATCAATGCAGAAAACCGATGCAAAGGAGGAAGGTCATGTTGGAAAAAGTAAAAGAATGGTGCCTGGATACCCGCGCACTTTTTGATGAATTTTTGGAGGAACAAGAGCAAAGCCCAAATCGCTCTTATCATCTTTCAGAGCATAGATATCCATCATTTACCCAGCAAAACCTACCTTATCAATATTTTGACGAGGAAACGAACCTGTTTTTAAACAAAAACAACGCAGGCCTTATTTACCAAGTCCTGCCGTTCACAGCGGGCAATGAGAAGTTAGCCGAGAACTTAGACACAATTTTACGCGCCAACATCACCCATGAATTCACCATGCAGGTGATTTTTATAAAACACAATCAAGTAAGCTATGACATTGATAATTTTGCGCGCCAATTTAAGAGCGAGGGGTTACCTAGCCTTACTCGCCTTGGTACTTATCTTCGCGAGTTTTACCAAGAGGCTGCAAGGCATGGATTTAAAACTAACGACACCACCAAACCAAGACTGACCCATACCCAATGTTTTATCGTCATTGATTGCATCAAAAAAGGGGAGTCAGTACTTAAGCCGAAATTTGCACAATTTAGAGTGGCATTTGAAGCAGCGCTTAGAGCACTTAAAATTGGGTTTAAGCTTGGAGATGCCAATACCTTCTTAAGTCTTATGAGTTTGTATTTCAATCATTGCCCTGACACAACGATTCCATATCCGGTTGAATTCGATAAGCGCGTGCTTTTGAAAGACCAAATTTTAAAGCCAGACTTTGATTTGGAAGATTTCAGAAACCACCTAATCATCAGAGGCACGAGTGCCAATCGAAAGTCATTTGAAACCGCGGTTTCAGTGCTGACAATCGATAAATTGCCAGATGAATTCCAGTTTTCTAATAATGCAAACAACTCAGTCAACGTGTTTTACCCATCACAAAGCATTCCTTGCGACCATATTATTTCAGTCACCTACAAGGTGGATGAGGTGAGCCGTGCGTCAAACAAGGCTAATCGCAAAACAAGAAGTTTAAGCAAAAAGATGGGCACAGACTATGAAGTGCAGGTTGCAAACGCAGGCTCCCAGGCGCAAACCTGGAGAACTTTCAGAAATGAGCTCGATTCACAAAAAGTTGGCTCAGTACATATGCTCTATAACCTCATATTGTTCTCAAGACCAAGTGAGCGCGAAAACGATGTAGAGGCAGCCCGCACAACTTTTTCTTATAACAATATAAAAATTTCTAGTGTCTCCAGAGGGCAGATGCCGTATTTCTTAGCTAGTATGCCTTTTCAATTTACCGGCAACCTAGATAAGGACTTTAGCCTTCCAACCATGATGTGGCATATCTCGTCATGGAATGCGGTGCAATATATGCCATTGATTTCGGATTGGGCAGGTGTTGGGCGCGGCATATTATTACCAACGTTACGCGACCAATTTGCACTTATCGACCCATTTTCTGATGTGCTAGGCACCAATTACAACATCGCTATCACAGGCACCGCGGGTTCTGGTAAAAGCTTTTTCATCCAGATGATGATGCTTAATATCCTTTTCAATAATGGCGATGTGTTCATTGTTGACGTTGGTGGCTCTTATCAAAAGCTTTGTGAAGTTTTAGGTGGGGTTTATTTGGAATATGAAAACCTTGCCATGAATCCTTTCACGTATGTCGAAGACATTGCCAATGACATAGGTTTTATCACAGATTTGTATTCGCTTTTATCGTGTCCATCAGGTGCTACGGATGATGATAAGGGCACTATAAGGCGCGCCATTCTTGAAGCTTTCGAAAAAACCAAGAACGACACCTTGGTGGACTCTGTCAAAGAGGCACTATTAAGCCTTTACCAATTAGATAGAGAATCATTTCCAAGTGCTAAAATCATTGCAAAAAACTTAGAGCCATTTTGCGTGAATGCAGAGCATGGCAGGCCTTTCAACGCCAAATCCAAACTATCTCCTGATGCGCGTTTTATCGTAACGGATTTAAGGGCGATTAAAGACCATAAAAGCATTAGAGCACCAGTGCTGCTATTGATTTTGGCCCAGTATAAAAAGCGCATGTTTGATTCGCCTCGTTCTAAACAGAAGATGTGCGCAATCGATGAGGCCTGGTCGTTTTTTTCTGACGATCCAATCGCATCCAATTATGTAATCGAAGGCTTTAGAACCGGGCGAAAGCACAATGCCTCTTTTGTAACATTAACTCAAGGTGTTCAAGACTACTATGCCTTTGATGCCGCAAAGCCTGCTTGGGAGAACTCAAGTCTTAAGTTTGTGTTCTTGCAAGACCATACATCATTGCTTGAGCATCAAAAAGTACATAACACCTTTAGTTCATTAGAGATGAGTCTTTTGGGTAATTTTCCTAAAGCGAAACATGCGGGCTTCTCACAAGTGCTTTTTAAAACCAATGATATTTCCTCAGTGCATCGGTTGTTTGTCGATCCCTACACTCTTGTGATGCTTTCTTCAGCAGGGGAAGACTATGAGGCTGTGAAAAACCTGGTTCAGTCAGGCATGTCTTATACAGATGCAATTTCAGAGGTTGCACGCGCTCATTATGGAGAACGGCATGCTTAAAGACTACGCAGGGCTTTTACTCGGCGCAATCGCGCTCATTATAAGCATCAAGAGTCTTTGTGACCAAAAATTAGTGGTAGTTGATGTGAAGCGTGCGGTCGAAGTCACGGCCGTCATGTTATCTAAGACAGCTCTTTCGCCGCAAGAACAAGCTCGGGTCATGAAGAAATTTAGCCAACAATTGCCGCACTCCATTGAGGAATATGCGAGTCACCACAAGGTGACGGTTATCAATGCGCCAGTATTCGTGTCTCAAAATACTTTTGACATTACATCACGCATCGTTAAAACAACCTTGAGTGAGGTGCGTCATGAGAAATAGAGCGCTTATTGCTTTGGTTTTTGTTTTGTTATCTCAAGCAATTATCGCCCAGGATTTGGGTAATTACGGAAAGGTTTTTGATGTGATAGAGCATGATATCCGAGAGGTCATCTTGGCGCGTTTAAATGGTCTCAAAGATGACGGTCAATTAGAAAAATTAGAAAAAGAGCTCCAAGAAGAGATAGTCAAGCGCATCATAAGACCAAAGCCCGTTCTTCTTAAGCCCACAAGAAGCCCCAAAGCCTATTTCATCAATCCAGAAATCACAGTTAATGAAGATATCAATGCCTCTGATGGACAATTAATTGCCAAAAAAGGGACTCATCTCAATCCCTTTGATTATGTGACCTATCGAAAAACACTTATCTTTTTTGATGCAGATGATAAGGCGCAAAGAGATTGGGTTAAAAAGCATTACAAGGATTATGAGTTTGTAAAATTCATTTTAACAAAAGGGGATATTAAAGAGGCATCAGAAAACATTGGGCGCATTTATTTTGATATGGGCGGCAAATTAAGTCGTTACTTTCATCTTGAACATGTGCCGTCTGTGGTTGTCCAAGACAAAAAGCAATGGAAGATACAGGAAATAGGGGTGGAAAATGCGTAAATCCACGTTAGCACTGATTGCGCTTCTTTGCTTTATTACAAACTTTGCCCAAGCCTCATCCGCTTGCAAGGGGCATTTTATTAACCCCATTACGGATGTGTGCTGGAACTGTCTGTTTCCTCTAACGATTGGTAAATCAGAAATTGTGAAGTCTGGCTATCCAGATACTTCAAATCCCAAAAGTCCGGTTTGTTCTTGTCATGCCAAATATGGTGAGAGAGCGGGTATTACCATCGGCTATTGGGAGCCTACTGCCATCGTAGATGTGACAAAAACCCCATATTGCATGGTGAATCTTGGCATCAAGCTGCCTATTAAAAACCAATCATTAGGTGGTAGTAATTTTTCAGATGTAGATGGCAGAAACGCTTTTTATTATGTGCATTGGTATAAATACCCTTTGATTTATTGGTTACAGATTTTAACGAGCTCAGGCTGCATGGAAACAGAAGATTTCGATCTTGCCTATATTTCAGAGCTTGATCCGCAGTGGAATGATTCAGAGCTGTCTTTTATAGAAAACCCTGAAGCTGTTTTGTTTTCTAATCCCATTGCAAGAGCTTCGTGCGCAGTAGATGCAACCACAGCACTTGCAAAAACAGCTATCGATAAGCTTTTTTGGTGCCAAGGTTCGCAAGGCTCTACTTATCCTTTGACCGGATTTGTAGCCCATCAAGCAAGTCCTTTGCAAGCAGCAGTCCTTTTGGTTGAACGTACGGATTTCAAATTACACCGATTTGGGGAAATTAAGGATTCTATTGGTGAATATACGCTGGAAAACCCGGCGATATGTAAACCCAAGTATTCCGCAATCATGCCTAAAAGTCGTTATCGTTATGAGCTTGTTAATACGATTCCTGATGCGAAACACTGTTATCCGTTTGGTAAATCAGTCACAACGTTTGAGGCGGGGCATGTAAATCCTAAAGATGGTGACAATTTTGGATTTTTGGTTTGGAAGAAAAGAAATTGCTGTTTTTTATGACAATGGGAGAAAATATGGGTGTTATTACAAGAAATATAGACGCTATAGAAAAGTTTTTCAATCTATGTGAAATTGCCACAACTATACTACTTATGCTTTCGTATCTGATTTTTTTAATTGGATATGACGCTTCGGCGCTTTGTGACGATCCATTGATTGTTTTAAACTATGTTGCAAAAAATCACTGGGCGTCATGGATTTTTAATTCGATAATCCTTTTTGCGCTGTTTTTTGTAGGATCTGATTTTGGTAGAGTTTACGAAAAGATAGAGGGCCACTTTAAAACCAAGCCACTTAAGTTTTCATGGCGCTTATGCTATGAAATTTTTAGTTCCATCATTATTGTTACGTCCATCTTTTTTATCTTCGCGACACACTGGCTGCAACTACACCCTATTACTTGTGTTTTAGTAAGCATTCTTGCACAGTTGGTTGTTTGCGAGCGAATTGTAAGTTGCTGTTTGAATCATCCAAAAGGGGCGTTTTCATGCTCAAAATAGGAATGATTCTACTCTTGGCAAACTTTGCGGTTCTTGCAAATACCAATGATTTTTTGCAGTCAACAAGAGTCCAAGGCAATCTGATTCAATCAAAAATCAAGGCCTCTGAGCTTGAAAAAATTAGACGAGACTCAGAGGCGTTGAGCATGGGAGAGGAGTCGCTTATTGAGCGATTAAAGGCCGAAGCCCGCCAATCTTCCAATAAGAACGAGCAAGTTGTAGATACCATGCTATTTGTCTCTTTCTCTATGCCAAAAAGCCTACTATTCGGTCTTGCTGATGAAGCATCTCGTTTTGGCATTCCTCTCATCATCAAGGGCTTAAAAGAGGATGATTTCAAAAAAACAGTCGACACCTTTTATAAGCTTAATCAGAAAGCATCTAAAGAGCGCTTAAATTTCGAAGGAATTTCTATCGATCCATTTTGGTTTCAAGAGCTGCATATCGAAAAGGTACCAGCTTTGGTCGTGATTAAAAGACCAAGTACTTGTATGCCACATACGCCATGTCCCACCCAAAAATTTGATGTGGTGTATGGCAATAGTAAGGCTGTGGATTCCCTAAAATTGATTGCACAAAAAGGTGAGTTACGTGATGTCGTTCAAAAAATACTGGACGAACATCATGCCTAAAAAACTATTTATAGGATTTGTAATGACTGTGGTAGCACAGGGCTTGATGGCTCAAACTATTGATGATGCTTTTGCGAAATATAAAAAAGACATCGGTGCTTTTAAAAACCAGCCCTTAAATGCCATGGAGCAATTTAAGCCTGAAGAAAACTTCAAAAATTACACTCAAAACCCAGGAGAAACACAGCTTTACAAAGGTATTGAAGTAGAAAAAACTGATTTGAAAGAAAGAGGTCTTGCTCACGCAAAAGAAGATGAAACAAGCAAAATCATTGCAAGGGAAGCCAGCAATCATCATTTTGAAAAGAATGACCTAAACCCAGCGATTCAGTATGCCAAATCTATTCAAGAGCAAGGCGACAAAATGTTTTCTCAAGATGGAAGCTGTGAAAATGCGCCTAAAACTTGTGAGAATGTTACGCATTTTGAAAGCTGTCTTGTTTCAAAATCATTGCCAGATAAAGAATGCATTAGAAAGCGCATTGTGAATATTGACCAGGAACACCGAACAGCTCATATCGATGTTGAGGTGATGGTTCATAAGAACTGGAGAGGAGTGATTGATGTCAATTTAATCCAGGGGTGGGGCAGCAATGCGATTTATACCCATATTAGTCAATTAATTCGATTTGAACATGGGTGTAGTCGCATCAATATGCATCATGTCGGAATTAGAAATAATCGAGACGTGGCGACTTGGGTCAGTATCAGTCTCCTACCTAATTGTGATGGTGTTTTTTCAATATGGGTCTCCAGGAAATTCCGACGTGACTACCCGCTACAAATATCTTTTGATGTAGATTTGGACTCAAATTTATATGAGACAGGTGATAAATGGGAAGATAGCTGCACTAATACCAATCTAAGCCTCTGTCATATAAAAGACAAAATCTGCACATCCCCAAATGAGACACGTGTGAATAATGGGCTCGCTTTGACTCGTGACTGTTGGGAGGAGCGCCTCACTTATGCATGTAGCTATTCGAATGCAGATAATTGCGAAAGCCAAAAGTCTAAAGGCTGCTTTCAAGTAGGCTCATATTGTAACCAATATCAAGACGGCGTCTGTGTTGAGTACAAGCAAACCTATAGCTGTAACGATACCGTATGCAAACCGAGTATTCCGTGCATAAAAAAGGTTTTTTGTGCAGACGGAAGCTGTAATGCCAAAACCCCGAGTGAAAACGACTCGTTTGCTGACAATATTTCAAAACTTGCGGTATTAGGTGCAGCCGCAGAAGACTACAAGGAAACCCAATCAGCTATTTTCAAGGGGCGTGCTGTGCAGTGCAAGGTTCTGCCACTCAACTTTATTGATTGCTGCTCAAGTAAAGGCTGGGGGAAGGCGCTTAATCTTGCTCATTGCTCAGAAGAAGATAGAGATTTAGGTGTAGCAAAGCAGCATTATCTTGACCACTACCTAGGCAAATTTTGTGATGAAAGAGAGCTTGGTGTGTGCGTTAAATACAAACGAAGTTATTGTGTTTTTGATTCTAAATTGGCGCGCATTTTGCAAGAAGGGCGCTTGAAGCAAGATAAAAAAAATATCCTTGGAACCGCAGAAGAACCGAAGTGCGAGGGTATGACTGTTGATGATTTGCAAGACATAGATTTTAAAAAAATAGATTTTATCACACCGATTTACCCAAGTGGCTACGGGCAAAAAGGTGCTCCCAATAATGATGCCGGTATTTTGATAAAAAATCCCAGTATGAACATGGATGAGATGATAAGACGCGTTGAAGCAAAGGTGGCCAAATGAATAGGATTCTTTCAGGGATTATCATTCTTGCCGTTCTATTGAGTCCTTTAAGTGTCTTGGCAAGTCTTGATGCACCTGCTCCTCATGGGTTTCATTGGTATAGCGTTGTCGATGCCAAAAAGGCTTCAAAGCCCATAAAACCCCAAGCACCGATGCAGAGCCCTTATGAAAAACTGATGGCGTTACGTCTTCAAACCAAGAATAAGTTGGCGCGCGCCTTGCTTGAGCCATCAGTTGAGACAACGTATGACTATATGAAAGCGCAACAATTTTATGCCAAGAAAAACCAAGCCTTTGTAAGATTTTGGCAGCAAACGCTTTTATTACACCCAGAGCTTGATCATAGACTCAATTTCCCAACAGACAACTCAGCCATTGCGGTTCGCAATGATATGACCTCTAAAATGACTGAAGACGTCATTAAGGTTGGGGCAAAGGTTTACGGGTTTATTTTGTTTTACGAAGGCAATAATCCGATATCGCAAAAATTTGCCAATCATTTTATGGCGTTTGTAGCCGCATCACATTTTGAAACGATTTCAGTTGCAACTGATGGGGTGCTCATCCAGGGTTTACCTAATCAAAGAAAAATCCCATTGAAGACCATACAACAAAAACTAAATCTCGTGCCTCATTATATGCCAGCTCTTTTTTTAGTGAATTTAAAAACCCAAAAAATGACGCCGTTGTCTTATGGGTTTGTCTCTACCACTGAGCTTAAAGACAGATTTTTAGATTTGGCAACTGATTATAAACGTTACACCTATGAGGGGCTTTAGAGTGAAGAAATTAGCAATACTATTAACAATGGTGCTATGGACATTGCCTTCAATGGCTAATCAAGCCCTTGATGCAATCCAAGAAATTGCAAAAATACGGGAGGCGAAGTCCAGCTCTAATAGTGTCCAAGATAGCAAAGCCAAAATGCTCTCGGAAAATTACTATTTTGTTTATATCTTTAAAGCCACTTGTCCGCATTGTAAAAAATTTGCGCCAACCTTAAAAAACTTTGCTGATGAATTTCATGTGCATGTTCAGTCCTATAGCTTTGATGGAGGCCCTGCACTTGAGTTCACAGGCACGCCCTTAACGCCTGAGTTATTTAAAACCTTTTATGTTGATGGTAATTACAAGCCATCAGTTCCGGCACTTTTCTTGGTAAATAATCATACCCATGAGGCCTATGCCGTGTTGTTTGGTGAGGCCGAGCCTTATGAGCTCTCTCAACGAGTAGATAAGCTTTTAGAGCATATCGAGGAGCGTTTTCATGCTTAAGGCCAAAAAATCTACATTATCTATCGTCATGATGAGCACACTGTATGTGACATCAGTTTTTGCCATCAATATTGAGGCTAAAAGTGGTGCTATTGCGAATGATTTAAATAGTTTTTTCAATAATATCGGGTTTTCATCGAACGTAACCGGGAGTCATTCTTATGAGTCACAAGCCGCGGGCTTTGTTTCTATGGGCTCAATTTATGCAAGAAGTCAGCCACAAAATATTCAAGTTTTCCACGTGGATGCACCTGGATTTAGGTCAGGATGTGCGGGGATTGATTTATATGCCGGTGGTATTTCGTATATCGAAGGAGATCAAATTGTTAAGTTTATGCAGTCTATTTTATCAAGCGCAGGTGGCTATGCGCTGAACCTTGCTTTGGAAACAGAGCTCCCTGAAATAGCGCATGCAATGCAGTTCTCACAAAAGCTTGCTGCTGATTTAAATAACAACAATCTTAATTCTTGTGAACTGGCAGAAGTTGGCGCTGCGGCAGTTTGGCCTAAAAACCGTGCGGCACATCAAAGAATTTGTGAGGATTTAGGAAGAACTAGCGGAGATTTTGGTGATTGGGCGATGGCTCGCCAAAAATGCTCTACTGGTGGCGAACTTGAGAGCAGAATCAACCAGGCAAAAACTAAACCCGAATACAAAGACCAAGTATTGGCCGACACCAATATAGTATGGGAAGTGTTACAGAAAAATCCGTTTTTAAAAGGCGATGGAAGGGCGTTAAAAGAATTATATATGTCGATTTCAGGCACCATCGTCTTTGATAAAAAAGGAGCACTCCAGGCTTACCCATCTTTGGTGCACAATCAAAATTTCATCAAGGCCATGCTATATGGCGGCGAAGTTCCAAGCTATCAATGTGATAACGATGACTGCCTTATTATTCAGGCTAATAAAACCCACACCATTGGTATGAATGATGCCTTGGTGAGCAAGGTTCAAATCATCTTGGAGCGTGTCTACAACCACATCAAACAAGGCACGGCGTTTGAGCCTGAAGAGAGAGGGCTTATGGAGATGGTTGAACAACCGGTATTTAATTTAATAAGTGCATCAGCCGCTCAAAACATCGGGATTCAAAGCGCATATGAGTTGTCGCAAACGATAGCAACGGATTTATTAGCGCAATATCTATCGAACTCACTACAAACCATCCATAGAGCGTTGCTTTCAAAAGATATGGGCGCACACAACGAAGAAAAACTCTTCAAGAGCATTCAAACAGCACAAACGTTTGTAGACAACTTTGGCTCTGAAAGCCGTGAGCGGTTTAATGCAGCACTTCAAACCAATCAGCTGGTGCAAGACAACGTCAAACAAGCCTTTAGCGCTTTAAATCCGATGTTGCGCTCGGCCTATCAGGGGGAGGCATCATGAGTATATTGACTATTTACACACCAGTGGAAAGCGAGCTATTCAAGCAAGGTCTTGATGCTGTGGTGAGTATTTTAAACGAAGGGACATTTCATTCTGCAATAAGCATTGTCAGTACTTTTGCAGTTTTGCTAACTGCTTATCAATACATTGTAGGTAAGAAATTCGAGGCCATTACACGTTATCTTGTCACAGGTTTTTTTGCGACTTACGTACTATTGGGTATCAAAGTACCTGTAGCAATTTTGGATATGCAACATCCTGATTCAGCGCAATCAGCGCAGACAGTTGACCACGTACCCATCGGATTAGCGCTGCCAGCATCGATTATTAGCACGATGGGCAACGGGATAACATTGGCCTTTCAGAGTGTATTTCATACGGTAGATGATTTGGACTTTGTGAAATCAGGTATGATTTTTGGCTCAAGAGTGTTTCTGGCTTTGAGTGCTTCGAATTTATCGCCTAACCCCAATCTTCTTTTTGATATGAGTGCTTATCTAAGACAATGCGTTTTTACGGCAAAGCTTTTGGGGAGTAATAGTATTGCGCCTAATGAGCTTGTGCATTCTGATAACTTAGAGAGTCTTTATTTTAACGACCCATCTCCAATTTATCGCGTGGTATTACACGATGGCAGCAATGTTTCATGCGTTGATGCCGTAGGGGGCAAAGACAAAGCGGGCAAGAGTCTTCGCACACAACTTAGTGCTTTTGTTAATGAAGAGCTAAAGCGCGTCAATAAAGTCATGGATAAGAAAACACAATTAGGCGCTTTTACGCAGCAAATTGAACATGCCCATGAGTATTATACTGGGATTGCGACCTCTGCTGCAGAAACGCTTACACAAAACATTCTGATTAATGCGACCAGGGACGCCGCACGCGATGCCTTTGCCTTTTCTGGGGCAGATGCAGCCCTCATGAATTACACCAATACGCAAAGCATGCAAAAAATGCATATTGCTGAGGCCAATACCTTTTGGTTGGCAAGTTTAAGACTGCCTTATTACATGACAATCATATGGATGCTTATGGTTTGTCTTTTCCCTTTGATTTTATTGTTATCGCTTGTGCCATTGGCGCAAAATGTGTATACGATTTTTCTGCAATCACAAATTTATATTTGGAGCTGGCCTCCGATGCTTGTGATTATTCACTTTTTTGTGTCGATTTCCGGTAACGTGCCGATTAGCTCGTCCGAAATAGAAAAAATCAAAATCACCTTTTCAAACAGCGATGTTCTTTCAAGCCATCATGCCAATTTTGCTTATACAGCAGGCGCATTGGCGGCCTCAGTTCCATTCTTAGCTTATTTCATTACCAAAGGCCTGTCTTTTGTCTTAAATAACGCCGCTCAACATTTTGGCGGTATTGCGCAATCTCTTTCAGTCGGAGAGGCGCAATCGGCTGCGACCGGTAATGTATCGATGGCATCTTATAGCGGTTGGAATATGAATTATGACAACACTAATGCGCATAAATTCGATACCAATAGAACTCATTTTGAAGGCATGAGTAGTCAGCAAATGCCAAATGGCGCGATTTCAACGGACACTCAAGATGGTTCACATATCGCAAACGTTCTACCGGCTATTTCAAATTCAGCTGTTAGCGTGCATGGCTCTGATAGGGTGGTGGATGCATTACATCAATCCGCTAATGAATCGTTCAATACAGCATCACAATTAAGAACCTCGGCAGACACACATGCGCAAGAAGGTTTAAATCAATTAAAGAACTTTTCTGAAAACGATAGCAATGATTATCGAAGTGGTGCAGGTGTTAGCAATACGACCACAGATAGCATTAACCAAGACCTGCGTAATATGAAAGATGCCGTCCATGCGTATAACAAGCATCATGATGTATCAAGTCAAACATCTGTTGAGGCAGCCGCCGCGTATCGCTTAAACACGAATAAAGCAATTTGGGGTAAAGGTGTTGAGTTAGCAACTGGCACATCGTTGGATGCGAGCGTTACGGGACGAACCCAAGGTTCAACGACACACAGCGCGCAATGGTTTAATAATTCAAGCGAAGGACAAGCCTTTAACGAATCATTTAATCATATGATGAATACGGCTAGACACAATAATTTGGATACTACAGACAATCATAATTTGAGTGGTTCAGAGCAAATTGCCGCCAATTTTGCAACAAGCGAGTCTTTATTAAAACAATCATCATCTGAATATTCGCATGGAATGCAGCTACAAAATGCCGCAAGCCATGCCAAAGAACAGTCTTCGTCAATTGATGACAACCTCAATCAGCCTTTCCATGACTGGGCTTTACAACACCATCCAGAGAGTGGCAAGCAAGTTATGCTGGGAACAGATCTGGAAAGCATCAGAACCCAA
>CAMCUM010000059.1 GCA_945878975.1 Legionella genomosp. 1
TAGAATCGTTATATTACGAGTTTGTTCTTATTTATCAATTGAATGAGCAATTAAATTGGCTCAGTTGTAATTTGACCATCTCCTGGATGCCGCGGACAAGCCGCGGCACGTAGGCGTCGGGGATGAATTGTAAACAGGCCCTATTTTATCTCTTCTGATAATTTAAAACATGCTCTGACTAAAGTTGCTAATGCATTATTTGAAATTCGATTAAAAGAGATATGGGGAGAAATACCTATTGCCGTTGGCAGTGACTCAACTCAGTTTTCAGCTTATTTTCAAAATTTCATATCCGAGTATCATAACCGTTATGGTGGCCGAGGGGTTATGATTTATTGGCATGTGGAAAAAAATGCATGTTGTATTCACTCACAGTTAAAAAGTGTTTCAAGCTCCGAAGTTGCCGCAATGATTGAATGTGTTCTAAGGCATTGCACCGAAATGTCAGTTCAAAAAAATTACGTAGATACGCATGGCCAAAGCGAAATAGGGTTTGCATTTTCATATCTTCTTGGTTTCTCTCTAATGCCTCGCTTAGCAAATTTGAACAAACAAAAATTGGCTCAATGCGAAATTGGAGATTATCAACGCTATAAAAATTTACAACCTATTTTGGGCGATTCTATTAATTGGCAATTAATTAAAGAGCAATACAGTCAAATAGTAAAATACACTGCTGCAATGAAGGCAGGCCATGCTGATCCGGAGTCCATTCTTAGAAGATTTAATCAAAACAATCTTAAGCATCCGACATACATGGCAGTCTCTCAATCGGGGAAGGTTATAAAAACAATTTTTATCTGCAATTACTTAATGCATGAGTCCATGAGACAGGAAATTCAAGAAGGATTAAATGTCGTAGAGCTTTGGAATGGCGTCAGTAAGTTTATTTTTTACGGTCGAGCAGGTGAAATTTCCTCTAACCACGAGAAGGCGCAAACACTATCCGTGCAGTCTTTACACTTATTACAACTTTCAATGGTCTATATCAATACGGTAATGATTCAACAGATTATAGAAGAGCATAATTTGCAGGACATACTGACAATAGAAGACAAGCGAGCATTCACTCCTTTGATTTATGAGCACGTAAACCCCTATGGATTATTTCCTTTAGACTTGTCTGTTCGATTACCACATCTTGACTATAGGATGGCTGCATAATGGAAAAAATATCAGCCAAAAAAATGCCTCAAAAAGTATCAAGTCTGCTTAAAACTCAAAACCCCAATTATGACTATCTTCGGGATGTTTTCAGATTTGTTAGGCAAAATCTTAATGTTGAAGTGACAACAACACCAAAACGCTTACCGTATGTTCCAACTGAGGATGAAATTAGACTTTTTTACAAGTCAGTTTGGGAGTCTAATGATACGTTGCATATGCTTATCATCAAGGTGCTGCTTTATACCGGCGTAAGAGTCAGTGAGTTAGTAAATATCCAATTATGTGATATCGATTTAACCAATTGCAGAATCAAAATAAATCAAGGAAAAGGTAAAAAAGATAGGGTTGTACCTTTTTCTCCGGTTTTTAAAGAGACATTGGCGATCCATATAAAGCACTATAAAAATGAGAATAGATTGTATTTATTTGAATCAGGTTTTCGTCGTAACTATACCGATCGGGGAGTTAGGAAAATTCTTATGCGATATACTAAGCATGCTGGTATTGAAAGGTCGATATCACCACATAAATTAAGACATTTTTTGTTTACTTGGCTAAAGACAAAGAATATAGACGATGCTTTTATTCAACCCTACTCAGGACATGTTAAAAGAGATTCTCTTGAAATTTATTCCAAACTAAGTTTGGCTAACGCACAGGATAAATATAACGATGTGATTGGGGGGGGTCCTGTATGATGCCCTGAGTTTTGCGTCAGGGCGCGAGTTCCGGAGCCCTAGGCCTAACACCTATGTCCCATCGCTCGTCCTCGGGACATAGGCCTTAGGTTTTTATATCCGGATAAAAATTTTCCTTCGATATAACACCGTCAAAACCAGTAACCAAAACAATACCGATGTGATGGCATAATATAATGACCCATACGGCAAGCTAGCCCAGCCGAACAAATCTTGAATGATCACCTGACGTAAATTACAGGTCTTAAAATACCGACATTGTAAATGAATCATGAGCTGAATCTTAAAAAATAAAACATGTAAAAAGTATACCAAAATGGCATTTAAACCAAATATTTCAAAAGGTTTGGACCAACGCTTCCAATGTTTGATTTCAATGAGGGCATAACACAGAGCAAAGGTATTCACTGCAATACCCGCCGTCCAAAGCGCATAAGAGCTGGTCCATAGGGCTTTATTGAAAGGCAGCCACTCTGCCCAAGTCCAGCCTAAAAGCATGGCTAGCGTCCCTGCTATGAACATACCCAGGCATTTTTTTTGTGGCGACCTAGAAGATAACAACCAAATACCGGTTAGATTGCCCAATAAAGTACTTGCGATAGCTGGCAACGTACTTAATAAACCTTCGGGATCAAATATTTTTCCGTATAAGTTCTTAGCGGGAAACAACCAACGATCAAGGTAAGCACCGAGGTTACCCCCCATTGTAAAATCCCCTACTCCGGAATCAGGAATAGGGAAGTAAATCATGAGCAGCCAATATCCAAATAATAGTCCGACTGTCAACAGTAGCTGCAACAGCGTACTCAGATAGAGATTCGCCAATGCTGCAAAAAAATAGCATAAAGCGATGCGCTGCAACACACCATAAATCCTCACAGTCGTGAATGTGTCGCCTGTTAGGTGGTAGGGAAAAATATTTAAAAGAAGGCCCAGCATAAAAATAATGATGCTGCGTTGTACTATTTTATAAATGATTTTTTTTTTTGCAACGCCATTTTTACGTTGTTTGGTCATGGACAGCACCAAGGAGATCCCGACCGCCACTAAGAAAAAGGGGAAAACTAGGTCGGCAAGCGTACATCCGTGCCATTCAGCATGATCTAAGATTTTAAACGGAGATAAGACAATGGTATTCACCAAGATCATACCTGCAATGGTGATGCCACGAAAAACATCCAAGGACAATAGACGCTTTGACTGAATTTGCATGCTGAACCTCCTTGTTAGCATATTCCAACCTGAAAACGGTATCAAACTTTATGCTAGCACAAAGGGCACAAAACAAAAAGGATATAAATTACACACCCAGGGCCAAATCATCTGTGATTAAAATGTCGATGAATACTGATCTCTGTCACAATTACTTACTCCAAAAAGTATCAATAGATCAGTAAGTTACATTTATGTCAAGTCCAGTCATTTCGCCTTCCACTCCTTAACGGTCATGGCTCGGTTTCCGTGATCTAATTTAAATCATTTTAATACAATAGCCCGAATCAACACAGCCTTGTTACAAGCCTGCCCTGCTGGCCAATCTTTTTGAAGTCCAAGCTCAGATATTGACAATATGCAGGCACCAAGTTAGCTTGATATGACCGATGCTTTTTAAAAATGGCCTTATGAAAATGATTAAAATAATATCCTGCTTGGTCTTAATGGGATGTTTTTGTCAGCAAGGTTTCGCTATGAGCTTTGAATTAAGCAGCAGTTCTTTCCGTGCAAATGGGATCATTCCGGAGCGCTATACCTGCCACGGATCAAATATCTCACCACAATTATCTTGGCGCAATGCACCAGTGAATACGCAATCTTTTGCTCTGATTATGTTGGATTCTGATGCGTCCAAACCCAATTGGGCACATTGGGTTTTATTCAACATTCCTTCCAATATCAATGCCTTCTCCGAAAGTGCTAGCCTCCCAATTGAGGCAATGAGTGGTTTGAACAGTTGGCGTACCTCAGGATACAGTGGCCCTTGCCCTCCGAGTGGGACGCATCGATATTTTTTCAGACTGTACGCTTTAGATACGGTGTTACAACTATCAAACACGGCGCAGTATGTTGATGTGAACAATGCAATGCAAGGACACATATTAGGCGAAGCAGTGCTAATGGCCCGCGTGACGTCTACTCGTCAACAAAGTGAAGATTAATGAAATTCATCCATCTCATTGTTCATTCGTCCCATAATCAATTAACGACGAGGGCCTCTTGGCCTCTCATCGTCATCATGTGACTGTGGCGCCACAGGTAACTTTGAGACTGGCGCAATAGGCAAGTTTTTGATATAAGCTTGTTGCATTCTGTCATCCAGTCGATTAAGAATCTCTAGCTTTCCGCTCAATGCACGATCCAAAGTAGCGCTCTTTTGGGGATCAGATAACTGTGGTCTTATCGTATTTAAATCGCTTTGAATGGCAGCTTGTATTTTTTGTGCGGAAACGATTTGTGTACGAAGCTCTATCTTTTTGCCCGTATTGGCTTCTGCGAGCATTCTTTGGTTTAAGGATGCTAATTGAAACTTCGTTTGGGATAGTTTTTGTTCTACAGCAATATATTTATCTAAAAGTAGATTACTTCGATCAATGCGGGGTTGAATAGGCGTTGTTGGCACGTCAGGTAATCTATAATCGGTTTGTGGTGAAGCGGTACGAGATTGTTCTGGGCTGACATGACTTTGTTGTGGCACTGCCCTAGTTTGTGATGCTGCGGCAATTTTGTTTTTTATAGATGTGTTAATGCTTGATATTTCCCCAACGATTGTTGATATCTCGTTTTTTTGTGCCCTTGCAACTTGTAATGCTTCATACCGATTGGTAGGAGGCTTACTCATTTGAATTTCTATTTTTTTCAGAGAGGCCAGTTGGTCATTCAATTTTTTTATATCAGCAACTTTTGATGCTGGAGGTAATCCAGATCCATTCACTTTGCTTATTAAATCTCTAATAATAATCTGGACTCTACGTACAGCATCGGCATTTTTCTGTTGTAGTTCCTTAGTTTCCCTAATGTTATCCATGTCAAACCCCTTGGTCTATTTATCATATTATAGACCAAAATATTGACAAAAGGACCTCTATCCAACCAAATGCTTCGCGCGATCCCAGAATTTCATCAATGTTTCAAAGGAATGCCCTTTCAAATCAGAGAAACCTTGTTCGTGCGCTTGTGCTTTAACTGAGTTAAAGCGACGCTCAAATTTTTCCAGACTTGCTGCGAGGGTCTCTTGCGGTGACAATTTGCAGAATACGCATAATGAAAGTACCGCATGCAGTAAATCTCCGATCTCTTCTTGCAAATCCTCCGGATTGCGAGCTTGCGTAGTCGCTAACAGATGTTCTTGAACTTCAGCACATTCATTCTGGATTTGCTGCATAATTTGTGCTGTATTATCCCATTGAAAGCCAAATTCTGTGGCAGCATGTTCGAGATTGACCACTTTATCTAATAAATTCATGTTCTTTCCTTGCGATTCATCATGAGAGAAGCTTTGTTCATCCGCAGTGTAACCCAAACTCCGCAAAAAACGGAGCAAGAAATCAACGCAAACGGCGCATAAAAAACTGATTTATCTTGGTTGAGCATGATATTTAAATCAGAATTATTTATGGCAATACTAAGAAGCAAGGCTGACAAAGCAATCCCCAGACTGATTGCTAATTGTCGTACAATGTTGAATGCAGCCGCAGCTTGACTGATTTGCTCATCAGAAAACTCTGCAATCCCTATCGCTTGTATCGGTGCACCGCATAAACCACTCAGTAAGCCCCTAACAAATAAAATACAAAACCCTAGCCAAACCGGGCTCTCAGAATTTAAGCATAAAATAAACGGTGTGGTGAGCCCAACGCCTGCCAAACCGATGCTAATGGGTAATCTAGCTGAGTAAAGCTCAAATAGTTTCACAGATAAACGGCTAGAACATATGGCGCCAAATGCTTGCATGCCCATGATGATCCCTGCCAGCATCGCTGTATATCCGACGTTCATTTGCAAATAGATTGCAATAATAAATATAGCGCCAAAATGCCCCACCTGAAAAAAGGTCAGAATCAGATTAGCCTGCACGAATAATTTTGTGCGAAACAAATCCAAATGAATCAAAGGTGCAGGACTGCTGTCCTCTTGTCGAATAAACAAATAACCGAATAACACAGCACCTATCAATTCTATGACGATGCTCCAACTGTTCCAATGTCTTCCCAGTACAGACAAGACGTGGAAAATTAATAATAAAGTGGCCCCAGAGTAGATAAAACCCCATACATCCAAGGGTAATTTATTTGGGTGTCGATATTCTTTCAGAGCCCAATAGGAATAACTCATGATGATTGCACACACGGGCGTCACAAATAAAAAAACCCATCTCCAATCAAAATACTGGATCATCATCCCGCCTACCATCGGTGCCAACCCAGGTGCGATCAACGAAGGGATAAAAATATAGCTAGAGATGCTGGCATATTCAGAAGGCTCAAATGCGCGGAAAACCATCGTCATACCAATCGGCACAATGAGACCGCTGGCCAAACCTTGCACAAATCGCATGCCCACCAAAAAGGAAATATTGGGTGCCAGAGCGCATAATAATGAACTGATACCAAATACTGCAATCGCATAAATAAAAACACGCTTACTACCAAGGCGACCCCCCATCCATGAACTGATGGGTATGCTTAACGACAACGCGAGTAAAAATGCGTTATTCACCCATTCCATATCGGTTACTAACACATGGAAATGCTCAGAAATAGCGGGTAACGCGATATTCACAATCGTCAAATCTAATTTATCTAGAAACAATACCACTGCATAAATTGCGGCAACAATATATTTATATTGGATATTTCGCATACTATACTGCCCTTCAGCTCCTTGTCTTAATTATCGCATGTTTTAACCTTGTTAAAGCGCTTGATGCAAGTAAATTTGCAAGTAATTGCCTGATAGGGCTAAAATGGGCATCCGTCCCAGTGGCGCAGCTGGATAGCGCGGCCCCCTCCTAAGGGGCAGGTCGCAAGTTCGAATCTTGCCTGGGACACCAATATCGGCTTAAAAATAAATATATTGATCAAAATATATACATATGGTATCATTCATAAAACCTCAATGGATTTTACTTTATGCCAGATAATCAAGCCGCCATTAAGATACAATCTCGCGTTCGAGGTTTTTTTGCGAGGAAAAAGTACGCTTATCAACCATTGCCGATAGAGCAACAGTCAGATTATAATGTCATAGTGGCCGGCAATGATCCAAATATTAGAACACTGCCAAACCACCCTCCTACTGCGCAAATTGCTTTGGTTGCAACATCGGGTGTCCGTGCTGTACACATGGCTTGTGAATTAGGCGGGCAATTGCCAAAGATCTTTCTTGTCGACAATAGTCGGCATGTCATTAATTACTGGCGTTATATTCAAGCGGAAATGCGAACCGCAAACAATAAAGCCGAGTTCTTCGCTGCCTTAACTGCTTATACTACCCGATGCGTTCCAGCTTGTGATATACGAGAGCTCCTAACACGCCAAAGGGAATTAAAAGAAGACAAACGGTACTATACCTTTTTGTTTGAAAACTTTGGGTTTTTACTATGTAAACGCATTATTTTAAATGCAACGGTTATACCACAATCTTGGGATGATAAATCAACCTTCCAAAAAATAAAAAATATATGTACTTACCTTGCCTTTGACAAAGTATATGCCTATCCCTCCAATATTGTTTCTTACTTGTACAATAAAAACTTGGTCGCAAGCGCACGAAACGTATTAGAAAATATTCAATTGCTATGTCCTCGTTTAGCTTTTCACTCAGATTTATTACCTTCGGAACATGGTCCCTGCTGTCATAGCCCCCAAAACATTATTACCGTAAACAATCATGCTATCAATTATGTTGCTGATAAATTAGGAATTGATTTAACATCTGTGAGTACTGCGCAAAAACATATGATGTAAGGACATTCTACCGACAAGCCGCGTGACATAGACAAAAGATCAGCTGTGACGTAAAATGCTGGCTACTAACCTTAAAAAGCACTAAAGAGCATTGAGATGAGGTCATTTAAAACATATCTGAGCACTTATGCACCTGCTTTATTAGTGCTGGCGATGTTATGTATCGCCTTGGGCCCTACCATGAAAAGCATTGGGATCAGTATTGCAGCAGCTGGCATTTTACTTTCTCCGCAATATCGACCAGATTTACGGTTTATATTTACGCAACCAATTACTTGGATGATAATAGCATTATGTGGCATTTCAATTCTGGGTTGTATTTGGAGTATTGCAAGCCCAGCGCAACAGATCTCTATGGTCGAAAAATATTGTAAATTACTCTACCTACCATTATTTGCAGCAGGTTTTACCCATAAAAAAATACGTCATTATGCCATACATGCTTACCTGCTTGGGATATGCATTACTTGCAGCGTCTCGTTATATTGTGTGCACTCTGATCCAGGCAGTGTGTTTTATAATCATATTATCACCGGATACATGGTGGCGTTCGCTGCTTATTTAGCTGCTTGGTTAGCAATCAGCACTCAAAACAGGTGGTATAAAATGGGATATGCCATCCTTATTTTGATTTATACGAGTCAACTGCTATTTTTAAATACGGGTCGTACAGGTATTATTGTGTATGCCATGTTATTTTTGTTGTTTTTCTTACAAAATATGTCATCGAAGCCCCTGCTTTATGTCATTTTGTCATTGGCAATAGGTTTTGTTGTTTTAATTCAGTTCATACCTTCTAATAAACTGATGCAACGTGCGCATATGGGCTTTCAAGATATGCGTAATTATCAATTGGGGCAAAAAAATTCTAGTGTTGGATTTCGGCTCCAATTTCATCATTATGCCAAGCAATTGTTTTTATCTAAGCCGTTTATGGGGTACGGTACTGGCAGTTTTACGCCCCAGTATTTTAAAGACAATCCCATTCCTGAGTGGGATCAACCGAAGCCAGATCCTCACAGTCAATACTGGTTGACAGCTAGTGAACTAGGTTTATTGGGAATATTGGTGCTTTTTCTCATTTTAGGTTGGTTAAGTAAATTAAGTTTTGAACTGCAGGAGATGAAGCCTATTTTACAAGCTGTATTGTTGCCTTTTTGTGTCGTCAACTATTCTGATGGGCTATTAACCACCAGCGGAATTGGGTATTTGTTTATCACTTTTACTGGTTTATGTTTAGGGGAACTGATTGAGCTAAAGCGGAATCATGCGTCTCGATATAACTGTTTAATGCCACGATACCAGGAGCCTTGTGCTTGAAACAATGCCAACACCAAGCCAGGTTTCCCATCCAGAAAGCCTCGTTGTAAGATATAGCAACGAAAAAACATCCAAAGACTACTGAGCACTGTTTGCGTCAAAGTATGCCGCTTCT
Source organism: Legionella genomosp. 1 (assembly GCA_945878975.1). GTDB lineage: Bacteria > Pseudomonadota > Gammaproteobacteria > Legionellales > Legionellaceae. Next base: position 9,264 of record CAMCUM010000059.1, read on the forward strand.
TTGCATCGATACGGATACGTGCAGAGTAGGAAGAGTAGAGATTCATCTTGGCCAAAGCATGACTCACATCTCGAAATGAATGATGTAAAATCGGGTTCTTTAAGCGCCCTAACTGGCTATTCTCAGGCAATAAAATTTTTTCATGCACCAAATCGTTACTAAACCGGGCTCCCAGTCGTTTGAATAAGCGAACATGACGCTGAGGTCCTGCTGAGAAGCGTAAGGCTTTTCCGTAAAAATACATGCGTATTGGAACGCGAAACCCGCTCATCTGATCTCGGCTGATCGCTGCCAGTATTTCATCTCGTAATGCTTCAGTGATGACTTCATCTGCATCTAAATTTAATATCCAATCACCGCTTGCTTTCTCCAAAGCACGCTGCTTTTGAACACCAAATCCTTGCCAGTCGGTTTGGAATACATGCGGGGTATATTCACGAGCAATCGCTACAGTAGCATCTTCACTACCGGAATCTAATACGATGATTTCATCCGCCCATCCAAGAGCCTCTAAACAGCGCCGAATCGTCGCTGCTTCATTCTTAGCAATAATCATGACTGACAACATTACAATCAATACACCTATTCGTGAAAATGACAGGTTACCAAATATTTGTTCATCGGCCAATGATTTTTTAATTCAATAGACCCTAATATTTCAACTCTATCACCATCACCCTAATGCGATGGCCTGACACATTTTGATCGGAGTGCAACTCATTTGGTACGTCTTTTTTTAGGTAGTATGCTTGGTCTTTTTTAAGATGAAGATAATGTACTTTCCCTTTATCATTTTTAACTTTTAAGGTGCCATCCGTTAATGCGACTACAACACGGTCATAGTCGTGACGGTGCATCGCAATCGTTTGTTGTTTAGTAGGGTAAATAATCGTTTTCCATACGGTTACTTTCGAATTTTGAAACTGTTGGACACGATGCGTTGCGGCGGCTTCACCAAAACATAATGAACTAAGACACATAAAAAACAGGCCAATAACATAATATTTCTTATTCATCATGCTATCTCCTAATGATGTTTTTCAATATTTTGAGCGAATTGTTCGATGAATTTTTTAAGAAAGTCTCGTGTTGCAGGTGTGGTAATTTCAAAATCATCCGAAATGAGTCCTTCTTGGTGAACCAAATACACTTCAGGACGAGCAAAAAAAATAGCGCCTAACGCTACCATGATGCTGCGCATATGCGCTTGTGCGACAGCCGTGCCAATAGCGCCAGGACTCACGCCGATGCTCGCCATCAATTTACCATCCCAAACGGTTTGACCCATGGGGCGCGTTCCCCAATCAATCACATTTTTTACGACTCCGGGGATGGAACGATTGTATTCTGGTGTCACCCATAAAACAGCATCTGCATCGCGTATTTCTTGTTTGAAGCGTAAAACGGGACTGGGTAAATTAGTTTCGAGATCTTGATTGTATAAAGGAATATCATCAATGGTAGCAATAGAGAAATCAAGCGAGGGATGTCCTAATTTGATCATGGCTTGTGCCAACTTACGGTTCAGGGATGCTTGACGTAAACTGCCAATGATAATAGCTATTTTAAACATAGATATTCCTTTCTTTGAAATTGAATCAAACTTTGCATGATATTGTGAATTGAGTCAAGTACGCATAAGTAGCTTGACTAGCAAATTATTCTTAGTTAAGGTTGCCAAAAATAATGAATAGTATATACACCATGCTCCCATTGTCGGGCCTGTTCTCAAGCAAAGTCCGACAAAAGTAGCACATGTGTTCAATAAGGATGTTTTCATGTTCGGCATACCAACCCTACTGGCGACGAGCTTTGGGACGATGTTAACTTATGTGTTGATTGGCGCCGCAATCCTTGGCATTGCTTATTATCTTTATAGAAGATGGCAGCATCAACAGAATCAGCAGCAAAATTCAGAATTTGCTTCTATTCAGCATGCGCGTGTGCAGCGTGTGGAACAAGTGAAAGCGTACACCGTCGACGCCTTGAGTTTACAACAAAATGCTGATCAGATTTTAACGGGAATTCAACAGCAGCAAACCCATTTGGAATCCCTTATACATGAATTTGAAGCTGCGCTTAAAAACAGTCAAGGGATCGATTTGAGTTTAGGGCAAACAAATACCGATTTGCAAGAGAGCGTTATTTCACCGTTTGGTGCATTATTACAGAAAATGCAAACCTATTATGTCTCAATAAGCCAACAATTACTGAGTTTATCAACTGCCTATTTTGAGTCAAATCAAGCACTTGTTGCGCGTGAAAAAGAACTAGCACAAATTGTTCAAAGTTTTAATGAGATTGAATCCACTGCGCAAGTCGGCATATCGCAACTAAATGCTATCCCAGCCATCCGAAAATCTCTGACTCTCAAAATGCAGAAAATAAAAGAGCTTGAAAAAGCACTAGCTGCTCTCACCAAAAAAACAAAAAAGCTGGTTGAAATAAATCAACGCCAAGAACGACTGATTGATGTGTTAAGTAATACTGCAAACACGGTGGAACTCACGCAAAGTGACAGAAGAAGTTCTTTGCCTAGTGCTTATAACTATTCAAATAAATTATTTACGGGTCAACGCGCGCCAGGCTCTGGTAGCAAAGGAAGTCAATACCTGAAGCATACAAACGGATTGTTTTAATATGGATCAACTGCGTGAGCAACCCACTACTCTTCCCAGTCTCGATACTCTGAAAGCAGCTACGTATGCACAAATTTTGGCTTTGTCAGAACGAAAGGAAGGTCTCCAGAAGATCTCTACCAATATCACTGATTTGATTGCTCGTTATAATGCACAAAAGAGTTATTTAGGACACGCTTCATATTGGTATGGAGAGCTAGATTGGTGGTTGAGGCTCATTGTCAGTACCGTTGCCGCAGGTGTTGCAATACTTCTGACGGTACCTTGGGTCATTAGTATTGCTTTGTCTCTGGTCGCTTCTTTCTTGCTCATGAATCACTACGAGGTTACTCAAGCACGCGATCGTCTGATTTGCACCGATTTAAATGAGCAAAATATCTCTGTACAAACATCATTAGAGCACTTAAATGATACGAAAAAAGAGCTTGAAAAAAGTTTAGAATCATTATGTAAATTGACTATGGCGATGGGTGAAGAAAATCAAAAATTACGCATAAATGTGGATGTCATTACGCACCAAGCAGAAGAATATCGAAGCACAACCATTCACCTACAGTCTCAAATTGAAGAGCTGCAGGAAAAAAACACCCAACTTAGCATACAGGTTTCTGATGCTCAAAAACAAGTGAGTGATTATGCGGATATGCTGAAGGATGGCACGTTAACTTATACTAGAATGAATGCCGAACTTGAACAAACGGTGGCAGAGACTCAAGTGCATATTACGGAAATCCTCGACGCGGCAGCTCGATTTGTAAAAGGCGTTGATACAATGACCTCACCTATGCGTGAAGTGGGCCAACATTCTCCAGATAGTGATAATGGACGTTCCAGTGTTTTAGATGAAGCATTGGCATTATTGGGTGACTCGGAATTAGATGATCAACTTTCTAAACTAGAACAACAAGAACAAGAACACATACTACGCACTCCGAATAGAGACAATACCTCTCTCAGAAAGTAACGTCATATGTAATGCTTTTCCATATTCATGAGGATCTGTTGACAATTCAGATGTATAGGTCTCGCGGACTTATCATTGCCCAAATTTTTTGTACAAATACCCCCTCTTCTCATGGCAAATCATGTGCCTGTCCACCAACGTGCCTAAATTAGGTGGGTTTTAGGGGTTTTCATATGGCGATTCAAGACGCAATGGGCTTGCATTAAAATAATTTAAATTAGGACACGAAATCCGAGCCGCGACCGTGAGAGGTCGTTGTAATCTCCAATATGGAATAAAGCATTGTCAAATGCTAGGATAGGTTCGTTTTTTTAAACGGACATATCCAATGTGAATAGAGCGCCCTGTTTTAAAGTTAGGAAATAAACCTAATGATGAGTTAGTGGTGTCTATCGGTAATAAGTCGATAGAACAACATTTACTTATGGCCGATATACGGCAACCATTTTATATAAAGAAATTGCTTTCAAAGCAAGATTGGACAATTTTTGAAGAGCAGCACTCAACCAAAGGTACACGAGCTTATCAACCAAAAGTCATGGTAGGCCTGGTTTTATATGGCCTGATGCAAGGTATTTCATCTTTACGTGACTTGGCGCGAATGGCTCGAGTTGATTTAGGTTGTATCTATATCACGGAAGGCGTTTTTCCTGATAGTTCAAGTATTTGTCGATTCATTAATCGCTATAAAGAAACATTAAGCGAGACATTACAAATCATGGCGTACAACATAAGTCGAGTAATAGCTCGACATTTGTTTGCCCTTTTTTGACTCATCTATTGCTCGATCAAGTGTTTTTTAAACAAGACTAGGGCGTGTTTACAATTCATCCCCGACGCCTACGTGCCGCGGCTTGTCCGCGGCATCCAGACGATCTAAATCAACGACAAATATCTTCATATAGATCACGCCAATCTGGGTTTAGGGTCTCAATTAAATTTAATTTCCACTGTCGG
>CAMCUM010000060.1 GCA_945878975.1 Legionella genomosp. 1
CGTACTGCAAGCTTGAAATGCTTAAATTTAAAACAGGACTAAACCACTTCGCTATCAAATATAAGTTGATTGTGCGAGCCAATCAGGTTGCAATGCAGGAGCTAAAAAACATGGCTTGTTGACACGCTCCGTGCGTAAGGTGAGTTAGATTGACAGCTATGGACCAAAGCTCAACCTCAGATAAACATCTTGAATCCACCCGCGCATTCGCATAAAATCCGAGCTTGTCATTTCTTGGTACCAAACGCATGCAACCATCCTGGGTACGTTCAACCTTTCAGATCGCCGCCATTTTTGCGTTCCGTATGTTGGGCTTGTTTATGCTCATCCCGGTTTTCACTATTTATGCACCTCATTTGCAAGGCGCCACCCCATTTTTACTTGGCCTCGCTTTAGGCTCGTATGGTTTGACACAAGGATTATTACAAATTCCTTTTGGCATGCTGTCGGATCGCTATGGTCGTAAACCGTTGATCACCGCTGGTTTGATTTTATTCGCCATAGGCAGTATCTTGGGCGCCCATACGCACACGATGTCCGGTATGATTTTAGCTAGGATCTTACAAGGAGGGGGTGCTATTGGCTCCGTCTTAATTGCTTTATTAGCGGACATCACTGCCGAACAGCATCGCACCAAAGCAATGGCCATTATTGGCGCCACGATTGGCTTATCCTTTTCCATCGCTTTCATCCTTAGCCCGACCTTAGCAGAAAAAACGGGTTTGGCAGGCATTTTTTATCTCACAGCCGGCCTCGCCGTCTTAGGCTTAGTAATCTTATATCTCATTCCTACACCCAAACCTTCTCTGCAGACAGACGATCTGAGCAGCAAACGCCAACAACTCAAACAAGTCTTTCTGGATCCTGCTCTCCTCCGTCTGGATGCCGGGATTTTTTTCCAACATTTCATCTTAGTGGCAAGTTTCTTCGTCATACCGATGACATTACAAAAGCATGTCCTTGCGGGACATCTCGATCAGCCTTGGCAATTTTATTTGATCATCATCGGTGGTGCCTTTCTCGCCATGCTACCCATCATGCATTACAGTGAAAAATGGCACAAAGTCAAAGCAGGCTTTGTCTCCGCCGTGATCCTAATTGGCATCACTCAAGCCGCATTAATTGGGATCTCAGACTCCCTAATCTGGCTGGGTGTTACTTTATTTCTATATTTTGTAGCATTCAATTTCTTAGAAGCCAATTTACCCTCGCTCATTTCCAAACAAGCTAACCCCAAAACCAAAGGCGCTGCCATCGGGGTTTATTCCAGCAGCCAATTTTTAGGCATCTTCGTAGGCGGATCGTTGGCAGGTCTGGTGTTCACTCATGCCGGTGCGTCAGGGATTTTCATGATGAATACAGTGATTGCAATCGTTTGGTTATATTTGAGTGTTGCATAACCCTAGGGTCTATTGACATTTGGTGACACGGTCAACCCTACACTTCGCACTGCTGCGCCCAAATCCTGAGCATAGCGTTTCCTTGTGGTTGAAGATGATAGCCAACTTTACGTACTTCAATCCCGTAATTTTTTTGCTGTAATGCTAAGATCACTGGGCCTAATAATTCGGAGGGTCTGCCTTGCGCATCCACCAGAGGAAAAATCCGCACTTCCTTGGCCACCTGCGCCAAGCCTTCGAGGATGTCTACATGATACGCTACTGTCTGTGGGGCCATATTAGAAAAAAAATGATGTGCGCTCAGCGCATAATCAAAGAAAAAACCTGGAAATGGTAATTTGGCTTGTTCTGCAAAAACGTAACGACCTTCGGCATGACCCAAGTCATAATCTGCAAAAAAATGAGCTATCCCCTGTCTTCGATATGCCGTTAATTCATCCAAACTTCCCGCATAGCGACTCAAATCAAAGGCTTCTGCGCGCTCGGTAATCTGTGCCAAACGTGCGGCAAAGCTGGCTTCCACTTTTTCGCGCAAGGCTTCTTTACTCAAATCAAACCAAGTATCGTAACTAACCAAATGCGCGGCCGTACCTCGTAATTCATATTGAAAGGCCGTGACACCACTTTGAAACTCTAGAAACCGCATGCCAAGTGCCACATCCGGTAAATCGAACATATCTCGGTACTCATCTAAATGATGACCCCATAGCACCAAACGTTCCATCCGTTGTTTCATCCTTCCAAAATCATGCTAAGAAGTATAGTATAAACATAACTCTTACATACGTCATCCTGAACGCGTGTTTTTTGTGCGAAGGATCTCCTGAGTTTGGCATAATCTGAGGTCAGTCACTGCGCTCAGGGTGACGGATCTGAGGAATTACGTATCAACCAAAAAAAAGAGAACAGCATGCATTCAAAAGATATTGTCATCGTCGCAGCAAAAAGGACCCCCATTGGTGCATTTTTAGGAGGTTTATCCACGCTACCTGCACCCAGATTAGGCAGCATCGCACACAGCGCCGCCATCGCAGCCGCGCAGATGTCACCTCATGATATCGATGAAGTGATTTCTGGTTGTGTCTTACCCGCAGGAATGGGGCAAGCGCCCGCGCGACAAGCCGCTCTATTCGCGAAGATCCCTGATGCGACCGGCGCCACAACCATCAATAAAATGTGTGGCTCAGGCATGAAAGCCGTCATGCTCGCGCATGATCTCATCTGTGCAGGAACCGCCAAAATTGTGCTAGCCTCCGGTATGGAAAGCATGAGTTTGGCCCCTTATTTATTAAGCAAAGCTCGCACGGGTTATCGGCTCGGTCATGGTGAAATAAAAGACCATATGTTTCTTGATGGGTTAGAAGATGCCTATGAACCAGGCAAATTAATGGGATGTTTCGCGGAAGAAACCGCGAAAGCGTACCAACTCGACCGTGCGCAACAAGATGCTTTTGCCATCGAATCGATGCAGCGCGCCCTACAGGCTCAAGCAGATGGGGCATTTACTGCCGAAATAGCACCGGTTACGATTAGCACACGAGCCGGAGAGACTGTCATTACGCAAGATGAAAATCCAGATCCCAAAAAAATTGGCAAAGTCCCACAATTAAAACCTTCGTTCCATCCAGAAGGCAGTATCACACCCGCCAGCTCCAGTTCGATTGCAGATGGTGCCGCCAGCTTGATTCTGATGAGTGCCGGAGAAGCACAGCAACGCGGATTACAACCATTGGCTAGAATTGTCGCGCACAGTACTCATTCCCAAGCACCCAAAGACTTTACCACAGCACCTATTCATGCCATCAAAAAAGTCATTGAACGTGCCGGATGGACAAGTCAAATGGTAGATTTGTATGAGATCAATGAAGCATTTGCCGTCGTCACCATGGCGGCGATCAAAGCATTGGAATTGAACCCACAATGCGTTAATATTCATGGCGGGGCTTGCGCTTTGGGACATCCCATTGGTGCGTCTGGAGCGAGGATTTTAGTGACCTTGATCCATGCCTTACAAGCACAACATAAAAGCAAAGGCGTCGCAGCACTTTGTATCGGTGGCGGAGAAGCCACAGCCATGGCGATCGAACTATGTTCAAGATCCTGAATAAGCTTAAAAAAAGCATCAAAAAAGATAGCAAAACTTATTTTGCATATGGCTGTTATATCGCCTTAACAGGCCTCGCCATTTTTTATGCTCCTTACACAAGATTATTAGCAGGCTGGGTTTTATGGGTTGATCTCTCTGTGGAACAAATCATGGGCCTCATCCTCAGGGGTTCTGCACTGATTGTTCATCTGAACTGCATCGTCGCATTGGTTCTGACACCAATTCTGATTGTTGCCATACCAGCTGGTATCTATCGTTTCGTCAAACACGACATGCCCCCGTACTTGATTCAAACTATTTGGGTGTTATGGATGATTGCTACCATATCGCGTTTATTAAGCCAATAAGGATCGTAAGCATGGCTATCATTGTGAATCATATCCAACCACAGTCAAAAGAATTCAAAGCAAATGCGGCAGCCATGCAGGCATTGGTCACAGCATTGCAACAAAAAATCGCTGAAATTGCACAAGGCGGGAGTGAACAAACACGCGAGCGCCACCGTCAACAAGGCAAACTCTTGCCACGTGAACGTTTGGCACAATTACTCGATCCAGGCAGCCCCTTTTTAGAATTGTCACAATTGGCTGCTTACCAAGTGTATAGCGATGCACTTCCCGCAGCCGGTATCATCACTGGATTGGGTAAGATTGCCGGTCAAGAATGTTTGATAGCCATCAACGATGCCACGGTCAAAGGAGGAACTTACTATCCTTTGACGGTCAAAAAACATCTGCGCGCACAAGAAATCGCGCAAGAAAATCATTTACCATGTATCTATATCGTCGATTCAGGTGGCGCATTTCTACCCTTACAAGATCAAGTTTTCCCCGACCGTGATCATTTCGGGCGCATTTTCTATAATCAAGCCCGTTTATCTGCACAAAATATTCCACAAATCGCAGTGGTGATGGGATCATGTACCGCGGGAGGCGCGTATGTACCCGCTATGGCAGATATTGCCATCATGGTGAAACAACAATCGACCATCTTTCTAGGTGGCCCCCCTCTGGTCAAAGCTGCCACCGGTGAAGTCATTTCAGCAGAAGAATTAGGAGGCGCCGATGTGCACTGTCGGCAGTCTGGTGTCGCAGATTATTATGCCGAGGATGATGCCCATGCACTGACCTTAGCCAGAGATGCGGTCAAGGCCCTCAACCGTCAAAAACCCGAGCCCCTCCAACGCATTGCCAGCCGCGAACCTCTCTACGATCCAAAAGAATTATATGGCATTGTACCAGTTGACCCGCGTAAACCATTCGATTGCCGTGACATCATTGCGCGCATAGTAGATGGCTCAGAATTTGATGAGTTCAAAGCGTTATATGGCAGCACCTTAGTCTGTGGATTTGCGCATCTTTACGGCTACCCCATCGGAATCATCGCAAATAATGGCATTCTCTTCGGCGAATCCGCACTCAAAGGCACGCAGTTCGTGCAACTTTGTACGCAACGCAAGATCCCTTTGGTCTTCCTGCAAAATATCACCGGGTTCATGGTAGGCAGCAAATATGAAGCCGCCGGCATCGCCAAACATGGCGCCAAAATGGTCACTGCCGTCGCATGCGCTGCTGTGCCGAAATTTACTGTCATCATTGGTGGCAGTTTTGGCGCCGGCAATTATGCCATGTGCGGACGAGCGTATAATCCCAAATTTTTATGGTCATGGCCTAATGCGCGCATTTCGGTCATGGGGGGAGAACAAGCTGCTTCCGTTTTGGCCGAAATTCATCGTGACAAATACCAAAAGCAAAACAAACCTTGGCCCATCGAAGAAGAAAACGCCTTCAAAGAAACCTTACGCCAACAATATGAGACGCAAGGGGATCCTTATTATGCCAGTGCGCGCTTATGGGATGACGGGGTCATTGCCCCAGAAGATACTCGTAAAATCTTGGGCCTCGCTTTGTCAGCCAGCCTCAATGCTCCGACGCTACCCACTCAATTTGGTGTTTTTAGGATGTAATCATGCGTAAAATACTCAGCGAACAAATAGAGCATGTGGGGATCATCACTTTGCATAACGGTGAAAAACATAATGCTTTTGATGATGAACTCATACGCCAATTGGATCATGCCTTAGACGAAGCCATTCAGCACCCAGACATTCGAATCATCGTACTGCAAGCCAATGGCCGGCATTTTTCCGCTGGCGCAGATTTGGCTTGGATGCAACGAATGGTCGATATGAGTGAAAACGACAATCAAGCAGATGCTTTGAAGTTCGCTCAAACCATCCATAAATTGTATGAATGCCCCAAACCCACGATTGCATTGGTCCAAGGTGCAACCTATGGTGGCGGGATCGGTCTGATTGCAGCTTGTGATATTGCATTTGCCACCGAGCAAGCCAAATTTTGCTTTTCTGAAGTGACGCTGGGGCTCATTCCGGCTGTCATCAGCCCATATGTGATCCAAGCAATTGGCCCACGTATGGCCAAAGCTTTATTTTTAAGCGCCGAGGTTTTTTATGCACCGCAAGCACAAGCCATGCACCTCATCCACACGCTTGTGCCAGAAGCAGAGCTCCACACAGCAGGTCTTGCACATGCCAAAGCATTGAGTCACATGCCAAATCAAGCATTATGCCAAGCCAAAGCATTGGTGCGACATGTTCAAGATCGCCCTATTGATACAGAGTTGATCCAGCACACCGCACAATGGATTGCACAAATTCGCGTATCCATGGAAGCACAAAATGCATTACACTTATTTCTAAACCGTTCGCAGGGATAACTATGTTTCGTAAACTACTCATAGCCAATCGAGGAGAAATCGCCTGCCGCATCATCCGTACGGCACGCGACATGAGCATCCTCACTGTCGCAGTCTATTCAGAGGCCGATCAACATTGCCTTCACGTACAGCAGGCAGATGAAGCCTATTGCATAGGGCCGGCACCAGCTATCGATAGCTATCTCAACATTCCTGCGATCCTAAAAGCAGCTCAAGATTGCGGTGCCGAGGCTATTCATCCTGGATATGGTTTTTTATCTGAAAACGCAGATTTTGCAAAAGCCTGCGCGCAGGCAAACATTGTTTTTATTGGCCCATCCCTCCAAGCATTAGAAATCATGGGCTCCAAACAACTCGCCAAGCAACATTTACTGAACAGCACTGTCCCACTCATTCCTGGCTACCATGGGGAAGATCAATCCGATCAGCGCTTGCTCACAGAAGCCAAACAAATCGGCTTTCCCCTCCTCATCAAAGCGGCCCATGGCGGCGGCGGGAAAGGGATGCGTGACGTATACGCACCAGAAACCTTCCTAACAGAATTGGCTGCAGCGCGGCGCGAAGCATTGGCATGCTTTGCAAACGACACGGTCATCTTAGAAAAACTCGTTCAGAGCCCAAGGCATGTCGAACTTCAAATCATAGCGGATAATTTTGGTCACGTGGTGCATTTATTTGAACGAGACTGCTCGATCCAACGGCGCCATCAAAAAGTCATAGAAGAAGCACCTGCTGCGCAATTAGATGCTGCACTTCGCCAACGCATGACAGAGGCAGCCATTGCTGTGGCCAAAGCCATCGAATACCGCGGTGCCGGCACAGTGGAATGTTTGGTAGAAAACAATCAGCATTTTTATTTCATGGAAATGAATACCCGTTTACAGGTAGAGCATCCTGTCACCGAGATGATCACAGGGCTCGATCTGGTTGCTTTGCAAATTAAAATTGCTGCGAATAACCCACTACCTTGCTCCCAAGCAGACATCACCATGCAGGGTCACGCGATAGAATGTCGTGTTTATGCCGAAGATCCTGCTAACCAATTTTTGCCTTCCACTGGTCAAATCCGATTTTTAAGAGCGCCGTCTGAACCAGGCATCCGCATTGACACGGGGATAGATGAGCATTCAAATATTTCCATGTATTATGATCCCATGCTGGCTAAAATCATTGCTTGGGGCGAAACGCGGGAGCAAGCGACACAGCGAATGGTGAGCGCTTTACAGCACTATCATCTGGGGGGAGTCAAAACCAATCAGAGCTTTTTACTCGGCATTTTGCAGCATCCTGAATTCGCTGCAAACACCTATACGACTCATTTTTTAAGTGCCACAACGATAGAAAATCCAGAAACAGACCTGGTTCTGGCCCTGTCCTTCGCTACCGCGATAGATTATGCCGCGTTACAGCAAACACTGGATCCCATCTATCAAGCAAGTTTTGGCTGGCAAATGCACTTACAAAGTGAATGGGTATGGCGTTATCGCCATCAAGAGCAATCTAACTCTGTCCGCATCACACCCCGCTCGCTCCAACAATACACCATCACGTTCTTGGATCTCACTGCGCCGGCTCGTGAATGCACCATTTCTTGCACAGAGGATAGAGTCAGTTTGACGGATCGCCACACCTCGCACCAAAGTTATTATGATCGTGCCGGTAATCACCTCACGATCTATCTGGAGCAAGGGCCAATTGAACTCGAACATATGACTGCCCAGCATGGTCAAAGCGATAGGGTAAACGATGCGCAATTGACCGCGCCTATGCCCGGAACCATCGTGGCTATTTTGAAACAATTGGGGGAACCAGTCGCATTGGGAGAAGCATTGATGGTGCTAGAAGCCATGAAAATGGAGCATACCATTCGTGCACCTTATGCTGGCACATTACAAGAAATATTTTATCCAGTCGGCACGCAAGTTCAAGAAGGCGCCACCCTCGCCGCTTTGGAGCCATCATGACCAAACCTGACGTGATCTTATTAGAAGTAGGACCGCGTGATGGTCTACAAAATGAAAGCACGTTTGTCACAACTAAGCATAAAATTGATTTTATTAATCTCTTAAGCCAAACAGGATTACAACACATCGAAGTCACCAGTTTTGTATCACCCAAAGCAATTCCGCAACTCGCCGATAGTGAATTCGTGTTTCAAGAAATTGAAAAACCCCCTGCCATGCATTTTTCCGCACTCATTCCTAATGAAAGACGTATGCACCAGGCATTACAAGTTGGCGTCAAAGAAATTGCTATTTTTACTGCGGCCAGTGAATCGTTCAATCAACGCAATATTCATTGTTCCATCCAAGAGAGCATTGCGCGTTTTGAGCCCGTAATGGATTTGGCGCGTAGCCATCACATTTGGGTGCGCGCGTATATTTCCTGTACGATGGGCTGCCCATATGAAGGTGAAATCCGCCCCAAAGAAGTCGCCAAGATTGCACGCCAACTCATCCAGCTCGGAGTCGATGAAGTAGATTTGGGAGATACCATTGGCGTTGGCACACCCAAACAAACGCAAAATTTACTGGATGCGGTCAAAGTAGAAGTCCCCGTGGCACAAATTGCCATGCACTTCCATGATACCTATGGGCAAGCCGTTGCCAATATTCATCAAGCACTCCAAAATGACGTGCGCCGCTTTGACAGTGCAGCCGCAGGATTAGGTGGCTGCCCATACGCACGCGGCGCAACAGGCAATGTCGCAACAGAAGATGTGTTGTATTTGATGCATGGTTTGGGATTACAAACAGGAGTCGACATCTTCAAAGTAGTCGCCGCTGGAGACATGATTTGTAAAGTGTTAGGCAGAAAAAATCAATCTAAAGTTGCGAATGCGCTATTGGGCGTATGTACGGAATAAATATGAAATGGTTCATGGTCATCCTGTCCTTGTCTTTGAAATTAACTGCCTGTACTTATCCAGAAGCGCAGAACACTAAAGCGCCCCAAAATCAAATGACCTCTCTTCAAATTTATCAAGATCACCCGTGCGATCAATACACAGATGTCTCGATAACTAACGGGGTTGCACGCTGCACAGATTAGATCAGTGGTGGATTACGCATTGTTACAGGCCATTGCTGATTTCACTACCGACGTGGATCGAAAAAAATGAATGGATCATTGGATAGAACAACATATATCGCCAATACTAACTACCATGCTTGCTCCACCATCCGTTTCTTTTTTTACCTTATCCCAAATTTAACTATAAACATACTAAAAAAATTACACTTACGCATTTTACTGTCACGACCTCGAGAAAATTTTCCTAGTCAACAAAGAATCTAGTCCTTGCCTGTATTGCTGGATGCAATGCCGTGTCTAGGGCGGGCTTCGTCTGGTATCGATTTACGAACGCTTGGATTTCACTTTTATCATTATCAATAAGATGAAATGCGAGATAACGCTGAAGATAAGGGACTGCTAATGTTTCTTGATGTTTATTGGCATATATCAGACCAAGATTTTTATACATGGCGGGATACTCTTGGTTGGCCTGAAGCACGATGTTATATTCTGATATGGCCAAATCAATCAAACCAAGTGATTGATACTCTATGCCAAGACAAAAATGTGTGAACGCATAAAGTTGAACGACATCCACATCATAAGAACTTTTCGGGTAGCGAGCAGGTAATTCTGGGAGTTGATACTGCTTCCATAATAAAGTGTTCTGCTTACTATAACTTTCTTTATTAGGCCAATAGTCTTTCTCTACTATTTTTTGAACCAAACCCATGGGCATAAATCGGTATCTTAAATAAATCGGATTGTCAGGCTCAGGCCCCGCTCCTATTAAGTATATAGGTCTTGTAGCAATATTGGTTTTTATCAGTTGCAACAAACTGTCGTCTCGCATATTGAATCGTGAAAATGGAATCGTAATAATAGGAAAGCGCTTTTTTGTAGCATTTACATAAAAAGGAAAAGTTAATTTTTCGCGGCTTAATACAATAACATCCGGTCTCAATTTATCTACTTGTTGTAAATAATCTAATGCATACAGACTAAAATCACCATACGTTAAAATAATCGCATTCGGTTCAACTGTGTTGAATACATCCCTTCCAAAATGGTACAAAATAAAATTATTGCGTTGATTGACACTCGGAAGATTATGATACAACGCAATGATAACTGTTAGTCCAGCAACCGCGCTCATCACATAGGACCATAATCGAGACTGCTTCTTTTTTAAACATACATGGATGTAGCGTAATAAATAATGGAATCCTAATCCAATAAATACTGCTACTAATACACTAGGCAGTAGATAAAATCGCTCAAAAATACCAAGAAAAATAGGCCGGCTCTTAGGCACATTGGATATCGTAAAAAAGACAAAACTGGTTAGCATAAAAGTAACTAACATAATAATTTTTAATTTTTTTTCCTGCATACGCAGGAGCGATACAATGCCTAACAAGGCCAATATCAAACCCAATAGGTTGAACTGCTTGATCAAAGAAGAAACATATAAATAATATTTTTCAAAGAGATCATAGGTTTTCTCATTAACTATAAACAAGGTAAATGTACCATAATCAGCACGAGACACTAATCGAATAAAATTCCCCCATGTTTTTGCGTCATCACTACTCAAATAAGGCTCCGCGTGAGCACGTATAGGCACATAAATATATAGAGATAACCCAATAAAAAACAGAATGACTGCCGTAACGAAAGTACGGGGATTTGTGAGATGTTGGCGACCATAATACCAAAAAGCAAGCAGAACACCTGGGGCGAGTAAAATGATAGTATGATGATTCGTAAGTGCTAATCCACAAACAAATAAAATAAGGTAAAAGCACGAACGACTTTGGTTATGATACTGAGTGTCTTCAAGTAAATGCAAACTACGATCCAAATATTGCCCGCGTAAGGTTATTAATAAAAATAGTATCCATGCAGCAAAAAAATTATTTAAAGCAAATACTTCTGCTTTTAACGAGTATTCCCAAGAGATGGGGGATGTTAGAAAAAATGCGGCGCCTAATAACGCTGAATGCCAATTTGCCGTCATTCTATATAGGGTTAAATAAATAAAAAACCCGGCGGCCACATTGCATACGGCAGAAAAGAGATTGATTCGCCAAGCAATACTTCCATAAGGAATGAATGAAAAAAGTTTACCTAATAAATTATATAAGGGGTAACCAGGGGGATGAGGAATGCCTAGTAAGTAAGCAGAGCTGATGAGTTCCCCACTATCTCCAGTAGAGATCTCTGGTGCCAGAGTATAAAAATACAATAAAAAAATACTTATAAACATGACACCAGTAAACATGTATTGATAAGTCGACATTGCTCTTGGCGTTTCTGGTTCTTTCAGCATAGCAACAGAGGGCGTTGTATCGCTGTGAACAATCGATTTATTATTTTTAATCGCGTTTTTTCTTTTTTTTGCCATAGTATTGTTTTCCCTTTTTGCTTTCTGAAACTTAATGTAGATATGCGGGCACCTCTGATTGTAAGAGCCGTTATTGCGTATGACAACAAAGATAATATGACGATTTTATACGGTGCGTAGTATATCAAAACCACGCGCGATGTCATCTCCGATCCTCACACAATGCCCCGTAGCAAATTTCCCATAATTTACAATTACTCTGAACATTAAAAAGTCATTGTTTGCTGCATATATACGCACAAATATGAGGTTTTAAGCATCTTGAAAATTTTTCACATATTAGGCATATATTTCCGTAGATAAACTTTATTTAACGAGTAGAATGTTACCCAAACAAAAAGATTGAGATTACAAAATAACCCAATTATTTAGACTCTAAGCTCACATAAAATTGAAACATAATGATTTAAGGACGAATCATGATAAAACGTATGGTCAATACAGCAATCCTAATTTTGACATTTTGTCATACCGCTTTCGCGGGACCTTCTGGACACTTATTTAATATCGAAGAATCTGGCCCTTCTCTCGAAACACCAGCAGTCATTACTCTTTGTCTTAATGTATTGGGAGCTCATCCTTTGTCGTGCCAGAAATACCCTATTTCAAGAAGTAATTTAGCAATCACCGCAGCCGCCAATCATAGTTACCAAAATTCAGGCATCATGGTTGATACAAGCACATTTAAACTGTTTGATCGATGTCAATCCCAGTCTAACAGCTTCTGTCAAATTGCCTTCAATCATCGAACCCCTGTCAATGTAGTCATTACAACTACAACTATAAGATTAATCGCATCACCATCAACCTACACGCAGGTTGGTGTCGCCTATTCACAAACCAATACACCGACTGGAGACACTGCGCCTTACACCTTTAGTGTATTTTCAGGAACACTTCCAACAAACACAAGTTTAGACAGCGCCACCGGGATCGTCTCCGGTACGCCCACTGTAGCACAGATTTTTTCTTACACAATTCAAGTAACAGGTGCCGATGGCTCAACAGCCATTGCTCACACCGCTGGCTATATAGCCAGCGAGCTCACCATAACCCCAACTCCATCCACATTCAACCAAGTTGCTAGACCTTACTCACAAACTAACGTGGCCAATGGTGGTACAAGCCCTTATACATACAGCATCGCATCAGGAAGCCTTCCTGCAAACACCACTTTAGATCCATTGACTGGTACCGTATCTGGAACGCCCACTATTGCTGGCGATTATACTTACAGCATACAAGTTACAGATAGCGGTGGTGGCATTGCAACAACGACTCCAACTACGCACACGATATATGGGTCAGTAAGCTTAACTGCAAATCCTTCAACGTACGCCGCGGTTGGTGTTAATTATTCACAAGCCAACACAGTAGGTGCTGGTGTATCGCCTTTCACTTACAGCTTATACTCAGGCACTCTCCCCACAGGAACTACATTGAATTTATCAACTGGCGCCGTCGAGGGGATCCCCAGTGCCGCAGCCACCTTCAGTTATACTATTTTGGTTACAGATGATGATGGGGCTGAAGCACTCGCTTCATCTAGTGCGACAATCCGTCCTGCAGTAAGCACAACAAATCCTTCCAATGTGATTGCAAATGTAGGACAAACAGCTACGTTCACGACTGTTGCCTCCGCTGGGACATCCCCTTATACGTATCAATGGCAGGTCAGTTCCGGTGGCGCTTACGCAAACGTCGCTACCGGCACTGGTGGCACAACCGCTTCCTATACCACTCCAAGTTTGGCTGACAGAACTCAAAATGGGCATACCTATCAAGTCGTCGTCACTGATGCTCAAACTAGTACGGTCACAAGTGCCGCCGCTACTTTAACCGTCAATGCAGCACTCAGTACCTCTGCTCCAACTAGCGTCTCTGCTAATGTCGGGCAAACAGCTACTTTCTCAACCACCGCTGCCGGCGGTACTGGTATCATTAGTTATCAATGGCAGGT
>CAMCUM010000061.1 GCA_945878975.1 Legionella genomosp. 1
CGTTAGAATCGTTATATTACGAGTTTGTTCTTATTTATCAATTGAATGAGCAATTAAATTGGCTCAGTTGTAATTTGACCATCTCCTGGATGCCGCGGACAAGCCGCGGCACGTAGGCGTCGGGGATGAATTGTAAACAGGCCCTAGAACTTTCCTTATTCTCCCAGAACTAACCGGCTGATTATTATTTTTAGCGGGCGTTGCCCTGCTGATGAATGCGGGCTCCGTTGCATTGGCAGCGGGATTGATGGTGGTAGGGGGTGGTTTATTTGCTGCAGGTAGGGTGAGAGCTCATCGCTCGCAAGACGAACAGCTTGGAAATACGATGTCTCTGGATCATCGGGTGTGCTGAGTATGCTCGTGTTATGAGCCCCTCATCCGCCCTCCGGGAGAAGGGGCCCGATAGAGCGGATGAGGGGATAGCAAAAAACCTACATATCTACATAATTAGGCCCACCACCACCCTCAGGGGCTGTCCAGAGGATATTTTGCTTGGGATCTTTGATGTCGCAGGTTTTACAATGGATACAATTTTGCGCGTTAATCTGCAAATTTAAACCCTGCGGTCCATTGACGATTTCATAGACGCCGGCAGGGCAATAACGCGTTTCTGGTGAGGCATAGCGATAATAATTGACGGATAGGGCCAAAGATCGGTCTTTTAATTTCAAATGACAAGGTTGATTGTCTTCATGAAACGTATTCGTCAAATATACAGAAGATAATAAATCATAAGTGAGTACGCCATCTGGTGGGGGATATTGAATCTCCGGACTGTTTTTAGCGAGTTTGAGTTTCTTATGATCAGCGCGGTGATGATGAAGTGTCCAAGGGGTTTTGCCTTGGCTGAGATAGGTTTCAAAGGCAGCCATCGCTAATCCTGTCCATAAACCAAAACGAAAACCAGGGCGGATATTTCTAACTTTATATAATTCTTTTCCTAGCCAAGAAGATGTGACCGCTTGGGGATAAGCCAGGTTTTCGTTAATGGGGGCTTGCGAGCTTGCGGTCAATAGGTCGAAGCAGGTTTCGGCTGCTAAGACACCCGATTGCATGGCTGTATGGATCCCTTTGATTTTAGGCACATTTAAAAATCCCGCGCCATCACCTATGAGCATGCCACCTGGGAAAGTCAGTTTGGGGATAGATTGCCAACCCCCTTCATTCAGCGCGCGAGCACCGTAGGAAATTCTTTCTCCATTTTTCAATAAACTTTGTAACATAGGGTGCGTTTTAAAACGTTGCAATTCACCAAACGGGTTCAACCATGGATTGCTATAATCCAAACCGATCACCAGTCCCAACGCTATTTTTTCTTCAGCCATGTGATAGACAAAAGAGCCGCCATACGTGGATTGAGACAGTGGCCAACCGATGGTATGCATCACTTCTCCCAAGCGATGCTGTTCCTTGGGAATGGTCCACACCTCTTTTAAACCGATGGCGTAAGTTTGAGGATCACACGTACTGCGTAAATGGAAGCGATTCATCAGTTGTTGACTAAGTTGCCCTCGGCAGCCTTCGGCAAAGAACGTTTGCTTCGCTTTTAAATGCATGCCTGATTGGTAGTTAACTGTTTTGTTGGCGTCTTTACCAATGCCTAAATCACCGGTTGCGACACCGATCACGTGATGGTGCTCATCAAAAAGAATGTGGGATGCGGCGAATCCTGGATAAATTTCACAGCCTAAGCTCTCTGCTTGTTTCGCTAAAAATTGGCACAGATCCCCTAAAGAAATAATATAGTTTCCTTCGTTACGCATAGAGTTGGGAGTAGGCAACCGCCAAGCACGATTCGCGGAGAGATAGTAAAAAAAGTCATTGGTAACAGGCGTAGATAGGGGGGCTGTTTGCCAAGTATCCGGTAAGAGGGCTTGGAGGGTTTTAGGATCAAGCACGGCGCCGGATATAATATGCGCACCTATTTGAGCCCCTTTTTCCAAAACACAAACACTTAGATTTTGTTTATGTTGGTGGGCTAATTGCTTTAAGCGGATTGCAGCGCTCAGTCCCGAGGGACCACCGCCCACAATCACGACATCATATTCAATCACCTCATGTTGTGACATGATTTATTATTCCTTAGTTCTTATCTTGACTAAGTCTGCCATAATTTTGATGTTGAGGCTATGGTGCTTTTAAAGACGCGGTGGGTACGGTGCGCGGAATTTGGGTTATTTGTGTTTGCGTATGGAGCATTTTGATATGCAAATATTGCAGAGTATTCTATACTTACTAACAATGACCAGTATAGTCGATTCGTTTTTATTTGGTTTATTCTTTTGCAGATAAAAAAAGCGCAGGAGGCCGACGAGCCATTGTCGGAAGAGGAATAGGCCAAACAAAATCGAATCGATTATATATATTTTTCAACTCAAATTGGAGCAAGACATGTTTTCTACAAAATGTAATATTGATAACAAAGACCGCGTCAACCGCACCGTCATCGGAATTATCCTTTGTTTGGGTGTTCTTTTGGGAATGGGCGCGTTTTTTTATTTTTTAGTAGGTGTGATATTAATTGCTGAAGGTGTGGTTGGCTGGTGTGGTATTCCGATTTTAGTGGAACAATGGAAAAGAAAACAGAATAGCAAAGATAAATAATCCTCTTAGTAAGCTGTGCGGCCCTTGCTTATCAATAAATCCAAATGCTAAAATCTTTGCTCAGATTTTATGATAGGTAGCGATATGAGAACGCATGAATGTACCCAGGTAAATGAGACAAAAATCGGACAATCTGTAACGGTTTGTGGTTGGGTGCATAATCGCCGAGATCATGGTGGGGTGATTTTTTTAGATATTCGTGATCACTCTGGCTTGTTGCAGTATGTCTATGAACCTGAGCAGAAAGACACCTTTGCTATTGCAGAGACCATGCGGCATGAGTATGTTGTGCGCTTAACTGGTATGGTGCGCGCCAGACCGGAAGGGATGCAAAATGATCAACTTGCCAGTGGGAAAGTAGAAGTCCTTGGCTCAAGCCTGGAAATTTTGAATTATGCGCAAACACCGCCTTTTTTACCAGATGATTATCAAAAAGTAGGAGAAGATCTCCGGTATCGATATCGCTATTTGGATTTACGCCGCACACAAATGCAGGGGAATTTACGTTTGCGCCATCATGTGACTCGTGTGATGCGCGACTACCTGAATGCACAAGATTTTATTGATATTGAAACCCCCATGCTTACCAAAGCGACGCCAGAAGGTGCGCGAGATTATTTGGTGCCGTCACGCGTTCATCATGGCGAGTTTTATGCTTTGCCACAATCTCCACAATTGTTTAAACAATTATTAATGATGTCTGGTTTTCCCAAATATTATCAAATCGTGCGTTGTTTTCGTGATGAGGATCTGAGAGCAGATCGCCAACCGGAATTTACTCAGCTTGATATTGAGTTGGCTTTTATCGATCAACCTGCCGTGATGGCGTTGATTGAGGGATTATTACAGACTGTTTTTCGTGAAGTATTACATGTCACGATCCCAGAAAAATTGCCAACTATGGCCTATGCTGAGGCTATGCGTCGATTCGGATCGGACAAGCCGGATTTACGCAATCCTCTTGAATTGATTGATATCGATGATTTGATTCGGGACAGTGATTTTAAAGTATTCTCGGCTGCAGCTCAGTCATCTGACGGTAGGGTGGTTGCTCTGAAATTACCAGATGGTTGCGCGTTAAGTCGTAAAGAATTAGATGATTATGCCGCATTTGTTGGGCAGTATGGGGCTAAGGGCTTGGCGTATATTAAGGTGAATGATATTGCACAAGGACATGCTGGACTGCAATCTCCTATCCTGAAATTTTTAAGTGAACAAGAAATAGATGCGATTCTAAAGCGGGTGGATGCCAACACGGGAGATGTGGTGTTCTTTGGTGCCGATCGTGAAAAAATCGTGAATGATGCCATGGGTGCTTTGCGGTTGAAATTAGGCCATGATCGGAATTTATTAACCGATGATTGGCGTTTGGTATGGATAGTTGATTGGCCTATGTTTGAAAAAGATGAGCAAAGCGGGGCTTTGCAGGCCATGCATCATCCGTTTACGTCTCCACAAAATTTGGATGTGAAGCAATTAAGTGCCAACCCTCTCCAAGCAGTGGCCAAAGCTTATGATATTGTCATCAATGGTTACGAAATTGGCGGTGGCTCCATTCGAATTCATCAGCCGCAGCTGCAGCAAGAGGTGTTTGAATTGTTGGGTATCGATGCTGAGACTGCTAAAGAAAAGTTTGGTTTCTTATTGGAAGCATTGCAATTCGGTTGTCCTCCACATGGAGGGATTGCGTTAGGATTGGATCGTTTAGCCATGCTACTGACCCATTCTACGTCTATTCGAGATGTGATTGCTTTTCCGAAAACACAATCGGCCACTTGTTTGTTGACCAATGCACCTTCGCCTGCTGGGATGGCACAATTGGCTGAATTAGGCATTCATGTTCGACCCAAACCCATGTGATACTGAAGCCGCTTTGTTGGCGCGCTGTCGTACTATAGAAGGATACAGTCTGGGCCAATTGGCCCAGCATCTACAGTGGCTTATTCCAGAAAATGCTTTGCAACGTAAAGGATGGGTGGGTGCGGCGCTGGAAAAGGTTTTGGGTACCACGGCCGGGAATCAAGCCCTACCTGATTTTGTGGAATTGGGTATTGAGCTCAAGACTTTACCGATCAATACCGAAGGCAAGCCTGCCGAATCAACCTTTGTGACGAGTATTCCTTTGTTGACGATAGGCCATCAAACTTGGGAAACCTCACAATGTTGGGCCAAATTACGGCGTGTCCTTTGGATTCCATTTGAAGCAGATCCGGCGTTACCTTTCGCATACCGCAGAATTGGTAAAGCGCGATTGTGGACGCCCTCTTTGGCAGAGCAACAGGTGCTAGCACAAGATTGGATAGATTTGACGGATCTAGTGACTCAGGGAAGGTTAGATGAATTGAATGCGCGGATGGGAACTTATTTACAGGTGCGCCCTAAAGCCGCTGATGCGCGGTCTTTATGCTATGGTTTGGATGAACATGGGCAGAAAATTCTCACCTTGCCGCGAGGGTTTTATTTACGTAGTACTTTCACTGCAAGCAGTATATTATCGTAAATAGGTACGACATCTCAGATTGTGCCAAACTCACGAGAGCCTCTGAGCAAAAACACGTGCGCAGGATGACGTAATGGGTAAATAAATGGATGAGCAAAAGAATTTTTCAGCATTGCACGGATGGTTTCTTACTCAACAAGGTCGAGATGTGGCGACTGCTTTTGCTAATGAACTGTATGCAGCGCAGCTTGGTGACCGTGGTCAATGTTTGTTACAACTTGGTAATTGTGGTGAAAATGCTTGGTTAGACGGATTACCCTATCGCTCCAAATGGATCGCCCATCCGGGCACATTGTCTGATAAAAGCGGCGTACAGAGTGCAATGACCGCCATGCCGTTTGACCGCGAAAGTATGGATTGTATTATTGCGCCTTTGACAATAGAAACTTGCGGATACGAAAAATCACCTTTGGATGAAATAGATCGTATTTTAAAACCCATGGGATATGTGGTTTTTTTTGGGATTAATCCATGGAGTTTTTGGGGCGCGTCTTTACGATGGGGGCGTTTATCTTGTTTTGCGCACATATCATCAGTATTTAGTTCGTCTTTATCATTAAAACATGCTATGGTATCGCGCGGGTATAGTCAGTGTTGGTTATCAAGTTTTTATTACCTACCACCGGTCGGAAGTGAATATTGGTTACGAAAGCTGGAATTTTTAAATCAAATGAGTAAAATGATCTGGCCTTATCCTGCAGGGTTTTATTGTTTGATTCTACAAAAACATGATCCTTGTATGACAAGATTATCTAGAGTCCGGAATGAATTGCATTTAGCACAAATTTAATTGGATGATATATGACGAATATTACTGCACATATTAATGAAGTATTTGAACGTTCAACCTTGTTGTTTTCCAAGCAGGAGATTGATAATGCCTTGGATAGTATGGCTCAGGAAATTGATCATAAATTAGCCGACAAAAATCCAGTACTGCTATGTGTGATGATCGGAGGGTTGGTGCCCTTAGGTAATTTGATGATTCGTTTGAAATTTCCTTTGGAAGTAGATTACGTTCATGCCACACGCTATCAAGGTGCTACAACCGGCGGAAAACTGAATTGGATCGTGAAACCTCGAACCGATTTGCGTGATCGAACGGTACTAGTGGTTGATGATATTTTAGATGGTGGGATCACTTTGAATGACATTCTGCAAGAGGTCAAAGCAATGGGTGCAGCAGAAGTATATAGTGCAGTATTGGTAGATAAATACCAAAAACGTCAGCCAGAAGGCTTGCAACAAGCTGATTTTGTTGGACTCAAAGTTGATGATCACTACGTGTTTGGGTATGGCATGGATTACAAAGAGTATTTGCGCAATGCCGCGGGTATTTATTGCGTGGCGCCAGAATTTTCTTAGGCATTGCTTTGTTTTTTTAAAAGCGCGCGGTTTACGCTCATTCGTGTGAAAGTTGGCGTGACCGCCTCCGTTCCCAAAGTGTTTCTGGTACAGCCACGCAGTTGAAAAATCAAGCAGTTCCCTTATTATGCAAGGGAAATCGGGTTAAGGCTTTGGCGATTCTTTGATAGAGTACTGGTACCCATTTAGGTTGAGCGATGACATCGGTGGCGGGTTTGCTTTTGCGTAAATCATTCGGTGCAATAATAAGTTGCACATGACTTAGTCCAACTCGATGTGTTAATAGAAAAAGCTCATCAATGGCACTGTTTCCCACCGCCAGACAGCCTACCGATTCTGCCTTACCATGTAGAAAAATATCCCCCCCTAATTGACGGCGGCCATCTTTATTGGCCTGTTGTAGATCAAAGTCGTTAGGGTAATTAATCATCATGGATAAATGCATACTACTGTATGGGTTGAAATTAGTGAGCCGATAGATACCTTCTGGAATTTGTCTGTCATATTCCTTTAGTTTCGGTCCTAGTTTTCCGCTATAAGCAGTAAGGGGATAGGTATGGATATGACGCCAATGATCTTTTGGATCTTTCGCCCATAATTGAATGTATTGTTCTTTTTTAAATGCCAACAAAGCAATATCTTTGGGAGGATACGCGATCCCAGCTTTAGCAAATCTGGCCATCATTTGCGGTTCTTTGCGTATGCCATAGCGCATGACAGCAGATTTGATAGCTTGTGATGGTTTCACGTGATAGCTCATTCCAAACGCTGGCGTTATGGTAAAAACAACCGCAAACCATAGTAAGAAGATAGTTTTCATAGTCACGCATAGGGTTGGATGTTACTTAATCTTAACAAAAATAACACAATAGAACAAATATTTCGTGCAATAGAGCATACTTGTTTCTTTATATAATTCATGCCAAAGTGATAGAAGCCTATCTTGCGCGTGTAGTATCATTATAAAGGAACAAATATGCCATCTAGCAGACTGTTCAGATTTATAACAATATTCTGTGTTTCTCTGAGTTTCATGAGTGCTGCATTTGCTTTACAAGCTCAATCGCTGCGTGGGAAACGCTTTTGTGAAGTGATTATTTCTGCACCGGGTAATATTATGGAATTTTACAATACAATCAATTTGAATGATTGTCCCGAGGTGGAATGGAAGCAAATTACGGTTCGAGATATTCGGAAAGAAACGGGTGCTGTGCATGTTGTTTTGAGTGGCCCTAGAAAATTCTGCGTGGATGGCGTTAAAAATGCAGATTTTTTAGCGAGTACTCCCAGAACTTTTCATCATTTAGCCATGCGTAAATCGGCTCTCCTTCAGATTACTATGCGTGAAACCCTACACGGTTCACGACCGTACCATGAACATCATGTTGATCGAAAAACGACTTGGGTATTTGCAGTCGGAAGCAGAGTATATGAGTTAATTGATCCAGCTGGTGCTGTTTATGTCATGCAATCGTTTATGCTGATGCCGGGTATTGAGACAGAAAAAGATCTGGGTAATTTAGGTGAACAGCTCAAATTACCTAGAGGTTGGATTTTTAAAACGGGTATTTTGAAGAAGGGATATGATTTGGTCTCATTCCAGAATAAAGCCGTCGTTTTGGAGGATAGTATGAAGAATAATTATCAAAAAGCAACACAGGATTTTTTATTGTAACTAGGGCGTATTTACCATGCTCGGCATGCATAAAATTACATAATTTTTTGCGTTTTCATGTTCTCGAGTGTGAATAGATAGTAGCACTGTGAGTATTCACGGAAAAATAAAGCTCGCTCCGGGGTTGTCCCGGTACGTAGGCGTCTGAGATGAATGGTATACGCCTTATAAGCAACGAGATCTGCTGTGCTCATCGGCTCATCAATTCTTAATAATCAGCAATTCAGACGGAATTTCATAGGGCAATGCTTTAAAATGGGGATCTTTTACGTCGATACGTGCGATTTGATAATCATGTACGGCTGGTAGGATATGTACGAATAAAGGGGGACGTTCGGTTTTAGGTTCTTGATGAAACGACGCGTGATGATGTGATTTCTTTTTGGCAAGAATGATATTTCCTAACCATATAGGCTCTTCATAATTCATCAAATGATAATTAGACTGCCATAAGCGTAAAATATAGAGATTGTCCCCTTTGACGGTACGATATGACATAGTCAGTGCGGGGTTTTTATTGAGATACAATTGTTGCATAAAGGGTAATTCTTCAGTGGTATAGCGTCCTTCAGCATGAATGATGAGAGAATAGAGGAACGATTTTGGTTGGTTTTTCCAACCGCATGTTTCTAATCTTTTTTCCAATTCTTCGACCGAACCAGCATATTGTACATTGAAGACACCAATCCTGCGTCCGACACGATTGGTTGAGTAGATAGGCAAAATGGATTCATCATATTGATACCACCATGTATCGTGGTTTAGCGTGTATTGTTTGGCCTTAAGCGTATGATGAGCAAATGTTGCCGCATAATGGGTTTTAACGGAATACACCAGCGCGCTAAGGAATACAAAAAGGATAACGAAGATAGGTTTAGTCAAAACATAGCTTGGGCATGGTTTTCGTCGATAGCAGATCCAATGAAGCAAGCCTATGCTGGCCCCCAGGCTGTAAGCGCCCAAAATAGAACTTAACCAATTATCACCTAAATACAATTTTGCGATGCCATGTAGCACCAGGCAGATGCTCAAAAAGCCGATTGCGATACTAATTGCCGTGGTGAGCTTTCTTTTTGATAAATAGTTGATTGAAAATATAGACAAAGCGGTTGCGATACATAAATACACAGCCGGAAACAGCGCGGGCGTCGGTTCTGAGAATAATCGAATGGGAGGTTGCGTAAATAGATGGGCTGATAAACTAGTGAGGATAGTGATGCAAGTAATCAGACTGAACCAATATTTTAAGAAACGCCAATCGCGCGCGGCGACTGCGAACATAGCAGTTAGAACGCAAAAGCTTATGAGTGCTAAGGGATTGAAGACAAAGGTTGCAGTGATTAAAACGCTATCTAACCATTCCGTGCGCAAAGTTTGTAGAAAGTAAGTGATAGGTTGATTGATAACATTGAGCCAGGTGCTTTGGCAAACCAATAGGCACAATACTAGAGCGGCGATGATGCAGCCAAGACAAATGATAGATAATCGGAGCATTTTCTGAGGTTGCGGATCTTTTTTATGAATCAATTTTTTAATAAAATACTTTGTCGTTTTGTTTTTACTGGACCACCGCCATAGCTTATCCACATTAGAGGCAAACCATAGATTCAAGGTTCTTGCTAAATATTTTATCACTAAGCCTGCTATCCAAACAACAATTAAAATCCCCATGACAAAAGCAAATAATCGTTGCGCAGAGGTTGCCGAGAGTTGGTGGCTGGCGGCGCCAATGATATAGCCTGGTATGATATATAATATGGACCAACCAATAGCAGAAATAAAATTAGCTGAAAAAAACTGCCAACGTGACATTCGCATCATACCGGCTATGATCGGGGTGATCGAGCGCAGTGGACCAGTAAACCGGCCAATGAGAACAGATTTTCCTCCATGGCGTTCAAAAAAATCTTGGCCATAGCGCAGGATGTTCGGATAACGAGAGAAGGGCCATAAGCTTCTAAGACTTTCTCTATAAATGCTACCAAGCATATAGCTCGATGTATCACCGATAAAAGCGCCCAGTGCAGCAAACAAGAGTGTGAGGTCCAATCGCATGACATTTGAGCCTGCTAAAATGCCGATAGCAGTCATGGTGAGTGAGCCTGGAATGATTGTACCAATAATGGCTATTGACTCTAATAACGCAATAAAAAATGTAAAGATCAATGCGTAGTGAGGATGATGGTGAAGCCAATCAGTCATTGGGACAATGTGGTCAGTGTAAATATGCATCCAATAATCTCCCTTACCCGTCAGCTCGAACTTGCGATTCAGTCATCTCGAATCGAAGGTCGTTATCTTGAGTACAGTGGGTCGTCTTAGAATAGGGCATAGACCTATTTTCAAGAGAGGTCTCACTGTGCTTGACATGGGTTCGTTCAAACTTTGCTAAAAATAACTGAGTAAAAACTTTCTCTACATGCGTAAGACTTATCTGATCATCATACTCTTTGATGCGTGTCATTTTCAACTGTTGAAATCCACAAGGGTGGATCCCATGAAAGGGTTCCAAATCGAGATCGACATTTAAAGCGATACCATGATAAGTGCAGTTGTTTTTAACTCTGAGTCCAATCGATGCAATTTTTTGCTGAGCTACATATACGCCAGGTGCCTGTGCTTGCCGATGCGCTGGGATATGATAGGTGGCTAATAAATCAATTAATAGTTGTTCTAGCTCACAGACCAATGTTCTGATGCCGAGATTGCGGCGCTTCAAATCCAATAATACGTAAGCAATCATTTGCCCAGGACCATGGTAAGTGATTTGTCCGCCGCGGTCTGAATGGATGATTGGGATATGACCCGTATTGATCACGTGTTCCTGCTTTCCAGCTTGTCCTTGTGTGTAAACAGGAAAATGCTCCAAGAGCCACAATTCATCTTCTGTCTCGGCTTGACGATGACAGGTGAACTGTTTCATATTTTCCCAAACGGATTGATAGTCCTGTTGACCCAGCTGCTTCACTCGCATCAGAGAACCATCTGTATATCAGGATGACGAGATAAATCTTGGTACAACGCATCCAATCCAGGTTGATCAACAGCAAGGACAACAGCAGAAATGCTTTGATAGTTCTCTTTTTCACTCAGCGTTGAGCGGATGGCAGTGTCCGGGGTAAGAGGAAAATGCAGCCGAATGATCGCGGTGATATCCGCGAAAAAATTCGGACTTGCCTTACCAATAATCTTGAGCGGAAACTCGCAAGGAAACGTTATCAATGTTTTCTTTTGCATAGTGAGTCTAGCCAAACCAGTGATTGAACATCAAACGCATGGCATCTTTTGCACAGGTATAATAGCCACCTTGCTGGACAGTATCGAGTACATACAGCGGTTGTGTCTCCACCGTTCTTCCATCAAAACTGATCACCAACTCTCCGACTTTTTGTCCGGGTTTCAGCGGTGCTTCAAGATATTTGGGTACATTGGTAGTGATACTGAGTCGTTGGTACTGGCCGCCCGGTACTGTGATGTACGCTTCATGCAGAACCCCTAAATGAACAGACTGTTCTAGACCTTTATAAACAGGTAGATCAGCTACAGTTTGTCCGTTTTTAAACAGTAAATGTGTTTCAAAAAACCGAAAGCCATAATTGAGCAATCGTTGGCTGTCATCAGCGCGGGTGGAATCAGTAGGCGCGTTCAGAACAACCGCTAATAAACGCATATCATTTCGTTTGGCAGAGGATACCAAACAAAAACCCGCTTCATCAGTATGCCCGGTTTTGATACCATCTACTGAATTATCTCGCCAGAGCAGGCGATTGCGGTTAGGTTGTCGAATATTATTAAAAGTGAACCATTTTTGCTTATACCAGTGGTAGTATTCTGGAAAATCCCGAACCAGTGCACGACCCAATACTGCTAAATCTTTGGCCGTTGTATAGTGATTGGGATTGGGCAAACCCGTACTGTCTGTAAAATTGGAGTGACTCATACCAAGCGCTTTGGCTTGTTCGTTCATGATATCAGTAAAGCTTGTTTCACTGCTGCCAACGTGCTCAGCTAGCGCTACGCAGGCATCATTTCCTGAGTCAACGATTATCCCTTTGAGCAGATCTTCGACACTGACCTCTTGCCCTTCCTTAATAAACATTCTAGATCCACCTGTTTTCCAGGCAGTTTGACTAACACGGACAGGATCACTGAGATGAATTTGTTCTGCTTTCAGCGCGCGAGAGACAACGTACAAAGTCATCATTTTGGTTAAACTGGCGGGGGGCAATTGTAAGTCGCTATTTTTTTCCGCTATGATCTTACCACTATCTATGTCTATTAAAATATATGCTTTGGCATTCAAACTAGGTGCCGATGGCGTCACAATAGGATTATTACCTATGACTGGTGGGGGAGGGGTTAACGTGGTTTCTGGCAAAGACTCAGCGCGTAAGCCGTGGACAATGCCAAAGAAAAAAATAGCCGAGAATATTATTTTAGTATGATAACCAATGTTCATGCTGCTGCCTGTCAATAAATATTTTAAAATGAGCTTACATTATCCCAATAACTGGAATAAATAACAATAAGGAAATAACTTCCTACAATACAATCTGGTTTTTTCCTTGTTTCTTAGCAAGATACATGGCTTGGTCAGCATGCTGCAAAATTTCTTGCGCTGTTGCGCCATGTTCTGGATACAAAGCAATACCAATACTGATCGTGACAGGCACAATAGTATGATCGATCACGCTTGGTTCATAGAAAGCGGAGAGATAGCGTTTTGCAATATCTAATATGTCCTGTCTTTTACTCATATCTTCTAATAAAATAGCAAATTCATCGCCAGATAAGCGAGCAAGCAGATCGACTGCGCGGGAACAATTGTTTAATTTATTTGCGACCTCACATATTACGGCGTCACCAAAGCTATGCCCCCATTTGTCATTAATCTTTTTGAAATTATCAGGGCGTGTTTACAATTCATCCCCGACGCCTACGTGCCGCGGCTTGTCCGCGGCATCCAGACGATCTAAATCAACGACAAATATCTTCATATAGATCACGCCAATCTGGGTTTAGGGTCTCAATTAAATTTAATTTCCACTGTCGGCAC
>CAMCUM010000062.1 GCA_945878975.1 Legionella genomosp. 1
CGCATATACAGAAAGTAGCCTATATTCCACGCAGCACAATCCCACATCCAGAAGATGCTTCTAAAACAGTGAACGTTATTTTACAAGCCAGTGCCTACGGTTGTTTTCTATTTGCACTAGATCATGCGAGACATGTGGCAAATATCGACAATATTCATGAGACAATTTTAGAGAATCCTAGTGAAGAAAGATCGGATGTGTACGAAGTAAGTTGGTTTCGAATGAATCCAGAAATGGTAAAAAACTCTCAATCAACGCAAGTTATTACAGCATATAAAGCAAGTGCTAGCGAGGAAGATAGAGATCGCATAGATGAGTTAACTGCGAATAATACAAAAGGATATGGGTTTGGAAAAACAAGAGATCACTATATGGGCAGATCGTCTCAATTATGCCATGAAAAGGATGAAAGTGATATTGCAAATATGGTATCATTAACGGTAGCTGAAAGAAGAAGGGCTCATGATTTTCATGAATACAAAGACAGTTTTCAACAGCAGGTAGCTACTTCGGCAGCGGCAATTAGTACTGAAGTTAGAGAAGATGAATCATCTTTTCTACAAACGGGAAAAATTACACCAGGCAACAAGAGGAAATAAGGCTATGAAATTTTTTGTTGGTCAAGATGAGCATTATGTAGAACAACGAGAGCTTGGAAAAGCAGATGAGCATTTTACATGGTGTTTAGATAGACTACATGAAGAATTAGTTTCTGCAGATTCATTAATAAAACAGATTATAAGTTTAGATGATTTTAAAAAAAATATGTTACGTACAGAAGTAACCAGCATAATGCTTGAAGATATCCAAAGTTTATTAAATCAATTTAAACGGTCTAAAAAAATGTTGGATAGCACAAAAGTATTAAATGAACTAATGGGCGCTTATATACCTGATGAGGGTTACATTTGCTCTTATTGTTAGCTCATATGGAAATCTCCTATATTTTTGTTAAATTTCATAATTATAATAAATCATTTTCTTGCATATAAAAATGAACCGTTTTTTCAATAGCATGAATTGCAGATGAATGATCATATGCCTTTATATTAGAGCGATTTTTATCAAAAATATGGCCAATAATTTCTTTAATTAATAAATTGGATTCTGCATTTTTTCTAAAAATATTAACTAATAGTGGATCGTGTTTTTTGTCATTATCTTCACTTTTTGAAGATTGATATACACGCAATCCTAATTCGAAAATTTTCGACGAAATGACATCGAAATCTTTATTCTCTGATTGCGCTATATTTTGTATTTCGTCGACAACATGTTTGCCAACATCTATCGAGATTTCCATTGTGACTTATCCTTATCTATTGGTGCTTGTTTAATGCCAAGATCGTTCATGGAGAAACGAATTTCATTGTAATTCACATTCTGAAAGTCCCCACAAACCGAATTAAGATAGTCGACAGTTTTTTTCACACAATTTTCAAGTTCTGGATCAGGAATAGATTTACTATTAAGAAGAAGTTGTAATCTTGATAAGTACAATAAATTTGGAATCGCGATGTGAATTTGTTCGAGCATTTTCTTTATATCATCATCCATTGAACGCGGTTTTTTGTTGATATTGACTTCATTGCTTTGGCACCATTTAATCAATTCTTTCATGGCTTTACCATGCGAAATTTCTTTTGAATCACCTTTATAGATCTTATTTTCCGTGGCAATTCGAGTTAAATAGTCAATTTCCTTTTGAGTTAATCGTGTTGATATAGTGGTCATTTGGTTCTAGTTCCTATCTAATTTTTTGTATACCATCGTAAACATTGTTTACTATTGTAGACAAAAACGTATACATTTGTAAACAATGTTTACTATTGTTTACAAAATATGTTTTAAACCAAAAAAACAGGGGTTACATAGAATTTAAATGTTTACGTTTGTATACAAAAATCAGACTCTTCAAAAAGATAGATTTTTTCTTTGTTTTTCTAAAAAACGGACTTTTTTTGAAATTATGCATATAAATCAATGGCTTGCACGGATCAAAAAAGGCAATTTCCATTGCGTGGTGTGTGGTCTCTTTAAAAATACTATATTCATGCTCTGTACTTTAATTTTCTCTCTATTTCGGATTAAGTTGGTTTTCATTTTTACCTTTTGAGCGCGGATAATTGCGTGTTTGTGATTAGTGTTTATTAAAATAGTTGGTTATGATTTTTGATGAATATTTCGAATTACTTAATGTTAATTATTCTTAAGATTCACAATGACAATATATGGCTCAACTCGATTAACTTGATTTTCAATGTTTATAAAAAAGATATGTATCGAAAGCACTCCAATGCGATAGGTGTGCTAGGCTCTTGTCTTATTTATTTCCATTCCTTAATTCCAACCATATTTTGATTCATTATATTTTGTAGTTTTTTTGAAGCGCAAGTGAATTGCGTGTTTGTGATTTGTTTGTTATTTTCGTTGATTTTTTTGATACAAACGTTATTATATATTCTTGTAATATACAAAATTAAAAGGTGATAAAATGGCTAAAACCACTAATCAAAAAGAAAAAGAATTGATTGCTCTTATTTCTAATGCCAAGAAAAAATTAAAAAAGATACAAGACAAAAAATGTCTTGAGCTTGGAGAGCTGGCTTGCAAATATGGGTTTGATCAACTTGAATTATCTGTAGTTGAAAAACATTTCAAAGCTATTTCTGAAAAAATAAATCAATAAAAAATTATTATAATTGGGACAAAATATGAAGTTTATTTCTGAATTAAATAAAATGGTTGTGGGACCATCTGACTTAAATAAGACCTTTAATTACTTTTTCGATATTTGTGAAAGTACTAATCTCCATGAGATTTCAAAAATGTTATCTACTAAAAAAATAAAGGAAAATCAAGAATTAACCATCATGTTAAAAAATATTCAAACCACGCTGAGCGAGTTTTTTAAACAAGAAATAAGTATAGAAAAATTCACTTTGTTTTTAATCCCACATAAAAAATTTTTCCATGGCTTTTGTACCATCCAAGATAATGCGATGCCAATACCTGTTTTATATTTTTCTGATGTTAAAGTCGGTGCATTTGCATTAACTGGAAAAAATTTCAATGCAAGCTATTTCCGTTTCGCACTAGCTGAAGTCGGGCAATCAATGCAATCTCACTAATGGAATTTTATGAGTCAAAAAACATATGAAGTTGTGACCAATCCGCACGATCAATTTTTCAGAAAAGCAATGGAAGACAAGCGTGTGGCTACAGAGTTCCTGAAAGTCCATTTGCCTGCTGATTTATGTGCTCAGATTGATTTCAATACACTAGTGTTGCAACCACGCTCACAGACCAATGCGGTTAGAAGAGAATCTATAGTAGATGTTCTATTCAAAACTATGATTGATGGTAAAGAGGCTTATATCTACCTTCTTCTGGAGCACCAGTCGACTCCCGATCCACTCATGTCATTTCGTGTTATCGAATATACGGTTAATGCGATTCACGAACATTTGAAAAAACACAAGACTAAAAAAATCCCATTAATTTTTCCTTTAGTCGTTTATCATGGGAGACCGTATGAGTTTATAACCGACATTAGAGAGCTGGTGGATGCTCCAAAAGAGTTGGTCGATAAGTATTTTTTAAAACCATTTCAATTATTAGATTTGAGCAAGATAGATGATGAAGTGCTTAAAGAAAATGCTTGGTCTGGCATCACGACATTTGTTTTAAAGCATATCTTTGAGCGGGATATGCTCCCATTTTTACAAGACATTGCTTCTTTATTGAAAAAAATTGATGAGAACGATGGTCAGGATTTGCTTGGAATTGTGTTACAATATATTATTGAACGAGCTGAATTAAGTGATAAAAATGCATTTTTCGAATTGATAAATGCTAATATTTCATATGAAACAGGGGGAGAGATTATGACTATAGCAGAACAATTGAGGCATGAAGGAGAGCTTAGAGGCAAGCTTGAAGGCAAGCTTGAAACCGCTCAAGAAATGCTGAACGCAGGCACTGATGTAGAATTCATTGCTAAAGTTACCCGCTTACCAATTGAAAAAATTAAAGCGCTGAAGAAGCATTAATTCTTATGGACGCAAGAAAGCAACAGATTTGGCAAGAGGTTAAGAAGCGTCACCGGATGTCTGAAGAAGTGGTTAAAATGGCACAAAAGCTTGGAATGAATCCCAAGAAGATTGGCGGCCTGGATAATCACAAACAAGAACCATGGAAACTGCCACTTGCTGAGTTTATAAAAGAGTTGCACGAGAAGCGCTTTGGTTCAAAGACGCTAGGCAGCCTAGATATCGAATGATAATCCCATCGTATACCCACCCAGAGAACCTGCATTAAATTAATCTTAGAGAAAAACATGATCCCCTATGAAGCCCCAATGCTGAGCGGTGTAGATTATAAGAGTCTGACTGATGAAGATGAGGGGCTTTTCTTTTCTCTAATCGATCTTGAAGCTGGTACGATGGAAAATTATTGTGATTTTCTGACGATTTTAACACCGCAGCTAAAGAAAGAAAATTTGATGCAAACCCATGAGTTACTGGTTGCTCATCTATGTGCTTATTTAGCCGCGGTATTAACAATACACACGGTACGACATGCTGAGAAACTAGAGTCATCTGTTATTAAATTGATTAAACACCAAGCAAATGTGGCTTACGAACAATTCAATCAGTACCCAATAAATAGTACTGCAAAAAGCCGAGAACAAAAGAAAACAAACTCTGAAAAGCTACGCGAAAAAGCACCTGGCAGCATTGTTGTTCAAACAATTCGACTGGGTCGCACTATCATGGATGCGTTGGAAGACCTAAGTGACCACCAAAAAAAACATTCTGCAGGACGCGGTTTACCCAAACAAACGGAGTTATTTTGCTCTCATGAAACGTTAATAAAAATAATGCTGCTTGTAGGCTCAGAGAAATGCGCTCAGTGGAGAGAGGAGTTGGGTGGTCTGTCCGATCATTACATCATTAACCAATTTGCAATCCAGATGGGATGGTTGATAGGATATTTTTCTCACCTTGAACGTAAATCTCCTGGTAAGACACAATACTTTGAATATGGGTTGCCTGTTATCACGCTATTTCGAGAGCATATCTATCAACTTATGGAAGCTTATGCCAAGGCAGAGCATGCTCAAAAAGAAGCGGAGAGCTCAGAACTTTTAAGTGAAATACATCAATTATCGGAAAAAACGCATAGCCAGAAGTTGCCTGCAATCAATGAATTTCAAAAACAAATTGCGAAAACACACGCAGGTATTGAGAAAGCATTGATAGAGCTCCTCAATCAAAGGCTTGAAGTTAAAATAATTTTGATGAGCGTATTTTACTTTTGGTTTACCTTGGAGGTACCGCTGCATAGTGACCCTCCAGAATTGATAAAGGATGAAAATCCTATGACACATATGCTCCCGATTATTGAGTTGGTTCAAGAAACTGTTCGACAATTGCCAACACCTGAGCTATCTCCAGAAATTAGAGCATTAAACAAAAAAATGCAGCTATTGAAAAGCTTTTTGCCTGGCCCAGAACTTTTAGATAATGTGTCACAAGAAAACGTAAAGCAACATACCGAGCAGGTTAACGAGGCTATTCATTCACTTACTTGTGATTATATAAAACAAGACATTCACATCGAGGCCATTACAAATTCTTTATTTAGTCATTGGTTAAGGCTTTGCGTTTTCTTTGGTGTGTCTGAAAGTGAATGGCAAAAAATGGATTATTATCTGCCAGAAACTTTAAAAGCAGTCCGGCAATATTTGAGAGCAATTTTTGATTAACACTGGCGTTCCATGCGAGCTAAGTTGGTTTTTAGAGGGGCGGACGCTGCTGGTCATAACGCTGAACTCGTTCATACATGGTTAATTTGTTATACTCGCGCCATTCAAATAGAGCGATGAAGCAATCCATGAAACATGAAACAAAATCAACGGCCAGAATCACTTTGTCTCCATCTGGAGTATTGCATATTGGCTATTATTTGGAAGTTGCAAATGTTCATGCTGATGTTCATCAACCATCCATTATTCAGGCTTTTTCGCAGTCACAAGAACAGGGTTTACTGGAAGTGCTCGCTCTAAAAATGGAGAATGGCTGGTCTTTAGCGCTGAAATATTGGCGCAATTATATCGCCTTGTATATCACCCAACTTTGTCATCACGCCACTCACGCCCAGCCATCGATGGGCGTTATTTCGCAACCCCCTGATGCAGTCCTTCAAGAATGGGCTTTAAAAGCACCACCGATGCCAGGTGGTGAGTATTTGACAGCCGCTATATTAGCATCGATTTGGTTGTCATTTGATACATGGTGTCGTAGCCAAATTGCCATTTATGACGAAGGAGTAGCGGGATTTTTAAAAAATCATCTGCCTGCTTGGCAACAAATAGGGCGAGTATGTTTTAATTTAGCGGAAAACAAACAAGACTCAGATTATCCCTTTGCCTTTATTGCAACGTATGCAGCAAGCCTTACAAGTTCTCGTGATGTGCAGCACAAACCCCTTCGGCATGCTCTTCAAGAATACGCAGGCAATGCGAATAAGCTCGCATTATACAGCCTCCTTGCGCCCATTCATGAGGCAGCAACTCATTGTGCGTGGGTGCAAGAGGTTTTGGAGAGTCATGACATATATCATCCGATGGCTTGGACACCTAATGAAGCTTATCAAATGCTTCAATCTATTCCGCAATTAGAAGCGGCAGGGCTCGTGGTGAAATGTCCTAACTGGTGGAAAAAGCGTTTAAAACCACGAGTGCAAGTGAACATTGGTGGCAAGAAAAACACACTTTTATCGGCGGATACATTGCTTGATTTCAATGTAACGATAGCGATTGATGGTGAGCCGCTAAGTCGTGAAGAGCTGGATGCTATTTATCAATCTGAAACTGGATTAATGATGTTGCGTGGACAGTTTGTTGAAATTGATAAAGAAAAATTGCAACAAGCATTGGAGCATTGGCAGTCTGTGCAAAAACAAACGGGTGATGGATTGTCTTTTATTGAAGGAATGCGCTTATTAGCTGGGGTTGGACGTGATTTAAATGACTCTGAGTTTTCAGAAGCATTACACGAATGGTCAACAATAGAGGCCAATAATGAGTTGCGCACTGTATTGGAAAACATTCGGCATCCAGAAACAATCCAAGCTAAGCAATTGTCGGAGCTAAAAGCACAACTTCGACCATACCAGGCGATTGGGGTGAATTGGTTGGATTTATTAGCCGAGCTAGGCTTGGGTGCGTGTCTTGCGGATGATATGGGTCTTGGAAAAACGATTCAAGTCATTTCATTGCTGTTGATTCAAAAGAAAAAAAAATTGAATAAACCGAGTCTTCTTATATTGCCAGCGTCTCTATTGGGAAATTGGAAGGCTGAGATTCAGCGTTTCGCGCCTACACTGAGGGTCTTGTTTTTTCATAGCTCAGAGCAAAACCGTAGTGATCTAGAAGCAATTGTTGCAAATGTTGATAGGCTTTGTGAGTGGGATTTGGTGGTGACCACTTATGGGATGTTGCAACGCCAACCTTGGTTAACAGAAGCTCGTTGGCATCTGGTTATTCTTGATGAAGCGCAAGCGATTAAAAATCCGACCTCAGAGCAAACCAAATTGACGAAGACCCTCAAAGGGCATGGCCGCATTGCATTAACCGGGACGCCTATAGAGAATCGTTTGGGGGATTTGTGGTCGTTGTATGATTTTATTTGTCCTGGATTATTGGGGACAAGCAGCCAGTTTAAACAATTTATCAAATCTATTGAAAACAATGACAAAGCTTCTTATGCTCCCTTGCGTCAATTGATTCAACCTTACCTGTTACGACGCTTAAAAACGGATAAATCGATTATTGACGATTTACCGGATAAAACTGAAATGAAAGCGTGGTGTGCATTAAGTAAAGAGCAATTGAAATTGTATACCCAAGCAGTGTTTGATATGACTCAAGCATTAAAGTCCGCAGAAACCAGTATTCAACGTAAAGGATTGGTTTTGGCGTATTTGACACGCTTTAAGCAAATTTGCAATCATCCAAGCCAACTGCTTGGTGATAAAGATTATCACGAAAAAAGAAGTGGTAAATTTGAGCGCTTAGTTTATCTATACGATGAAATCGTGACAAGACAAGAAAAGGTGCTTATTTTCACGCAGTATCGAGAAATGACTCAGCCTATTGCGGTTTTTTTAGAACAACGCTTCGGCACGGAGGGTTTGATATTGCATGGAGGAACGCCAATTACAAAACGCAGGCAGTTGGTTGAGCAATTCCAAGATGAACAAGGGCCGCCGTTTTTTGTGCTGTCTTTGAAGGCGGGGGGAACGGGGCTGAATTTAACTGCTGCAAGTCATGTGATTCATTTTGACAGATGGTGGAATCCTGCTGTTGAAAATCAAGCCACCGACCGCGCGTTTCGTATTGGACAAAAGCGCAATGTTTTGGTGCATAAAATGATATGTAAAGGCACCATCGAAGAAAAAATTGATCAATTGATTACTGAAAAGGTATCATTGGCATCGGATGTATTGCAAGTAAGGGGTGAGTCTTTGTTGACTGAAATGAGCGATAAGCAATTACTCAGCTTGGTTCGCTTGGATATGAATCAAATGATGAATGAGGGAGATTAGCATGAGATGGGCGCCTTATGTTCCTGTTGCGAAGCGACGCGAGATTGCCTCCAAAAAAATGCAGAAACTAGCCAAGAAGGGACTTGTAATTCAACCGATTGAAATTCAAGGACGCACGATTGCTCGCACGTTTTGGGGAAAAGCATGGTGTGAGCATATGGAATCGTTTTGCGACAGCGATAACCGTTTGCCTCGTGGTAGAACATATGTTCGTAATGGCTCAGTCTGTCATCTTGAAATCAACGAAGGACAGGTGAAGGCTATGGTGTCTGGTAGTGAAATTTATAATATTACGATTACAATGAAGCCATTGGCGGATGAAAAATGGCATGCGATTAAAAATACTTGTATGGGTAAAATATCTTCTTTGCTGGATTTACTGTCTGGAAAGCTATCAAGCGGTGTTATGGATGTGGTGTGCCACCCAGAAGGCGGTCTCTTTCCATTGTCACATGATTTAAAGCTAAGCTGTGACTGTCCTGATTGGGCGACGATGTGTAAGCACGTAGCGGCTGTGCTCTACGGCGTGGGTTCACGTTTGGATATAGAACCTTCTCAGCTGTTTAAATTACGTGGCGTAAATTTTGAAGAGTTGATTGATGTGAATCAGGCGGTGCTTGATGTTACTTCAACCAAATCTGGCCGAAGAAAGCGATTGGAAGATACGGCATTCACCGATTTATTTGACTTTGCAGCGGCTGAAAATGCAACCATAGATGCAGCATCCGCATCACACTCTCCCGCTAAGAATTTCCCAGAGCGCTTGACGGGCGACGCCATTGTAGAGAAGCGTTTGGCGCTCTCGCATAGCACGCATGAGTTTGCAAGACTTGTGGGTGTGAATGTGGCATCCATTACCTTATGGGAAGCAAAGGGTGGCAATACAATTAAACCACATGCCATTTCGTTGAAAAAACTACAGGCTATTTGGTAGTATCATTTATGAGAAGCACAATGACTGTTATGATGTTTTCTTGAAATAGGTTTGGTAATTTTGAGTTAGAGTAATTTGCACACAACAACGAGGAGCGATGATGAACAAAAAAGAATTTATTGATATGATTGCCGACAAAGCAAATCTTACCAAAAAAGATGCTGAAATTGCATTACAAGCAGTTACCGACTCATTAACAGAGCTATTGGCAAAAGGTGATTCGATTGTATTGCCTGGATTTGCAAGTATCGCAGTCAAGAAACGCGCCGCACGCAAAGGACGCAACCCATCTACAGGCAAGCCTATAGATATTCCAGCAAGTAATGCGGTCAGTTTTAAAGCTGGTGCAAAATTGAAAGAAGCAATGAACGGCTAATTTTTTAGCGGGCATTTTCTGTGGCAGGCCATGGGAAATGCCAATTTTAGCTGTCGTAGGAGCAGAGAGATTGAAGATGATATCCGCGCTTAACCCTGGTTTTTGTTGCAATACAAAATTGACTAAGGGCTTGCGTATAAGTCAAGAAAGCAAGTGTTCTGGTTTGGCCAAGACGCGTTTGTATCCGGCCGTTTATCAGCGTAATTACCCAGTCTTCAAACAAATCTTTTTCCAATGATATTAAGTAATACCGGGTGTCTTTTTCAAAGCGCGCAAAATGATATTTCTCATCGTTATTGTCTGTTTGATTCTTAATCATTTGCAGACAATGTGGTTGCGAGTTAAAATCAGTCAAATTATTCACCGATGCAATGCATGACTACTGATATAGTACCTTGTGAGACAGGTGTCAATACTGCACTAGCAAATGTATGGCATCAACCAACACCACTGAGCGAGATTACATCACCAGAAACCAAGTATCCAGTAGATGCATTACCGTCCATTGTGCAAAAAGCGGTTATTTCTTACCACGAATACGGCCAACAGCCAGTATCACTGATCTCAAATAGTGCACTAGCGAATATATCACTTGCATGCCAAGCCCAGGCGAATGTAGCGAGAGATAGATATTTAGTAAGCCCGATTTCGATGTATTTTCTAACCTGCGGTGGAAGTGGTGATAGAAAAAGTGCAGTGGACTCAGTATTTTCAAAAGCAGCTCGCAACTGGGAGCAAAGTATACGTAAAAAAATAGCACCAGTCTTTTCAAGAGCAAGTTTGTTACACGATACCTGGAAAATGGAACGCGATGCCGTATTATCTAGATTGAAGCGCGCCATGGTAAACAATGAATACACGGAAGATTTAAAAGAAGAGCTCGCAGCTCTAATAGCAGACGAACCTGAAGTGCCATTGCAACCCATGCTTTATTTCGAGGATTCGACTGAAGAGGCATTGTCTTTTGAGTTAGCACATGGTTGGCCAAGTGCAGCTTTGTG
Organism: Legionella genomosp. 1; assembly: GCA_945878975.1. Classification (GTDB taxonomy): domain Bacteria; phylum Pseudomonadota; class Gammaproteobacteria; order Legionellales; family Legionellaceae. The sequence continues at coordinate 10,925 of CAMCUM010000062.1, forward strand.
GTCGGATGAGGCAGCTATTGTGCTTGGCAGTCACAGCATGCAAAATAATCCAACAAAATTTGTAGCACTTCTTAATAGAGCATGGGATGGCAACCCACTGAGTATTAAACGAAAAAACCAAGATAATTTCGTATTAGAAAATCGACGTTTGACGATTAATCTGATGATGCAGCCTTTGTTGTTGCAAAAACTTGCCAATCAATCAAAAGGCATATGTCGACAAAGTGGTTTTCTTGCCAGATGTTTACTGGCGTACCCCATGAGTACGATGGGCCAAAGATTTTACAGAGAAGCGCCGGATAAAATCGACGGACTGGATGACTACGAGATACATATTGTCAGTTGCCTCAATCAATCAGAAGGCTTGACGGTAGAAGGATGTATTAATAGGCCTATTTTATCGTTTAGTAACTCTGCTAAAAAAATATGGGTTCAATTTTTTGACCACGTGGAAACTGGATTAAAACCACAGGGCATATGGTCTGACATCAAAGATTTTGCAAGCAAGGCTGCTGAGAACGTTGCAAGGCTTTCAGCACTGTTTCATACTTTCAATGGTAGAGATGGAGAGATTTTACCAGACACGGTAGAGCAGGCTATTGCGATTATTCGTTGGCATTTGGAAGAAACGAAAAGGCTGCTTGCACCATTTCCGATTGATACGGGTTATGCGGATGCTGAAAAATTAATGCGCTGGCTGCTATCAAAGCAATTGCTCGAAACCACACCCAGAGCGCTTCAACAGTTAGGGCCACTTCGTCAACGTAATAGACGCGATAATGCTCTATCGGTATTGGTTGAGCATAACTGGATACGTCTAGGAAATAGAAATAATCAGGCTATTATTGAAGTAAATCCCAATGTTTCTATGGATTATTGATTATTTTAATCATAGATTTCTTTCCTATGCCCAACTTTAACAACTAATACAGTGAAAACATTGTCTTCAATCTTGGAAATAATGCGATAGTCACCGACACGATATCGCCATAATCCAGAAAAATCTCCTGTGAGTGCTTTACCATGCGCTCTCGGATCATTAGTTGTAGCAATTCTCTTTTTCAAAAATGTTAAAATTCTTTTCTGGACTGTAGCGCCTAATTTTCTCAAATCTTTTTCAACATCGCTGTCAAACTCAATCTTCCAGGTCATTTAGGCGTTTTTCCATTTCTTCTAGTGTAAGTCTGGGGTTGTTTTTCTCAAGCCTTGCTAACGCCAGCAAATGATCTTCTTGATCAGCTAAGAATTCTTCAAGAGCTCTTTGTACATAATAGCTTTTAGAGCGATGAGTGCTTTTCGCAAGTGACGTTAATCTGCTTTCCAATTGCTCGGGTAATCTAACGGCTAACATAGCAATACTCCGTTGTATAACATGTAATACAAGTGTATCACAAACCGGATATGAATGCGCAATGCTGAGATATTTATGCGACATTGCTACCTGGCGCATATAGAGTGTGTCGCCCAGAATTTAATCCATAAAAAACAATAGGTTGTATCACCTTGCTAATGTAGCAAATAGATTGCTACATTAATGCTACATTTGCTACTCTCAAAAAGACTGCCTGAAATGAACAAAAGAGGATGTCTTCAGTAAACACAAGGGTTTTAAGAGGGTTAATTTTTATGGTCTAGATTTATGTGCCTGATTTGTTTATTATTGCATTATATTAGGCAGTCTTGGAGAGATTTGTGTCAAAAGAAGGGAAAGCAAAGGTTTTAAGTGAAGTCGAATTTAAAAGGCTGCTGATC
>CAMCUM010000063.1 GCA_945878975.1 Legionella genomosp. 1
AGACTTCGACAAAACGTTAACCGTTTTAGGCGTAAAGGACTTCTGGGGGTACGCGTTGAGTTTTCATTACAAATCATGGCGTACAACATAAGTCGAGTAATAGCTCGACATTTGTTTGCCCTTTTTTGACTCATCTATTGCTCGATCAAATGTTTTTTAAACAAGACTATTTTCAAAACCAAAACTTAAGGCGTATCGCTCTGTGATTGGCAAAGTAAGCGCACTTCGTTAATTAATGGTCTAATAGATTGTTACAACGATCTTTAACGGTCGTGGCTCGGTTATACCCGTCTGCGATCCCTTGCTTTATTAAAATCATAGCCCCAAGTATGTCATCCTGAACGCAGTGAAGGATCTCCTGAAGTCGACACTGTACTGCATTCGGAGATCCTTCGGGGAAAAAGACACGCGCAGGATGACGTTCCTGGGGAATGACTTAAAACCCTTAATGACAAAATAATGACTATCTGTTTATTTTTTGAAAACAATGATTGCTTTTTAAAATAATAAAGTGTACAATAATCGCTCTCATTGTCTTTGATTGTAAAAATTTAAAGACAATTTAGACTTTAACTTTAGAGGATAAGACGATGCAAACACAAACAGATAAATTAATTAGTTTAAAAACACAGCTAGAAATAGTTGAGCGATTTGAATCTTTATTTGCTAGCAAAACTGTTGAGGAATTTAACACAGCATTAGGTGCCGCAGAAAATGCAGATAGTTTTGTGGCATACATGGGCACTAATGCCAAAGATAAAACAAGTCAGGCATTTGATGGTTTTAACTTCGCGGATGATTCAGCTCAAGTCGGTCTTAGAGTGCATGTAATCGACGGTTTAAAAAAAGTCATAACTGAAAAGACCATTTCTATCAATGAGCGCACGCAACAGCATCTTAGTAATTTAACCCAGAAAAATGCTGATGGCGCTTTCAGCTTTTTTTCTTTGGCTATTACCGCATTTCAATCTTGGAACTCAAGAAACGATACCGATGTCTCTCGTATCATCAGGCAAGTACGTGACTTAATTGCAGCACAAAAAGCTGCGGTTCTTACAGCAATTGCTGAAACAGCACCTAAAGCTGCTGCTGAAGCTGAAGCTAATACCAAAGCTGACATAGCAACCGCAGAAGATAAGATTAAAGCTGAAAGACAAAAACAAGCTACTGAAGCTGCTAAAGCATTCGGTAAAAAAGCGCTGTACCATGCTGGAATTGGTACTTTATTCACAGTCGGCGCTGGCTTGACAACTGCTAGTGTTTTAATGGAATTCAGTCCTGCTTTTGCAGTGCTCGTTGGCGTGCATTTGCCAGTGGTTGCTTTGGCTGCTTTGGCTATCACCGGTGTTGCTATGACCGCTGCTGCTGCGTTCTTGGTTTACCGTTCGTATCACCCAGCTGCTGCTGTAACATCAGCTCCAGTAGTAATAGAAAAACCCATGGAAAACGCTCCTTTTGCTACGCCAAACCCTCTACATGCTAAATTAGCAACTGCTGGTTTGATGGCTACTGGTCTTGGTTTCGCTGGTTTCAGTGCTGCAATGCAATTTTCTCCAGCATTTGCTCTGTTAACTGGTTTGCAATTACCACCTGTTGCGCTAGTCGCCTTGGCTGCTGTGGCTGCCTTGTTAATCAGCGTCGCTATGTATCGTCTTATCAAGACTCATGGTAATGCTCCAAAGCCTGGTGTTGTTGAAGTAACAACTGGTGACGAGGCTAAACTACCAACAGATACTTGTGCTCAACGAATCTACAAGTCTATGCCTGCTTTCTGCTTTAAATTCTCTGGTAAGAAACCTGAACATAACGCTACTGAAAGCAATCTGCAACAAACCCTTACCGCATAAACTCTTAACGTTCCTTTCTTTGCAAATCTGTGGGGTTGTAACATCCCACAGATTTTTTTTGTTTCTAGCATGGTCATCCCGAGTTTTAACTTTTCCAATCCCTAACGGTCGTGGCTCGTTTTCCTTGGTTTGCGAACCCGTTTATTTACGCCGGTTTTTCTCTTGTTCTGCTAAGGAACACAATCCTAATGCTTGCCTAGCTTGCTCTATGTCTTTGACTTGATATTGATAGCCAGGATGAGGACGGATCAGTTGGTCTTTTTCTAATCCTTTGAGCACATCATAGTGATCCGCATACTGGGTACCATATTTTTGTGGCTGGGGTGGGGTTTTTCTCAGTTGCCAACGATCATAATTTTGTGCCAATAATTCACGAATTTTCAATTCGAAATCTCGCTGATGTGCGGGCAAGGCGACTTCTAAGGCTTGGCGTAAATAGCTGTCTGCACGTTGACAATCTTGCTCTGCATCGCTTTTGCTATAGATACAAGCAAGATAGTACAACATAGCAGGCGTCAAATCAGGTTGCGCGGTGCTACTCAATAAAGACTCTACCTGCGATTGCCGAGTCATGTGGTTGGTGTGCATTTGTTGGTGAAACAGATGCGTTAATTTATACAGATGCTCTGGGTTTTCATCTACATTCTTTAAAGACTGCAACGACTGTTCAAAAACCGTCTCCAATACCAATTTTTCAATCTGCTTGCGCTCAGCATGTAAATCTTCTGCATGCTCTAATCGATGCAAAGCGGGTTTCAAATGCTCCAGATAAAATGCACGCTCTTCTTCCTCTACAGCTAAAATTCTTTGTAATTGTTCGGTTAACATTCTGTCACCTATGCAAGAATTAGCTCCTATATATAGTATTTTAGCGTAAGTCTCGCTCCTGTCCAGCTCAAGCCTATAGAAGTGCTGGTCAAACCTAAGATCCAGAGCACTGGCAGTAACGGAATGGTCACTGGGATATGATACGCTTCAGCCCATTGGCTCAGGCCAGTGCGCAACACAAACAACAATGTGTCCGCAAAAATAATGGCCAATAGGGATGCCAACAAGCCATACCACACACTCGCATATAAAAATGGACGCATGATGAATTTGTCAGGCGCGCCAATTAATTGCAACACGCGAATTTCATCGCAGCGATTATGAATCAGCAAACGCAAGGTATTGCCAATCACCAGTGCCACAGACAAAGCAAACAGGCCGATCAAACAACGTAGCACTTGGTTTAAAAATCCCAGCCCTGCATATAAGCGCTCTGCCCAATCTGAATCAAATTTTACTTCAGCTACTTCCGAAAAACCTTGTAGCGTTTGAGATAAATGCTTGATAGCCTCGGGCGTTTGCAAGCTCGCATTGGGTACCACTTGAATCATGGCTGGTAAAGGATTCGTTGGTAAATACTGCGCAATATCTTGCATGCCCCCTTGCTGCTGTAGCCAAATTAAGCCTTCCGCTGGTGTGGTCAAGATCGCCGATCCAACCTCAGGCAGCACGCGTACTTTCTGCAGAAACTGCTGTTGCGCCGCTTCATTCAGTTCCGGACGTAGATAGAGCGCAATATCTTCTTTTTTATGCCAATCTGCACTCAAAGCCGAAAGGTGGTGTGACGTCATCCCACATAGCACGGCTAACATTAACGTCACCGAGATCATCACAATGGTCATCGCACTCGACCAAGGTTGCCGCCTCAACATATTCATACTACGTTTATAGGCATCTTGATGTGCTGCGGTCCACCATTTCTCTCGGTTCAACATATTTTGCCTCGCTTCAAAGCAACGATGCGATGTTTCAGTGTGGCAATTAAGGCTAAATCATGCGTGGCAATCAAAATGGTCATGCCTAAGCGATTTAAGTCAGTGAACAACGTCATCACATCACGCGACATCTCTGGGTCGAGATTACCTGTCGGCTCATCCGCCAACAGCAACATCGGTTTATGAACAATCGCACGCGCTAACCCCACACGCTGTTGCTGTCCTCCCGATAATTGGGCTGGCAAAAAATGTTGCGCAGCCAATAACCCCACGCGGTCCAAAGCAGCATGCACGCGCTTCGTCGCACTTTGCGTCGATAAACCGCGAATCGTCAGCGGTAAGGCAACATTTTCAAATACCGTACGATCCAGTAATAAATTAGGAGACTGAAACACCATGCCTAAATTAGCACGATATTCTGGTATGTCGCGTCGCGAAATTTGTGCAATATTTTTGCCATGAACCAAAATACTGCCCGCCGACGGCGGCTCAAGCAATGCCAATAATTTTAATAACGTCGATTTTCCAGCACCAGAATGGCCTGTTAAAAAAACCATTTCACCTTGCTGTATTGTAAAATCAACCTGACTTAAGATGTCTTGACCGCGTTGATAATGCTTAGAGACTTGGTTAAATGTGATCATCGAAAATAGCATCCACAAATTGGCTCGCATCAAACGGCCGCAAATCATCAATTCCTTCACCCATACCGACATAACGAAACGGGAATCCTAATTCATGAGCCAAAGCAAATAAAATCCCGCCCTTAGCTGTCCCATCTAATTTGGTCATAACAATGCCAGTCACACCTACCGCTTCATCAAATTGGCGCGCTTGATTCAAAGCATTTTGTCCAATGCTCGCATCTAAAACTAAAATGGTTTCATGCGGTGCAGCAGGATCCAGCTTTTGCAATACGCGTTTGACTTTTTTAAGTTCCGCCATCAAATTATCTTGGGTATGCAAACGTCCTGCTGTGTCGGCGATGAGAACATCGATGCCACGCGCCGTAGCAGCCTGCAAAGCATCAAACACAACGGAAGCACTATCTGCCCCAGAATGCTGAGCAATCACAGGAATATGATTACGCTCGCCCCAAACTTGCAGTTGCTCCACCGCAGCGGCTCGAAACGTATCCCCCGCAGCCAACATCACTTTTTTTCCTTGGCTTTGATACAGTCGCGCCAATTTACCAATCGTGGTTGTTTTCCCCGCACCATTCACCCCCACCAATAAAATCACAAATGGTTTGGTAGCGTGAGCTGGTAGGATCAAAGGTTCCGCGCAAGCCAGCAACACATCGGTCAATTTGGTTTTCAGGGCCGTCAATACCGCAGCCCCATCAGCCAGTTCTTTTCTATTGATCCCAGCCGTCAAATCTTCAATGATGCTCTGCGTCATGGCAAATCCCACATCAGCAGTCAGTAAGGCAGCCTCTATTTCTTCCAATACCTCAGCATCGATTTCTTTTTTACCCAAGACCAATCTGGCAATGCCATCACCCAATTGATGACGCGTTTTGCGTAAGCCTTGTTTAAAGCGCGTGAACAAATCTCCTTTCTCTTCTACTGGTAGGAGAGATGGCAGGGGAGATGGTAGGGGATCGCTCGCAGGAACGTCCTGTTCTTGGGTCACAAGGTCGGCTGGGACCTGTGTTTTTTGACTCTTTTTTAGCCATCTAAGCATGGTATTTACTATACATATAAATGTTTGTGTGGCATTATAGCATCTTATTGCCCAATATAAACTCTGTGAAAAAAATAAACAATACGCTCCGTATCATAGGCGGCCGCTATAGGGGTAAGAAAATCACTTTCCCATTAGCAGAGGGATTACGCCCAACCTCCGACCGCATTCGTGAAACCCTCTTTAATTGGTTGATGCATGACATTCGCGACGCCCGGTGTCTAGATGTCTTTGCAGGCAGTGGTGCATTAGGATTTGAAGCATACTCGCGCGGTGCAGCCAGCGTTGTCTTCCTTGAAAAGGACGCCACTGTTTTCCGACATTTACAACAAAGCGCGGCGACCTTTCAACCTGCGCCCTTCAATATTATTCAGACGACAGCATCCGACTATCTACCAACTCAGACCGCAAACCAATTTGATATTGTTTTTGTCGATCCACCGTTTGCCCATTTAGATTTGTTTGCCTGCATTCATCAGTTTGAAACGTCTGATTTGCTCGTTCAAAATGGTTTGTTGTATGTGGAATCTCCACATGAAATACCGCTGAACCCCCAATTTTGGCGACAATTAAAACTCAAACAGGCCGGTCAGGTAACATATGGTCTATATCAAAAGATGTCACACGCTTTAACCGTATCGTTAAATCCTTCACAACATTTTGAAAATTAGTATACGCACGGTAGGGATCTAGGTAAGGATTGAAATATTTATGAACTTCCCCATCTGCATGCCATTTGGTGCACATATAATAAAAATGATCTGAGGTTAATAGTTTATAAAAGTCCTTTTGAATATGACTATCACCAGATGCTTTGACGCTTTTTTCTAAACCATAAATAGCTTGGAGCGCATCTTCTTGTAACATATTGCCACACCAAGCCGTCACATCACGCTCGGTATCCGCCCATGAACAAAATGCCGGTGTATCAAATGAACCGACGGGGGTTAATGTCTCAATGGCTTCCTGAGGCGTGCAGAAGCTATAATCTGGGTGCGCCAATATCATCTCTGGTAATGCCCTTAAAAAATCAAAAATCCCGGTACATTCCCATTGATGTTCCCCAAAAGTTTCATAATCCATAAAGAAATTGATGATATCCCCAGTCCCAGCAAGGGCATGCAACCAATCAGACAGTTTTTTTGCTGTCAAAGGATATTCTTCCCAATGTGGATTGGAAAAACGAAAAGCAATGTCATCAGACAGCGGATAGTTTCGCAACAAAATCGGCAGGGATGCTTGTGACGCCTGGTAAAGATAATTAGGACTCATCTGACCCAATATTTTCTCTGTGCCTTCCACCAAGATGCCTTGATAACCCAATCCAGCAACTGTTTTCGCAAGATCATTGTTATAGATTAATTCTGTGTTTCTAAAGATCGTGGGAGTCTGTCCAAATTCTTGTTTGATGAGTTCCCGATGACGTAACACTTCCTCACAAAAAATATCTTTAGAAAATAAGGCGCTCAAACAATGATGGTACGTTTCATTTAAAAATTCCACACACCCCGTATCCGCCAATTTCTTAAATGAATCGAGGGTATCCGGACTATATTGTTTGAACTGCTCAATGACGCTCCCCGTCAAAGAATAGGCTATTTTAAATTTACCTTGGTGCTGCTTGATAAGATCGAGCATGATCTGATTCGTAGGTAAATAGCATTTATGCGCCACTTTGCGAACGATGTCCGCATTGGCTTGATCATCGTAATAACCAATATGTTGCCCAATATCAAAAAACGTATAAGTACGTAATCGCCAAGGTTGATGCACTTGAAAATAGAAACATATCTTCATAAAATTATCTCTCTCTGAGCAAGATGCTCATAGGCCGCTATGATACTTTGCGTGAGTTTGTTCCAGGTCAGTTGATCCAATTTTTCATCAATATTGCTTAAAAGATGTTCTCTTATCTCGGGTTGATCGATGAGCGCGATGATCTTTTTTTCAAGCGCATCTGTATCCCAAAAATCAACCGTCATCATACAATCGAGCACTTCAGCAACACCAGATTGATTTGAAATAATGACCGGCACATGGTGCTCCAAAGCCTCTAGACAGGCGATACCAAAAGGTTCAGAAACACTAGGCATCACATACACATCGCTCTGATGGTAAATTTTCGAAACGGCTTCGCGATCTAAGAAATAAGTAAAATGGATGTGTGTGCCTAATTTTAAAGAGGCGACTTGCTCGATAGCGCTGGATAATAAATCCCCTTCGCCCGCAATTACAAATTGAATATCGTTGCGCTTTGCCAGAATGCTCCGTGCAGCTTCAATGAAATAAAACACACCCTTTTGATAGGTCAATCTTCCTAGAAATAAAATCGTTTTTAGCGAATTCTTCGATGCCATAACAGCATGCTTTTTAGGATGCTGATGTCTAAATAATCCATTATAAGCAACCGTAATTTTATCAGCAGCCACACCATAGCGCTCAATGATTCTGTTTTTGGTATATTGACTGACCGCAATGATATGATCGGCTTCCTGCAGTCCATATTGCTCAATATCAAAGACCTCTTGATTTAACGCTTCCCCACTCCGATCTATTTCTAAAGCGTGCACCTGAAAAACCAACGGTTTACCGCTCAGTCGACGTGCTTCAATGCCTGCTAAAATCGTCAGCCAATCATGTGCATGAATCATATCATGTGGCACATGGGCCGCTTGTTGACTCGCCAAGGCAGCATAGCGACGGACCTCCGTCATAAGATTATCACCATAATGCATAAATTCCGTCACATGCGCCAGGTCGTCCATGATTAATTGCGCTTGATACTGTTTTTCATCCATGTAAGGTTTTAACAAAGAGTGAATACTGGTGATGGAGAAAGGAACATTAATGGACTTAAAACCATCCGTCTGATATTTTGACTGCGTGGGATTCCATGGTAATACCAAGGCAACTTCGATCTGATTCGTCAACATACCCTGAACAATGCCATAGCAGGCAATACCTAATCCGCCTGAAAAATTGGGCGGAAATTCCCACCCATACATAAGTACTCTCATAGTCTAGAGAGCCTTCCATAATTTGACGGTTGTTTCACGCGCAAACGCAGCTGAAATAGTACTTGCATAGCTCCATGTCAGATCAACCGCACTTTTTTGCTGGCCACTACGCCGATCAATTTGCTCTGACATATGGAGAGAACTGCCATCTGCATAAGTACAAGAAAATGACTTCACAGCCTCCATCATATTATCACCAGCACGAATGAGACCCGCAATGATTTGGTCAAACAATTCTCGATTCCTCTGATAATTAAGAATTTGATGCTCATCCAAAGTAATCTCAGGTAAGATTTGTTTGAAAAATTGGATGCTCATGAAAGAGAGCTCCAAGCTTCCTGCACGAAGTAATGCATCCGCTACGATATAATAAAACTCTGCAAAAGCATTCGTAGTGAGAAACCATGGATTGCCATAGAGGTTTTGATCTCCGTCGTAAACATCATCCACGTAACGACCAATGAGTGGACCATAACCTGTCGTTTGTTTCATTTTGAGGTTAATTTCATATAAACTCTCAAAACAATTTCGTATAAAAAACGCCGAGCTCAATGAACGGGTATGCAGCACTGAAAAAGCATCCCCCGTTTTAAACATACGACCATATACCAGCCCCATGATCACCGTAATATCTAAACCACTTCCTCTTGCATCTGAGTCAGAACTCGCTTCATGATAGTAACCAGTGTCCTCTACCCAATGCCTCATCATGTAGGCTTCCAGATATTTTGCTTGTTCGATATAGTATCTTCCCGCTTGACTGTCTCCAAATTCATTGGCCAACTCTGCCCCTTCATACAAAGCACGGCGTTGCACACATGATCTGAAAAAATGAGATCCTTTCACTTCCTCCCAAGCACTAAAAGAAGGCTCAGTAAAATGCTGAGAAATATATTCCAAATTTGATTTGATAAGCGAATCCTTGGTGGGATGATACAAGATATCAATGATAGCCTGATCTTCATTTTCACTTTGAAATGCTCGGAGCACTTGTGTGAGCACGATCACAATCAATGCCGCACCATCATTTTGAGGACGCCCCCAAGAACCGGTCCAAAGCGTACCATCAATATTAAATTTGGGTTCTCCGTGAATGTCGATCCCATTCAAAGGCGGATTGGCATTACACACCTTGACGAATTTTACATAATTAATTAAATAAGGGCGTAAACGATCTTTTTCTTCGGGCGTTTTTGCACGCATGTATAAAGCAAAAACTGACGCCATCGTAATCGCACCGTCACGCGCCCAACGAAATATATAATCTTGGATAAAACTGATGCCTTGCGAAGCAGGTGCTGCAATCACTGCGCCGGGAAGCGAGGTGATGACTGTCCCCTCCACTCGCTTATGAAAAACATTATTCTCTGTAGAAATGTTTTTTAATAAATACGCTGTGATCGTTTCAATATCTTTTACGGAAAACGGAGGAACACTGTCTTTTATTGAAGTATCCATCTCAATGCTCCTTATGTTTTGGAAATCTGAATAATATTTTTGATGCCAACGGAACGGTTTGAGGCCAAATGAGCGTATGCTTCCATAGGAAATCGTCCGCTGATCAATTGAGATACTGTCTCGGGCCATAAAGTCATATAGTCATTTAAATCGATAACCGCGGCCTCACAATTGTGAATGCTCGCATTCACAGAGCCAAAAATGATTTGATTTTTTAACACCAGATCACGCATGATGCGATCTGTATCAACAGAGAAGGGACCTTTTTTCCCTGGAATACCTGTAAAAGCAAAGACACCATTGATATTCAAAATGGGCATTAATTCGAATGCCAGTTGCGAAGCGCCGGCTGCTTCATACACAAAATCTACGCTCTTTAGCTGATGAATCAATTGTGCGACATTGCACTGTTCTGCTCCAATATAGGTTGCTCCGATTGCTTGAACAATCTGTTCTTTTTCGGGTGTTGTCCCGGCGGAATATACAAACGTTTCATAGCCGCGTTTCACAATGGCCATGGCACCGGTTAAGCCAACAGCGCCCGCACCAATGACCAAAGCACGCGGTTTTTTTGGGGAGGTACGCTGAGAAGATTGGGGCAACCTCTGTTGCACCAGGTTCATTTCTTGCAATGTTTTCATGACGATGGTAATAGGATCAACCAATACACCCACTGATCTCAAATGTTCAGGAACTTGTGCAAAATATTTCTGATCATCTACAACAAACTCTGTCAAATAGCCATGAGCTTCCTTGATGCCCCGCTCAGTATATTGACCGGTAACACAAAAATCTTGATGCTCGGATTGACAAGCAACACAGCTCGGAGCTTGGCAAGGGCGTCGCACCATAAGATAGGCCAGATCCCCCACTTTCATGCGTGTGACATCTGCCCCGACAGCAATCACTTCCGCTAATATTTCATGGCCTGGGATAAGATAATCGTATCCAGCAGGCGGTTGGCCGTAGTCAAAAGCACAAATATCTTTATCCGTACCACAGACCCCAACTTCTAGTACGCGAACTTTTACATCCGTAGACGCCACAATTTGTGGTTCAGGCACATTATCCATCACACGAATTTGTTTCGTAGCAGGGAAAATAGCAACCGCACGCATAAATATCCTTTACATAAATTATGAGAGGAAACCTTTACTTAAGTATAGCCACTTGCTTTAATATAACAAGGTCAATACTTAGACAATAGGAGCGTTATGTTACAACAAAGATTGGTGACACGAGCCATATTTCCTGTTGCGGGATTAGGGACACGATTTTTACCCGCGACCAAAGCCAATCCAAAAGAAATGTTACCCATTGTGGATAAACCCCTGATCCAATATGCAGTAGAAGAAGCAATTGCGGCAGGTATTACTGAGCTTATTTTCGTGACCTGCAGTGGTAAGCGTTCGATTGAAGATCATTTTGATCATAATTTCGAGCTAGAAACCAAACTCTTTGCGCAAGGTAATCTCGCTGTTTTAGAACAAATTCAAGAGATGATTCCTTCCCATGTCACTTGTATGTATGTGCGACAATCCCAGGCGCTGGGGTTGGGGCACGCGATATTACAAGCAAAAAAATTGACGCACAATCAACCCTTTGCCGTATTATTAGCAGACGATTTGATCGATAGTAATGGGGGCGCATCCTGTTTACAACAAATGCTAGATCCCTCATTCCGCACCTGATTTTTTGAATTACCTTGTAAAAAATAGTTGACACAGATCCCGTATTTTGATCTATTACTCACTTTTGGTGGAATAAAAGTGAACGTGACAGATTACACAACAAAATCGCTTGATCATCTCGGGCTCGTA
>CAMCUM010000064.1 GCA_945878975.1 Legionella genomosp. 1
TGACAAACCCGTTGCAGTCGCGTGCTTGTTTTGGCATATCAAATAGTCAGTGTAAATATCAAGCATATCCATGCGTTGCTCCTCCATAAAAGCAGGAGCAGAATTTTAATTAATTTCAGTTACGAAACAAGGGGTGTGCGTAAGGTGAGCTGCAATTAAAAAAAGGCGAGGTCGCGTTGCTAATCGCCCAGGGCATGACCTTCTAATACGGCTATCTAACTATCGTGAAGATGTTTTACGTTTTCTGCATGCACCAGAGGTTCCATTTACAAATAATGAGGCTGAACGGGATTTGCGCATGATGAAATGTAAACAGAAAATATCTGGCGGCTTTCGCTCTGCGCATGGAGCTAATCAATTTGCTCGCATACGCGGGTTTATTAACACCATGCGAAAGCAAGGTTTAAATATACTGAAGGCCATTCAATCTATTTTTTCTGGTGATATAATGCTTGCTGCAGGATGCTAGTTTTATCCAAATCAGCAAGGAAGCGATTATGCATACAGAATCAGATGAAGTAGTTAAACATTTAGTTGCATTAAAAATGGGGCTTGTGGAAGCTGATGTTTTTGTTAAACGATTTAGCAATGATAACTATAAGCATCCTGTTTACAAGGCATTATGTGAAATTGGAAAAGCCTCTAAGACCATATTCCTCTGCAACTATTTGCAACAAGAAAGCTTAAGAATAGAGATTAATGCCGGACTGAATATCGTAGAGCGCTTAAATAGAGTTATGAATTTCTTCTTTTATGGAAAGCTTGGGGAAATAAATAATAATGATCCACAAGAGCAGGAACTATCGATTTTATGCTTGCACCTTTTGCAAGCATGTGCTGTATATATCAACACATTATTGATTCAAGAAATACTATCTGATCCAACATGGCGTAATAAACTAAAACCAGAAGATTATAGAGCCCTATCACCATTATTCCATAACCATTTTAACCCATATGGCACTTTTCTATTGGATTTAGCAAAACGCCTAATGATAAATAAAGAGGATTTTGCACATGTCAGAGAAAAAACGCACACCAGTCAAAGAGAAAGCAAAGCAATTACTGAAACTTCTTAAGTCTGAAAACCCTGATTATAATTACTTAAGAGAGGTATTTAGACAAATTCGAAAAGAACTCGATGTTCATATTGATACAGGTGCATCTAAGAAATTGCCTTTAGTACCAACTGAAGAAGAAATTGCGAAGTATTACGAAGCTGTTTGGAAGTCACGTAATATGCAGCATGTGGTTATGATTAAGACATTATTGTATACCGGCGTAAGAGTCACGGAATTAATTCATATCAAACTGTCTGATATTGATTTTGATCGATGCCAAATGCGCATTAACCAAGGTAAAGGTAATAAAGATAGAATAGTTCCGTTTCCAACTGGTTTTAGGGAAATATTAGCTATTCATGTTGATAATTCTAAGAAAAAGAAGCAAACCTATTTATTTGAATCCACATGGAAAAAACTATATACCGATCGTGGAATTAGGAAAATACTGGCACAATACACAGAAAAAGCTGGAATAGAGCACTCTATTTCGCCTCACAAATTACGCCATTTCCTATTTACTTGGATGAAAAAACAAGGGGTAGATGATGCTTTATTGCAACCTTATTCAGGCCATGAAAGTCGTCAATCGCTTGAGATTTACTCAAAACTATCACTGAGTGATGCACAGCCAGTCTATGATAGTAAAATTAAAGACTTCCCTGTATAAAAAATGGAGCCGAGTGGCCCCTTAGCGCAGAGCTCTTAAAGTGAGGCCTATTACCTTAGCTGTGCCCATTTACGGCATCCAATCTGCCAATGTTTATCCAGAAATGCGCGGCATTGCAACAGGCATGAGTAACGCATTACGTTACGTCATCATTGCTGCCATGGTTGGCTTGGGTATGAATGCATTCAATGGCTCAATAGGGCCTGTCGCACTGTTAATCAGTGGGGCGATTATCATTGCTTGCATATTGGCAGCAGGATTAGCCAGCGCAGCCCGCAAACTTCACGTAAAGTTCCAGTAAACTGGAAACTTCTAAAATCTGGACTATACTTTGTATAGTAAATAATCTTTTTGTTTGCTAAATACAACAACCATCAACTTAGGGGCAAAATCATGAAAAATCAAAAAAATCAAAAAGACAAACCTAACCAACAAACCACTGAGCGTCATAGCGATCCACAAGCGCAACGTGGGCAAGGAAACCAACAAGGTCGTAACAACCAAGGTATTAATAATAAATCAGACCAAAAAGCATAATACTGTTCAGAGAT
Source organism: Legionella genomosp. 1 (assembly GCA_945878975.1). Lineage (GTDB taxonomy): Bacteria > Pseudomonadota > Gammaproteobacteria > Legionellales > Legionellaceae. Next base: position 2,283 of record CAMCUM010000064.1, read on the forward strand.
TTAACTTGGAAATAGGATGTTTTTATCCTATTTCCAAATTTTCTGTTTGCGTGCTAAAGTCTGTTATATCTTATCTCACCCCTGGAACAACCTCATTCTGCGCTGCTTGTATCAGATCAGTCAATAAACGTTCTGATGACGTTGGCACATGAAATAAGCCAAATGTTATGACGCTCCCGAAACTTTTTTCTAAACTAAATTCGTCGTCAACCTCACGGCGGCATGCTGCTACTTCGGCGAAAGATATTTGATAAGTTTTTTGCTGATAGATTATGTCGTAACGTTTATTCAATAGGCCAGGATGAAGCGCTGCATCGGGTTCATGACTCATTTTCGTTTTTAACTGTTTTAAAATATCAGCTTTTTGGTGGCTAGCTGGGTCGTCTAGTAAAGCGAGTCTAGCAATTACTGCTTCACTTTGTTCCAGCCAATTTTGATGCGTAGACGGTTCATGAGCCCTGCTCTGCATAAATGCCGCGACACCTTGTACTGCGTAATGCAATATGGTGCTTAACTGTATGAAGGTTTGACAGAGTAAGCTGATCATTATAATGGTATACACAGCGATATGCGTGAAATCTAAACACACTAAATTGATTAAAATAATATTAATCGTACTTAGGGCTATACTTCTTAATCTTTGATTGATTACCACTGATATCACCCAAGGCAAGAAGAGCGGTCGGCCATATATTGAAGCAAATAAGCGAACGGAAGGAAATACGAAAAGAAACATTTTCATCAATAAATATATGGCTAGCACACATAAAATTGCTTTGCCCAACGCTAGTAATAAAGCTTTGCAATTCACTGTCCGACGACCTTCGCCTAGCTGATAGGCTTGGTATTGCTGAAATCCTTGAATCCAGTTTTTGTTTTTAGCTAAATAAACCCAAGGGTGGTGATTATCTGCGTGATTGACTCTTTCCGTTTCTGCTAGTTTTCTGATTTTAAAGGAGCTTTCATTAAAAAAATCAATACTAATCTCCCGGTTAAATTTTGCTAAAGTAGCGAGAGTTCTACTACTTTGCCCGACGATGGGTAAAGGTTTTAATCCTTGCTCTTTACGATATTGGATGGCTTTGCTTAACATATCTGGCCGAATATTGGGTGCATACTTTAAAAAATTGGCGACAGGAATCTCATCTTGGGTTAATAATATACCATAGGCTTTTAACCGCACTAGACGCCTAACACTAGCATCCAACGCTAGCGCACCTCGCTCTTGGAAGCGTACTTCTGTTCGTATGGTATTTGGAAGACGGTGCAATAGCCGCTCTAATGCAGCGGTTCTGGCTGTCTCTGAAGTGTAATCGATTGCGTCAGGATTTTGCTCCTGCGCAATCTGACATATCTCTTGATCTTGTTTTAAAGTTTGGCTCAAAATCGTCCATAGTAAGCCATCTTTCGCTACTATGGCTTTCCCAATTTCAGGGTGATTTAATAGATGTTCCGGTAATTGTTGCAGATATTCTGGGTCGCCTTCAAAAAAATCGACCAATTGAGAGATGAGTACCCGTATGCGTCTTGTGTGTTGTGGTGTCTCGACCTCGCGTTGCAATATAGTTGCAAATATGGTTAGAACTTGCTTGTTAATGTGTAAGTGCGTATTTGGTAATAACGCTAAGCATTCAGGATAATTTTGAATTTTAGGCATTATCAATTCGGGATACGTTTGGATGATTCTCAAATCCTGAGCATTATCTCGGATAAGATCGAATTGATGGTTTGTGATGGCAGTATATACTGCAAGTAAATCATCCCAGGTAATGTTGTTACGAAGTATCACGCCGCTACGTAAGGCGGGGCGTTCGATCAGGTCCTCTATCTTGACGTAATAACCATCGGCTACCATTTTTTGTAAGATAAGATTTTTAATTGCGTTATCAAATTCCTTTCTGGGTTTTAGTTGGGTCGCTATAGAGGATAAGAAGGGATCGCGCTCTCCATATGAATCCACAATGAATTCCCCCGTCTCGTCTTGTCTGAACTCTGTGTAATCTTGGTACATAAATTGATCTGCACGCGCATCTTCAAAATGCATTCCCAGAACTTGCCCTAGCGCGGCAATATCCTCAGGACTCAATGCAGGATTATTCTGCCATCGGTCTGTACCCAAGATAGCGGTTATCTCATTGGTAACATACGTATTTAAAGTTTGTGGGGCATCGTGCTCGTACTTTTGAAAAATTTGCTGATGATTGTTATCAAAACAAGTATCGAGGGATTTACTACTTATTAGCCATGTACCGATCTCTAAGATCGTTTCTTTTTGTTCAATGCCTAGGTGACGTTTGTTTGCTCTCTTTACCAAATGATCATAATCATGGACATTCATCAATCTGCTCTTGTATTGAGTGTTATAGCGTTTGTGTAAAACACGAATACATTCGGAACGCGCTTTGGATAACTCGCTTCGCCCCCAATCCGTGTCGCGTTGTACTTCTTGTAAAGCGGCATAAAACTCCGTGTTGATACCCGTTTCACAAACACCCATTGCTCGAATAACGGAGGTTAACAGTGTTTTCTTCGAAGTATTGGATAATTTAAAACGCGGGTCTTCTGTGGTATATAGGAATAAAAAATCTTCAAAATAATGATTACATTGTTCTAAGGAGAGATTATACGAGCTCACTGGAGTATTGTTGCGCTGCGTCTTAAACTGATTCAACCTGCTTTTGACTTCTTCAGTCAGTAATCCGTTGGGCCTATCACTTTCAGCAAACGTCGGTAAACTTTCTGCAAGTTGATTGATTAAAAACGTCCATTTCTCTTTTATATTTTTTGTTGCATACCGGGGATCTCTGCTCAGCAAAGCATCATTTTTAGCATGAGCATAAAGCTCTCCGGAAGGAAGTTTGTACATTTCTTGAGAAGTAAAAAACAATGCTTCGTTATGCTGTAGCATATTGGCAGGCCGATATGTGAATTGTAAATGGCGCGAATTATGACATATATCTATCTTTGTGTGTGAAAATAAATCAACATTTGTCGATATTTCCTTAATAACGGCTTGTGTCTATTATACTTCGCGCAGTCATCATTCGAGATTTGTGTCCGGTAAAAATTGATTGATATGGCTGTATTTCATTGACATTGCAAAACAATTGTGCATAATAGGTGGGCTGTAAGTTTTTTTTAAGCTCATTCCCATGATCACCTATACTGATACCTTGTTTGAAAAACCCAAGGAGAGCGCACAGCACTATACTAGTACGCAACAGTCTAGGTTCAGTTTACAGCGCATCATAGATAATCAAAAACGTTATTGGATCAACCACAATCCCAGTCCTGTTCTGAAACCAAAAACATTACTCCTTGCTGATTGGTCCGCAACCGCTTGGTCAGAACGCAAGGTTCTGGATGTGATAAATTCTTTATCTCAAGTACTAGAAGATGGCTTTCGGATCTATGTATGGCAGAAGGGCAGCTTAGTGTCTTTAACCAAAGAAACTTTGTTTTATTTACAAGATCCAGAATTTAGGCACAATATCACGCTTGTTTCTCAACAACAAATTAAGGATACAGCTTATCAGCAATTACCTAGGACTGGGCCGGATCAAATTCATGTGGTTGACAATTATTGGATGAATTATTTTTTGGCTGGTGGCGGAAGGGCGGCGCCGGCATCGTATGTTGTTCGTTTAAGTGATCTTCCAAATTCTCCAGAGTTACTTTCTGCTGCATTAGACTTTTTACAAAAAAATACGCCAGAAGTGTCAGAGATTATCTGCGATAAGTTGACCGTTGCAGACCTCCTTGTATATAGAGGCTTAGAAGTTGAAACACGTTTTCCAAATGCTGAATTAACCAAAATATTTGATAAAATAGCTATACCGTTTCAAATGTCTTTAACGTTTTGTACACTATTGCAAGATAAGCGACCTATTCAAATACAGGGGTATGAGTTTTTTCCAGACCACATAGGACCAATCATTGAGGCTACTATTGATTCACAATTGTTGAGTCAATTTTACTGTGGCTATTTGTGGGAAGCGCTAGGAACAAGCGAATATTTGAGCATCAATTATGTAGCTGATCTGGCTCCGAATTTCTGGGCCGGTGGCGGAAAGGATGTCACGAAACTAAAAGCACTCGATTGTATAGGCTCCTCATTCTTTACCTGTCCTAAGGAATTTTTTTCCCAGTTTTTACAACAAGCTCAAAACTTACAATCCTTCAGATGGACTGGCGTGCAGATCCCTGAGTTAACGGAACCTATGGTTTTTCCAAATTTAAAGTATGTTGATTTACCCCGCGATATACCACAATCCTCGATTGTTAAGCTTCTCAGTGGCTGTCATCATTTGGAATCTTTGAATAGCATCCCCCTTACCCAAAGTACCATCGAACAATTAGATTTGTCTGAATTAAAAGAGCTTATCTATCATGACCGGAAGGATGATTCGATTCGGTTGGATTGCCCAGATTTAGAGCGAATACTTAGTAAAACAACGCAACTTGTTTGTTTAACGATAGATATTAAAATGCGTGTGGTGAAGGGTATGAATGCATCCATCGCATTGCCAAATCTTAAGAAAATTACCATTTCACGGGAATATTATTGTTCTGATTTCATAAAAATCTTGGCGGGCAGCCACAAACTAGAGCATGTCGATCTTAAATGGATGCGCGGTTCTATGGGTATAACACAAGAGACTCTTGCTGTTAGAGAAATGACTTTTGCGGATATATTAGCAAATAAATCACACATCCATTATCTTGCTTTGCCTAGATTTCTTATACCCGAAGCGATCATACCGATTTTGCTACATTGTCATAAACTCAAACATCTTAGCTTAAAAAATTGCCCAAGCTTTAACAATGAAACCATTTATCCACGTTTGCCGGCCTTAGAGCATCTAGAAATTGAGGATGCTACTCAGTCGGATTTCAGTCATATCGTATCAGAAGCAAGTTTTCTGAAGGATTTGGTGCTAAATAAATGTATGATGATGGATGAAACTCGCGAATTGCGTGATTTTCCCAATCTCATCAATGTTACTCTGAAAGGCGATTATAAAATACACAGGAAGCATTTAAAGAAACTCTTGTGTCATGCTCAGAATATAGATTTAAGCGGTGCAACGCTGAGTCCGCATATTTGCGCTATTGCGTTACCGCATTTAAAAAAAATCAAGCTAAACAACTCAGCGCAATATAGCAATTCAGATCTTGAGAGCCTTTTAGCCAATATACCTAGTGATGCAGAGATTGATGCAACATTCTCAGATCTTTGTTTTAATGATATGCAACAGGAGCTGAAAACAAGGCTTGAGGCGCGTGGTGCAACAATTCGGCAAGAACAGCTCTTGCATGTTCGTCATCCGATAGCGCCAGTTCAGGATGATCCCATTCCTCAAGCATTGTCAAGGTCAATCAATGCTAGTCGTGATCCTCGGCAGGAACATCCTTCTAGACCCCGACTAGGCCGTGCTGCCGCTTCTGGAACAGAGGGTGAGCGTGAACAGAGTCGAAATACCAGTCATGAAGCAACGCAACCTGAAGAAAATCGTCACCTTGATGCTGATACCACACTGAGGCCTACGGAATTTCACATGACGCGTGTTTTTTTTCCAGTCCAAAATACGCAAGCAACACCGCAAGCCGAGCATTTACGCATTAATGTTTATCAGGACTTTATCGTTCATTCACAACCTTGTGATCTGGATCATGCTTTTGAAATAAAAAGATTCGGTGATCCGCAGATTGATTTACCAGTTCATCCTATCCATTATGTGCAAACAGATAATCTATTTGCCATGGCACAGCACAATCAGTTGGAAGAGGGGCGTGCACCCTTTTATGCCAAAAGAAGTTTTGCGCTTACGCGAAATTGGCAAGCCATGCCTTCTCTCTGTGCCCAGGAAATCTTAACCCATGTTCGTGCAGATGATCTTGAAATACAGTACTCGAGCCGTGATAATTTATATTATATTCGCACCGCTTCACCTAGAGTTTGTGAAGTAGAATGGCTTATCACGGTTCCTACGGAACCAGCGCCTACTCTCCCGCGAGCAATCGCAGAAATTGTTGAACGCTACCTCCATTTTGGGGTAGGGGCCTTGCGGATAGACACGCCGTTTCCGACTGGCTATGACTATTTGTCATACATAGAGGATCAGGAAGTAGGCGCTTGTCGGCATAGAGCTTTCGCATTCATGGCTTATATGCGGGAACATCATGCTCGTATACCCGTTCGTTTGATCAGCAATGGTTGTCATATGTTTGCTGAAGTTCTGTACGTTGGACAATGGGTCACCTGTGATTTGGGCGGTTATCCGGCTCAATTAACTTTGGACGAACGTAATAATCCTCGTCCTGATCATCCGCCTGAATCGGAAGAGCATCTCAGTGCGCCAGCGAACACACCGGCCAGGGAGGAAGCAAATACGGGTACGGGGCAGAACGCCTCAGTGCTGCCGGTTGAGCAGCCAGCTATCATAGAAGAGCAAGATCCCCCCGCATACTTACTAGTAGCCGACAGTTTGATCTCGGATGTCGTCGATGAATTATCTATTGAATCTTATTATGAACTACGGCTTGAAACTTGGAGAAAAACATCTCAGCCTGCGGAATCTATAGAAGAATATGCTGAGCAAATAGGTGCTCCGGGCAAAAACGTTTTGGTGGAATTGCCTAATACTCATGCCGTCAATCAATTATCATTGAATTTAGAACAAGAATACCGAAAGACCGGCAGACCTGTTTACTATATTGATTCACCCGACGATCTAAGATGCTCCTCTCCATATTTGGCTACAACAGGCCTTAGTCCTGACGATCATTTGATTGGGGAATTAAGACATGGTCCAGGCGGGCCATTGCATGAATTTTTAAGTACTCATCGCGATGCCGATCCGGTTTTGATTGTGAACTATGCGGCATTTGATCCGGACGATATGGTTCGTCTGAATAGTCTGTTAGACAAAGTCCGTCGTGCAGATAGTACCCCTGTTCCTAAAAAAGCAACGGTTATTGGCTTATTGAATATCAACAAGCCAGATTGCTATCAAGGCTCTGATTTTTATTCACGTTTTCATGTTGTTGCAGATTGTCCGCTTTCAGAACAATCTTTGCATGATACCCTCCCGCCGATTTTTGAAAAAGTAGAACAATTCGGCTCAGGCGAGGACATTGATCTGTTTCATGCTGCAGATTGGGAAGCGCGATTGATTGGGCGTTGGGTGCTGAATCAAGGTCAATTTCATTTTGAAAAAGGAGCATTGGTTCAAGCGCTCGAAAAGGGAGAGCAAAGTATCACCATTCAGCATGGCCCCTGGGATGATCCGAAGTTTGTACGTTTTTGGCAATCTTTGGCTGTCCATAAAACCTTAGAATACGCTGGTCAAAGTATTGCAGTACCGGCGCAATTTACCTGTTATCAGTCTCAGAATGAGGCATATGAGTGGCCAAGATTGACGCGGATAGCCCGACCTTTTGAACAGAGTGAGAGTGATTCACCTGTTCATATTTTAAATCCAAGTCTGCTGCCTCAGTTTTTAAATCGGTATGTTTGTGATAACGATACCGAATCATTACGACAAATGCCTGGGATCATCAAATCAGCTGCAGAACATGGTAGCTTAACGGTGCAAATTACGCGTGAGTTGAGCGCTGATCATTGGGCAATGTTGCTTGCACATTGTGAGAAAGAGAAGGTTCAATTGCGGATTGATTGTCCCCCATCTATCCCATTGCCCTGGGAAGATAGGGTAGCGCAACCAGTGATCCATTCTGAACTCAATGAAGCGCATCTCTCCGAATTAACCACGGCGGTGATAGCCAGTACCGATATGGATAGTACTGTTGCAATGTTTCAACAGAGCGCCACAGTGCCGTGGAGAGTATTCGACGTATCAGGATACGAACCCTCTGATTTATTAACACGCATGAATCATAAATTTGATAAAAGAACTCTGCGCTTTAAATTTAAACAGAAAGACGCTGCGTTATTAGATCTCTTGGCACGTGGCGAACAAGTGATCTTGAAAGGTCAGTTTTCTCCTGAATTGCTTGATCATCTTTCCGTGTTGATTGCAGAACGCTTTTGTAATCGTGCGGCACCTGGCCGATTGATCATGGTTCAAGATCCAAGGTCTGTACAAGCGGCCTTACCTATCCTAACGCATCATGTCACTTCTGAAAAAAAACGAGAGCTCTTAGGCCTCCCGGCAGATCAAACTATTTTGACGACGGCTCTCTTACAACGCGAGTCTTTGGATCGTCTTAAAACGCGTGTCACCCAAAATAATCCTTGGCAAGGGCTGGAAAGATTAGAGCCGGTGGTTCGGATGTCCCAGCCTGATCTACCCCATAGCCAAGAAATTTCTAAGCGCTTTGATAAAGCGCGCTTAAAAGCAGTGAACACACGTTTACGAAATATGCCTTATGTCTTTTTGACAGGTTTGACCTCGGTTGGTAAAACAACCTTTGTCGAAAACATGATTACTGGAAAGCAAGGAAAGTTATATCAAGGTGAACAGGCCTTGAAACGTTGGGCGCGTAGCAAGTCTCAACGTAGAAAAGTACTCTTTATTGATGAGGCAAATTTTCAAGAATGGCATCACCTGAGTGGTCTCTTGAATGTTCCCAGAGGGATCATCATTGACGGTGACTATTATCCTTTAAGTGAGCAACATAAAATTATCTTTGCCGGTAACCCAGTCAATTATGGCGATGAGCGCAAATTACCTAAATTATTTGAGACGTATGGGAATGCTTTGGTCTTTGATCCGATGCCGCCAGAATCTCAGCAATCCCCTCATTTTAGGTCACGCAAAAAATCAGTCCAAAACCCTTGTTTTTGGAGTAAATTATCAAAATTTTGCATCAGATTGTCTTGTTCTTCTTGAGTGAATCTGAAGAAAAATCTGTAATAAAACTGACCTTGTCTAA
>CAMCUM010000065.1 GCA_945878975.1 Legionella genomosp. 1
ATAGATGAGATTTTGACTAATTTGTCTGCTGAATCGGCTTTCATTGAGTGACCCTTCCTCATTAAAAATGAGGAATCATGATCCTTTTTTTATTTTTATCAAGTAGTTAAGCAGGTTTTTTTAGAATTAATTTGAGGGGATCTTTGAGCGCCAGAATATATTTATGAACGTATTTTAAAACCAGTATTACCAGAAGAGATCCTGGCACAAACCCCTGATATTACGAAACCTTGGCTGGCAGCTTACGCATTTTTGTGTGAGCGATCTGATCAAGAGATCCTCATTTCTGCACGTGAATTACAAATGATGGCTATGCTCACGATGTCCTATCATCGTCACAATCCTGGGATGCCGCTTGAACAAGTAGCCAATTATTATGCACATCATCTGACAAAAAACTTAGTCCCTAAACTCTATCAAGCATCTTTCCATACGCAATTTCCTGAGCCAGATCCTTTGCCTCTGCTCGATCTTTCAGATCCGTCTGTGCCACAAACCGACTTCTTAATGACCGCGTCGCGTCAGCCTCTTGTGGCACAGTTGACGGATTTATTGGCGCTACGAACTTATAAGCGGAGTGAGCAGGTTCAGCATGATGCACAACGCTATGGTGGATTAGGCGGCATTGTGATTGAAGGGGAGTCTGGGATAGGTAAAAGTGAGTTGGTGACGGCATTGCTTAAGCAATATGGTTATGCAGAAACTCATTATGCTGCGCCAAGTAGTTTTGCAGGCAATCGTTTTTATCGCTTATCTGTTGATATGGATATGGGCCAAAAAATAAGGTTGCTGCATCAAGCCTTTGATGAAGGCTCAGTTGTTATCATGGATGAAATAAATAGTTCACCCATGATGGAGCGGATATTAAATAGTTTATTAATGGGGAAGACGCTAAAAGGGGAGCGACCAACCCGTCCTGGATTTATGCTGATAGGGACGCAAAACCCACTTACCTATGCAGGGGGGCGGCGTGCGCCTAGTAATGCCTTAGCACGTAGACTGATGACTGTGACCTTACCCCTTTATCCCAGAAATGAGATGTTCGATATTCTTGCTACAAAAATTGGTCAGCAACGTGCTGCTATCATGGTTGGTGCCTATGAACGAAATCGTGCTTATGCGCTGGCAAAGAACCTTCGTCCTCTTCCAAATTTCCGTGATGTCATCAATATTGCCGATGAAGAAGCAGGGATCATCCATGCCCCAGCTGTCTTTGAAGAAGAACCAGAATCTATGTTTATCGATGATGAGGATGAGTTGGATACCGAGTCACTTGCTTCAGATGCCTTGGATGAGCGTTTTGAAGAGGATGAAGATTCAGAAGATGAATTGCAAGCGCAAGGGCTGCAAATAGGAGATCTTGAGCAACCGATGATGGATCGTGATGTTTCAATGGAAAACCCAGCAGTACTTTCATTGCAAGCATCACAAAATCAAGTAGAGGAAGAGATGCCTGGGCGACAACCCATTCATCTGAGACAAGAAGACAATCATCGAGTAGAAATCCAAGCGCCGCCACCTGTACCAGCACCGCAAAACGGTAGGGATATGGAGAGCCGTATCCCAAATCCAGCACCATTACCAAATGTGCTCCCCATCCCGCCAACGCGAAATTGGTCTTTATATTTTCTTTGGTTAGGCGCTGTCGTGTTCGCTATTATTGCAATCATCGCTTTTTGTTTAGCGTTGAACGTTCTCATGGCACCCACAGTTGGAATGGGACCGTTTGCTTTAGCGCTCGCATCAGCATTATCTATTCAAGCTATGCCACCTATCATTGGTCTCGGTTACGTTGCAACCGGCGTTGCTAGTGGATTGCTATCTGCATGCTTTTTTAAATCAATTGCTGCACGTACAGATAGGCAGCATGAGCTGGATCTAGCCCCAAATTTGCATGGCTGACCGTGTTATCCCCTTTTGTGAAAGATATATATACTTGTCACTACCGAAAACGCATTCGTACCAGCATATTTTCTCCAATTAATGATGCTATAATGGCATAGAACTGTATTTGGGATACTGTGAATGTATAAACCACTGCCATTGTATATTGGCCTGCGTTATATGCGCGCTAAAAAGAAAAGTCATTTTGTGTCGTTTATTTCCTTAACTTCGATGATTGGTATCGCCATGGGTGTCACGGTTTTGATCACAGTGATGTCGGTGATGAATGGCTTTCATGATCAGATTTACAAAAGTTTTTTTGGTATGGCCCCAGAAGTGATTGTGAATGGTCAAACTGGTCCTATCCAAGATTGGCAGGGATTATCTAAATCGCTGGTGCAGATGCCAGGTATTCAAGCCGCTGCGCCGTTTGTAGAGCAGCTGGGATTGCTGAAATTTGAGGCGCAAGTGGCTCCGATCATGTTGACGGGGATTTTGCCTGAAAAAGAACAGTTTGTGAATCATTTAAAAGATAAGCTCGTCGTAGGAGATATTCAAAATTTACGACATTTTGGGATGATTGTCGGACGGGGACTGGCAGAAAAACTGGGCGTTATGATGGGAGACAAGGTGACCGTTGTGATCCCTGAGGTGACGGTCACGCCGGTAGGTGCGACGCCACGTTTCAAACGGTTTACTATTGTAGGGATTTTTTCAGCTGGAGCAGGATTTGGCTTTGATAAAAATCTGGCTTTTATTAGTATGAGTGATGCGCAAAAACTCATGCAATTGGGGACTGGTGTGACCGGCATTAAGTTGAAAATAGATTCGATTTATCAGGCGCCTATGCTGTCCGATCAAATTTACCAACAAATAGGCGACCAGTATTGGGTCACCAATTGGACGCAACAGTATGGTGCTTTTTTTCAAGCAGTCGCTATGGAAAAAACCATGATGTTTTTTGTATTAGTGTTGATCATTGCCATCGCTACCTTTAATCTGGTGTCTTCTTTGGTGATGATTGTGAATGATAAACAGGCAGAAATTGCTATTCTGCGTACGATGGGTGCTACACCACGAACCATTTTATGGATTTTTATCACACAAGGGATGATGGTCAGTTTGGTAGGGACAGTGGTAGGCTTGGTTGGGGGCGTGCTTTTAGCCAACAATGCAGCGACCATCGTGCATGCTATACAAGCCCATTTTAATGTGTCGCTGTTTGCTTTTAATGTATATGGTACCAATTCTTTACCATCAAAAATATTGTTCAGTGATTTGTGGGAAATATGCTCAATCGCGTTGTTATTGAGTTTTGTCGCGACCATTTACCCCGCGCGTCGTGCTTCAAAAACGATTATTGCTGAGGCGTTACATTATGAATAAACCCATGTTACATTGTCGCAATTTGCGCAAGGTTTATCACGAATATTGTCATACCGTAGAAGTAATCAAAGACATCAGTTTGACGGTGGAACAGGGTGAGAGCATTGCGATTGTTGGTTCGTCTGGATCGGGGAAAAGTACTTTGTTACATTTGTTGGGAGGGCTGGATCGTCCCACAGATGGTCATATTTTTATGGATGGAATTGATTGGCAAACGCTCACAGAAAAAGAGCGTTGTGTGCTACGTAATCAAGCGCTCGGTTTTGTCTATCAATTTCATCATTTATTGCCGGAATTTTCTGCCTTAGAAAATGTTGCCATGCCATTGTTATTAGCGAATAGCTCTGTGAAACAGGCGACCACAAAAGCGCGTGAGATGCTTAACAAAGTAGGTTTGGCGCACCGCGAAGAGCATAAACCTTCACAATTGTCCGGTGGAGAACGCCAGAGAGTCGCGATAGCCAGAGCGTTGGTACATCAACCCAAATGCGTCTTGGCAGATGAACCTACTGGGAATTTGGACCAAGAAACAGCCGCCCAAGTCTTTGATTTGATGCTGGACTTGAATCAGCAATTCAATACGACGTTGATTATTGTGACGCATGATAGAACCTTTGCAAAAATGACGAATAAGGTCATGGTATTGCAAGAAGGCAAGCTTGGCGTCTGTTGACCTAGATAGCCTTCAAAGTTTGTTGACAGCCATAGAGTACAGAACTTAGACTTGGGATCTTATTTTACCCATCATAATGAACTTTTTACTCATATGATTGCTAGAGGTGATGAAAATGCGGTTGGGATTTGGATTTTTAGCATTATTGTTTTGGTCAATTTCGGGTTTCAGTATAGCCGCCGAAGCTTTGGACAAGGTGGTGGCGGTGATCAATAATAATGTGATCACACAACACGAGCTGGATACACAAACGGAATTGATGCGCAAGCAATTGGCAGCAAAAAACCGGCCGATACCCGAAGACGCCGTGTTGCGTAAGCAAGTGTTACAGCATCTGATTGATACAGATTTGCAATTACAATTGGCAAAAAGCAATGGTATCACTGTGGATGCAACAGAGTTGGATGCTGCTGTTGCTAAAATAGCAGAGGACAATAAATTAAATTTGACCCAATTGCGCGAAGCCATTCTGCATGAAGGGATGACCTGGGAAGGATATCGAGAGAATTTGCAAAAAGAAATATTGATTTCACGTTTGCAGCAACGAATTGTGGGACATGAGATTACCATCACGCCGCAGCAAGTAAATGACTACATCAAACATGAGCTAGCCAATGATAAGTCGAAAGTCATATTTCATGTGCAAAATATTGTGATCCCGCTTCCAGAAGCGCCCAGTGCGCGCCAGATTACGCGTGCTAAACAGAAAGCTCAGAAATTGCTGGCAAAATTAAAAAAGGGTGAGGATTTTAGTTTGATAGCGGTTGCCGAGTCTAGTGATGAATATGCCTTAGAAGGGGGCGACCTGGGTGAGCGGCATTTGGCTGAGTTGCCAGCCGTATTTTCGCAATATGTACAGAATATGCAAGTAGGGGAAGTGGTGGGTCCTATCCGTACTGGAAATGGATTTCAATTACTTAAATTAGTTGGCATGAACCAGAATGAAGAGCAACATCGTGTGATCAAATCGCATGTACGTCACATATTGCTCAAGCAAGATGTCAACATGACCAATTCTGAAGCGCTGAAGCAGGTTAACAATATATATGAACAGCTGAAATCAGGAAAAGATTTTGCAACTATGGCAAAAATGTACTCTTTGGATGCGGGGAGCGCTACCAAAGGCGGTGATTTAGGTTGGGTCGTTGCAGAAGAGTTGGTGAAACCATTTGCTGAGGCGATGGCGACATTGTCATTGAATACGGTCAGTAAACCGGTTAAAACGCCGTATGGATGGCATTTGATTGAAGTGCTGGAGCGAAAAGAAGTCGATGATTCAGAAGCGTTCAAGCGTCAGCAAGTTAGGGCGTTTTTGCAACAACGTAAATTCAACGAAACGGTCCAAAATTGGAAGCAGACTATGCGCGCTCAATCGTATGTGAATGTTCTTGAAAAGAATTTAGCGTGAAACCGATATTAGTGAGCTCTGGCGAACCTGCGGGTATTGGGCCGGATTTGTGTCTGGATTTAGTGGATCATGCCGTGCCGCTTGTGGTATTAGGGGATCCCGATCTGCTACGAGCACGCGCCGGATTGTTGGGAAAAGATATCAATATTGTGGAATATCAGTTTGAGACGCCTTATCAGTATCGCCCGCACCATTTGGTTGTATGGCCAATACGTTGCCCTGTCACAGTCAGTGCAGGCGTTTTGAATCCAGCTGCGGCGCGCTATGTGGTGGATATGCTTACCTGTGCTGCACGAGTTTGCATGGAAGGCAAAGCCGCAGCATTGGTCACAGCACCTGTTCACAAGGCCATTATTAATCAAGCAGGGATTTCTTTTACGGGTCATACAGAGTTTTTTGCTGATTTGACAGAGCGTAAAACGGTGATGCTTCTAGCGAGTCAGCAGTTTAGAGTCTCTTTGGTGACGACTCATTTGCCGCTATCTGCGGTTCCGGCGGTTATTACCCGAGAGGTACTACAGCAACATATTGATATTTTATATCGAAGTCTCCAATTTGATTTTGGTATTGATCGACCTGTTTTAAAAGTGTTGGGGCTTAATCCTCATGCAGGCGAAGATGGTTATCTTGGTCAAGAAGAACAGACAGTGATTCGTCCTGTGGTCAACGCATGCCGACAACGTGGTATGGCGGTAGAGGGACCTTACTCAGCGGATACCGCTTTCATAGAAACACAAAATTGCGATGCGTTGGTTGCTATGTATCATGACCAAGGGTTACCAGTATTAAAATATGCAAGTTTTGGTCAAGCTGTGAATGTGACGTGTGGGCTACCTTTTATCCGTACCTCGGTGGATCATGGGACTGCTTTGCCATTAGCAGGTACCGGGTGTGCTTCTTCAGATTCGTTGATGGCGGCAGTAAATATAGCAGCGGAGATTATAAAGCATCATGCCAAAAATTAGTTTGATAGTGGCTGTGGATGAACAGGGTGGTATTGGAAAAGGGCAGGAACTATTATGTTATCTGCCTGCAGATCTGGCATTTTTTAAAGTACAAACCATGGGTAAGCCCATGGTCATGGGACGCCGCACATATGAGTCAATCGGCCGACCTTTACCAGGTAGACGCTCTATTGTGCTAACAACACAAAATATGCATATACCAAATGTAGAGATCGTGCATAATGAAGAAGAAGCCCTCGCATTATGTCAGCATGACCCTGAGGTTATGGCGATAGGAGGTAGCTCGGTATACAGACAGTTTTTACCGATGGCGCATCATATGTATGTGACGCTGATACATCATACTTTTTCTGCAGATGTGTTTTTTCCTAAATTTGATGCCAAATTATGGACGGTATCAGTATTAAAAGAATTTGCAGCTGATGAAAAAAATATTTATAATTTAACGTTTATGCGTTACGATAGGGTTTGATTGGAAATACGCACAAATGAACAAAATTAGTGCATATTTCGATAAAGAAGTAATGTTTTATGTAAGACCTGTAGGCTGCCCCTTGACAACGCCCGTTGGACTATATAAAATCCGCCCTCTTTATACGTAAGTTCTTTGTACGTGACAGGATATTTTTGTCTGTTTATTTTATACAAAGTGTAAGTTAACGAATCTGTAAAAGTTGGAGTTTATGCGACATGGCTACGATCAATCAGCTTGTGCGAAAACCGCGAATTAATACAAAAAAGAAAAGCAATGTACCAGCTTTGGAGTCATGTCCGCAGCGTCGTGGTGTTTGCACGCGGGTATACACTACCACGCCTAAAAAACCTAACTCAGCGATGAGGAAAGTTGCGCGGGTACGTCTGACCAATGGTTTTGAAGTTTCTTCATACATCGGTGGAGAAGGCCACAATCTACAAGAGCACTCTGTGGTTCTGATTCGTGGCGGTCGGGTGAAAGATTTACCAGGGGTGCGCTATCACACGGTACGCGGAAGCTTGGATACGTCGGGTGTTGCGGATCGTAAGAAATCACGTTCCAAATACGGTACCAAACGACCCAAAGAACAGAATAAGAAATAATCTGAAACTTAGGAATATTTATGCCAAGAAGAAGAGAAGTCCCGAAGCGAGAAATATTGCCAGATCCAAAGCATCATAGTGAATTGTTAGCAAAATTCATCAATGTGCTGATGGTGAGCGGTAAAAAATCTACTGCTGAAAAAATTATTTATGGTGCTTTGGATGTTTTGCAAGATAGATTGCGCAAAGCTAAAAAAGACAGTGACTCTGACGATGGCGGGTCCGAAGGTGGGCACAAAGCGCTCGGCGTACTTCATTATTTCGAACAAGCACTTGATAACGTACGTCCAACAGTGGAAGTGCGTTCGCGACGTGTTGGCGGTGCAACGTATCAGGTGCCTATTGAAGTAAGGCTGGATCGTAGTATTGCTCTTGGCATGCGCTGGATTGTGCAATCAGCACGGTCACGTGGTGAAAAGGGTATGATGCTGCGTTTGGCAGGTGAATTGGTTGATGCTGCACAAAATAAAGGTGCTGCAGTCAAGAAGCGCGAAGAAGTGCATCGTATGGCGAAAGCAAATCAGCCATTCGCACATTTCCGGTGGAACTAGTTGTTAAGAATTGAGAGGATCATCCCGTGACATATACGCCATTAGAACTGTACCGAAATATTGGTATCGCAGCACACGTTGATGCCGGTAAGACCACGACAACCGAGCGTGTTTTATTTTACACCGGAACTTCCCATAAAATTGGTGAAGTGCATGACGGCGCAGCGACTATGGATTGGATGGTTCAAGAGCAAGAGCGCGGAATTACGATCACATCCGCGGCAACGACTTGCTACTGGTCAGGCATGGACAAACAATACCAGAAGCACCGTGTTAATATCATTGACACTCCGGGACACGTTGATTTTATGATCGAAGTGGAACGGTCATTGCGGGTATTGGACGGTGCCGTAGTTGTGTTTGACTCGGTTTCCGGTGTAGAGCCGCAATCTGAAACGGTCTGGCGCCAAGCAAACAAATACGGCGTTCCCCGTATTGTATTTGTGAACAAGATGGACCGTATGGGCGCGAATTTCTTGCGTGTTGTTACGCAAATCAAGCAAAGACTTGGTTCTTTGCCTGTTGTGGTGCAGCTTCCTATTGGAGCTGAAGAAAAATTTGTTGGTGTGGTCGATTTGATCAAAATGAAGGCCATCCAATGGGACGAAGAAAGCAAAGGCATGACCTTTGTATATCATGAAATCCCAGCAGAGATGCTGGCAGATTGCGAAGAATGGCGTGGAAAAATAATTGAAGCGGCAGCTGAAGCCTCTGAAGACTTGATGAATAAGTATTTGGAAGGCGAAGAGATGTCTGAAAAAGAAATTAAAACGGCATTGAGACAACGTACAGTCAACAATGAAATTGTTCCAGTATTTTGTGGTTCTGCTTTTAAAAACAAAGGTGTACAAGCCGTTCTTGATGGTGTGATTGATTATTTGCCATCACCATTGGATATCCCGCCCGTAAAAGGTGTTGATGAATATGGTGAAGAAGGGATTCGTACAACTTCATATGACACCCCATTTTCTGCTTTGGCATTTAAGATTGCTACAGATCCTTTCGTTGGAACGTTGACTTATTTTAGAGCGTACTCTGGTGTTGTAAAGTGTGGCGACACCTTGTACAACCCAGTGAAAGGAAAAAAAGAACGAATTGGACGTTTGCTGCAAATGCATGCAAATTCTCGAGAAGAAATAAAAGAAGTAAGAGCAGGAGATATTGCTGCAGCTGTTGGTTTGAAAAACGTTTCTACTGGAGATACACTCTGTGATCTTGAAAATCCTATTATTCTAGAACGTATGGATTTCCCAGATCCAGTGATTGCAGTTGCTGTAGAACCTAAAACCAAAGCCGACCAAGAAAAAATGGGTATCGCATTGGGTAAATTGGCACAAGAAGATCCTTCGTTTCGCGTTCACACTGACGAAGAGTCAGGTCAAACCATTATTCAAGGTATGGGTGAGTTGCATTTGGAAATCATCGTAGACCGTATGAAGCGTGAATTTTTGGTGGAAGCAAATGTAGGGAAACCACAAGTTGCATACCGAGAAACTTTGAAAGAATATGTTGAACAAGAAGGTAAGTTTATACGGCAATCAGGTGGTAGAGGTCAATACGGACATGTTTGGCTCAAAATTGAACCACAGGACCGCGGTGTAGGTTACGAATTCATAAATGCAATTGTTGGTGGTGCGATTCCTAAAGAATACATCCCTGCGGTAGATAAAGGCGTGCAAGAACAGTTGCAAAATGGTGTCATTGCTGGCTATCCCGTTGTTGACGTAAAAGTAACGTTATTTGATGGGTCATTCCATGAAGTGGATTCTAGTGAAATGGCATTCAAGATTGCTGGTTCTCAATGCTTCAAACAAGGTGCGCTAAAAGCGAAACCTGTACTGCTTGAACCGATTATGAAAGTCGAAGTTGTGACGCCAGAAGAGTATATGGGCGATGTCATGGGTGATCTCAGTAGACGCCGTGGTATTTTGCAAGGCATGGATGAATCCCCAGCAGGGCGTGTTATTCGTGCTGAAGTACCGCTTTCAGAAATGTTTGGGTACTCAACAGACTTGCGTTCTGCAACACAGGGACGCGCCACATATACAATGGAGTTTGAAAAGTATTCAGAGGCGCCTGCAAATATTGCGAGCGCGATTATTGATAGTAACAAATAATATTCAACAATTTAAATTAAAGGCAACGGGGTAGAGACATGGCTAAGGAAAAATTTGACCGTACCAAACCACATGTGAATGTGGGAACGATTGGTCACGTTGATCATGGTAAAACAACTTTAACAGCGGCAATTACTACCATTATGGCAAAGCTGCATGGTGGAACTGCCAGACGTTACGATCAAATTGATGCTGCACCTGAAGAAAAAGCGCGTGGCATTACGATTAATACAGCGCATGTTGAATATGAGTCAGCAGGCCGCCACTATGCACATGTGGATTGTCCAGGACACGCGGATTATGTGAAGAACATGATCACAGGAGCTGCTCAGATGGATGGTGCCATTTTAGTGGTATCAGCTGCTGATGGTCCTATGCCACAAACACGTGAGCATATTTTGTTGTCACGTCAAGTAGGCGTTCCTTATATCGTTGTATATTTAAACAAAGCTGATATGGTTGACGATGCCGAATTGTTAGAATTAGTTGAGATGGAAGTGCGTGATTTATTAAGTTCCTACGATTTCCCTGGTGATGACATTCCAATTATCGTTGGCTCAGCGCTGAAAGCATTAGAAGGCGACACATCTCCAATTGGTGTGCCATCTATTGAGAAATTAGTGCAAACCATGGACTCTTATATTCCAGAGCCTGTGCGAAAGATTGACAAGCCATTCTTGTTG
>CAMCUM010000066.1 GCA_945878975.1 Legionella genomosp. 1
GCCGACAGTGGAAATTAAATTTAATTGAGACCCTAAACCCAGATTGGCGTGATCTATATGAAGATATTTGTCGTTGATTTAGATCGTCTGGATGCCGCGGACAAGCCGCGGCACGTAGGCGTCGGGGATGAATTGTAAACACGCCCTAAGTAAATAGAGCATTGAAAAATAACCAATGAGATAATAACTTACAATGGATATTTTAAATGCTATGAAAGGATCCATGAAAAATGTTAACAGTTGCGGTAAAGAATAATATACCGACTGCGGATTTGCAAAATAAGGAACGCCTCCACATAATGATGCAATATAATGAGGAATTGCAAAGCCATTTTTCCAAAAATAGTCTCTACCAAATAAAAAAAGAAAAACGCCTGGCACATAATCATGCCCAATCAGATTCGGACCAAATGGAAAAAGTCGCGACATTACAATATATAAACCTATAAGCATAGGCACGTAAATCAGGGTTCGCTTCGAAAGTATAGGAGAGGCAACAGAACTATTTTGTTTAGCATTACTCAAATTTTTTTTTGATTTTATATTTTTTTTTGACTTCATGAACAGTCCTTGTTTCATATTTGATTTAAGCCAGTTATTACAGTGACACATTAACAAGCTGTGACTATTCAACACCTTTCAAGAAAACGCTCTATTTGACGCATTAATTGTTCAAGATTCATGGATCCCACGGACAAGCCGCGGGACGTAGGGCTTCGTTTGATAAATTGTCAACAAACCCTAAAATTAATCTCTGTTTTTAAACATTAAACCGAAAATGCATCACATCACCATCTTGTACAACATACTCTTTGCCTTCTAAACGCAGCTTCCCGGCCTCTTTAGCACCTTGCTCACCTTTCCCGGCCACAAAATCGCCATAAGCAATCACTTCGGCGCGAATAAAGCCTTTTTCAAAATCGGTATGAATCACACTTGCGGCTTGTGGAGCGGTCGCGCCACGTGGGATGGTCCAGGCTCGTACTTCTTTGACGCCTGCTGTGAAATACGTCTGTAGGCCTAATAATTCATAACCAGCGCGGATCACACGATGTAATCCTGGCTCAGACAAACCTAAATCAGCCATAAATTCGGCGCGGTCTTCTGGGTCGAGCTCCACCAATTCTGCTTCCGTTGCAGCACATAATGGCACAACTTTGGCTTGCTCTTGTGCTGCCAAGGCGATGACTTTGTCTAACAAAGGATTATTGGTATAACCCTCATCTGCCACATTGGCGATGTACAACACCGGCTTAGCCGTCAATAAAAATAAACGCTTGATAATCAGCTGCTCTTCCGCAGTCAATGCCAGCGTGCGCACCGGAAAACCCTGGTCCAATTGCTCTTTGACCTTTTGCAGCGTTTGCAATTCAAATTGCGCTTCTTTGTTACCAGTTTTGCCGAGTTTATTAGCCTTGTGCATCGCTTTTTCAACCGTATCCATATCAGCCAAGGCCAATTCGGTATTGATGATCTCGATATCATGAAGGGGATCAACCTTGCCTGCAACGTGCACGACATCCGCATGTTCAAAACATCTCACTACGTGAGCAATCGCATCTGTTTCACGAATATTCGCCAAAAATTTATTACCAAGCCCTTCCCCACTAGCAGCCCCTTTTACCAAGCCAGCAATATCCACAAATTGCATCACAGCTGGGACGGTTCTTTGCGGATTCACAATCGTTTCCAAAACCTGCAAACGCGGATCAGGAACCGATACGATTCCAACATTTGGCTCAATCGTACAAAAAGGATAATTTGCGGCTTCAATCCCAGCCTGGGTTAACGCATTAAACAACG
The DNA here is from genome assembly GCA_945878975.1 of Legionella genomosp. 1. Classification (GTDB taxonomy): domain Bacteria; phylum Pseudomonadota; class Gammaproteobacteria; order Legionellales; family Legionellaceae. The sequence continues at coordinate 1,804 of CAMCUM010000066.1, forward strand.
TCGATTTCCCCACATTAGGCAAACCCACAATCCCACATTGAAATCCCATCTTATCCCCCAGTATGTAAATGGTTCATCGCCAGCGCAAAATTGCCTGCCAACATCAACGGCATTTCTGCCAAAGCACGGGCTATCGCCGCATCAATTTTTTCTTTATCTACAAGCGAAGGTTTGGATAACACATAATCGGTCACCAAATCCTTATGCCCCGGATGGCCAATACCAATCCGCAAGCGATGAAAATCCGGCGTCTGAAGTTGCTGAATCAGATCGCGTAAGCCATTGTGACCACCATGTCCCCCACCTGTCTTCAGACGTATATCGCCAGGAGACAAATCTAGTTCATCGTGAACAATCAACGTTTCCTGCGGCAAAACACCATAGAATTTGGAAATGGTACGCACAGACGTGCCATTGAGATTCATAAAAGACAGAGGTAAAAATAATAAGCTATGTGTTTGATAGGCATCGCTACGTACCCACTCGCCACCCAGTTTTTTATCTGCTTTAAACTGTAAATGCCGACTCTGTGCCCATGTTTCGACCAGCCAAGCGCCAGCATTGTGCCGTGTAGCAGCGTAAGCAGCGCCAGGATTACGTAAACCAACAATGAGTTTAATGGTCATGGTAGAGTCCTAAGTTGAGACACGTAGTCTTCTGAAAGCAGCATTCCTAAATATTTTGCAGCGCACGAAACAATCCCCTCGCCCGCAACAGAAACTATTGTAAATCAAAATGTTAACCGCAGGAGAGGGCTAGGGAGAGGATGTTGAACGACTTTTTCAATGTGCGTTTTTGCCCTCTCCCCGACCCTCTCCCGCGCTCATCACTCTACTTTTACAAAAACTTTTATCGCGGGAGAGGGAGGTTCGGGCTTCGTTAAAAAATATAGGGAACGCTATGATTCCACCAAGACTACCTATCAGCCTTATTCAGCTTCCGTATCGCCAGATTCTTCACCAGCATCTTCTACAGATTCTTCACCAGCTTCGTCTTCATCTTCGCCAGCATCTTCTTCCGATACCGCTTCGGCGGCTTCTTCTGCTTCTAAGTCTTCCATCGCACGACTGATATGCACACTCGCCACAGGCTGATCATTATCATCATCGAGCTCTACTGCCAATTTCACATTCGGTGGCATTTTTACATCAGACAAATGCAAAATTTGATCCAAAACCAAATCACTCAAATCAACTTCAATAAACTCAGGCAAATGCTGGGCTTGGCAACGTACTTCGACCTGTGACATCACATGAGAAACGACGCCACCCTCTTTCGATCCTGGGCAGTCTTCGCCATGGATAAAATGCAAAGGGATCATTCTTACTAAGACGTCTTTAGCCGATACGCGCTGAAAATCCATATGTAAAATAACTGGTTTATAAGGATGACGCTGTAAGTCTTTCAAAATAACTTGTTGTTCTTTTCCATCAACCACCAAATGAAACACGGTTGTATAAATCGCTTCATTTTCCAAAGCTTTGGTCACTTTGTGTTGGGGCAAAGACAATAATTGCGGTTTCATATCACTGCCATATACAATAGCAGGAACTTTTTGATCAAGACGACGTAGGCGGCGGCTCGCACCTTTCCCCTGCACTTCTCTTGTTTGCGCTTCTAGCGTAACTACTGACATAATACACTCCAGATAACATAAAAATAACCAGTGCCATCTTGCGACCAGACTGACACGTAAGCCGGGCAGTATACAATAAATCAAATACAACTTGAAGTCACAATTGAAATTTAATAGAATATACCACTTTGCTTTGAGCTAGATTGGGGAGATATACTATGTACGCGGTACTTAAAACCGGCGGTAAACAATATCGCGTCAAAGAAGGTGATGTTTTGAAAGTAGAACAACTGGCTTTGGAAATTGGCACTAACTTTGATATTAAAGAAATATTAATGATAACCAACGATGATAAAACAACGATTGGCACGCCCTATATCGCAGACGCTTCGGTTCAAGCTGAAGTCCTTTCGCAAGGTCGCCATAAGAAAATTAAAATCATCAAATTTCGTCGACGTAAACACCACATGAAACAAATGGGACATCGACAAAATTATACTGAAATTAGAATCACTGCAATTGGCAGTGGTAAGTAAGAGGATAAAACAAAATGGCAACGAAAAAAGCCGGGGGTAGTACCCGTAACGGTCGTGACTCGAACCCTAAGTATCTTGGAGTCAAACGTTCAAATGGCCAGCTAGTGCAAGCTGGTGAAATTCTTGTGCGCCAACGAGGAACTCGTTTTCACGCTGGAACGAATGTAGGCTTAGGCAGAGACCATACTCTATTTGCTTTGCAAACAGGGTTTGTGAAGTTCCTAAACAAAGGTGCATTGAATCGCAAATTTGTCGCCATTGTTCCGGTTACTGCTACGGAATGAAATTTGTTGATGAAGCCGTCATCAAAATCGAAGCTGGAAACGGCGGCCACGGCTGCGTAAGCTTTAGACGCGAGAAATTTATTCCGTTTGGTGGCCCGGATGGTGGTGACGGTGGTGATGGTGGCTCGATCTATCTGGTCGGAAATCCTGAATTAAATACGTTGATTGATTATCGATATCAACGTCATTTCAAAGCAAGCAATGGCCAATCCGGTATGGGGGCTAATTGTACCGGAAAAAAAGGCGATGATTTGTTCATCCAAGTTCCGATTGGCACCTTAGCCTACGATGTAGATACTGGAGAATGTCTGGTTGATATCCAAGAGCCCAACATTCCCGTACTCATTGCGCAAGGTGGTTTTCATGGTTTGGGAAATACCCGCTATAAAAGCAGTGTCAATCGTGCGCCTCGACAAACCACGAAAGGCTCTTTAGGTGAATCACGCCAGATACGCCTGGAATTGCGAGTCTTGGCCGATGTAGGATTACTTGGCTTACCCAATGCAGGCAAATCTACGTTGATTCGTGCTGTCAGTTCCGCCAAGCCGAAAGTTGCAGATTACCCTTTTACCACACTCTATCCTAATTTAGGGGTTGTCAGTGTTGACTCGTATAAAAGCTTTGTCATGGCAGATATCCCTGGTTTGATCGAGGGTGCTTCTGAAGGCACGGGCTTGGGACATCGCTTCCTGAAGCATCTCAGCAGAACCTGTGTGTTATTACACGTCATCGATGTCGCCCCGCTTGACGAAACGGATCCCGTCGCCACCGCCAAAATCATTGTGCATGAGTTAGAAGCGTACAATCCAGAATTATTAAACAAGCCACGTTGGCTTGTTCTCAATAAAATAGACCTCATTCCAGAATCTGAACGCGAAGCGTTGATCCAAAGCATTGTCAAAGGTTTGGATTGGACAGAAAAAGATAAGGTTTTCCCGATTGCTGCTATTAGCAAAAAGGGTACGCAAGCATTATGTTATGCTTTGATGAAATATATTGATGAATTGAAGCAAGAGACAGAGTCTTAATCACAAATCTTTCCGCATACGTTTGCATACCTTACAAAAGGTAGCCTTGATGTAGCACAGCGTAATCAAGGTAGGATTTACGGAAAAATTCAAGATCAACCCCTTTCGTATTTAAGATTCAGCACATCACCCTTGATTACGCTGCGCTACATCAAGGCTACGTTCTTGGACGGCCATTTTTCTGTTTCTATCACAATGACCAAAACCCAGCGCCTATTATTGACCTAAATTAGACCACATGGTAAAATACGCAATCTTTTTCATATGGAGTCATGATAATGAAACGTTGGTTAATCAGTCTGTGCTGTCTTTTTTGCTTTCACCCTGTATATGCCTTTGATTTAGAAGAAAAAATGTATTTAGCAGAGCATTACATCAGTTTAACCTCAACTTTCGATATCAGTACGGATGATAGAAAATTAGGAACGGTATACCGGCGTTTACTCAGTTTGACCGCTTCATATGATTTTTATGATTTCAAAAATCAACCTATCGCGTCAGCCGAATCACATTTCTTTTCTTTTGGCGCGCATTTAGATGTGTATGATGAAAACAAAGCACTCTTGGGTACCGTGGAAGAACAATTATTAAACTGGTTTCCAAGCTTTGATATTTACTCGCCCGACGGTATGCGCTTGAGCAGAGCCAAAATGAATTTTTGGGGCACTACGTTTACGCTCTATGATGGAAATTCTGACCGCGTTTTAGCAGAAATGTCACGCCCTTTCTTTAGATTTCGAAATTACTGGACAATCCAGATCAAGAACATGAGTCGCGTCAAAGAGAGGAACATTGATTCTAGACTCTTATTGACCGTTCTCGCAGCCCAAGGCGATCTAGAATATCAACGCGAACGCGTAAGAGACTTGCTAGACAATCTAAACAAGAAAGATGACAACAAATATAACAGACATTTGACCACGGCCAATGAAACACAGGCAAACGTGCAAGCATTACATAACAAATTCTCTGATTTTCTCAAAAAAGAAGCAGAACTTTCTGACATTGCTTTGCCAGATGACAAGCAACTTGATGCACTTGCCACACAATTGGATCAAGATTTCCATCAACAAAATGCCGGCATCACCATGAATCAAGCTGAAGAAGCCGAACAATTCATAAGCTTCTGTGTCAACGTAGCAGAATCGAGCTACACCAGCCCAGAAATACAAAAAGCCATCATGCACTTGTTGAATAAAAAATTGTCAGGACAAGCGGCACAATAATAGAATAGTAGTCGGAGTGGCATTCTCTCTGACTACGTATTTAACCGTTATACCAAAGAAACTTCAAAATACTAGGGTTTGTTGAAAGTTCAGGGCCCTACGTCCCGCGGCTTGTCGGCGGAATCCATTTCGAACTTTATCAGCGCAATCATTCTTTGAATTGTTAAATATCTCTGGGTCCTGCGGAAAAGCCGCGGGACCCAGAGCGTCTAGACATGAAGTTCCAACAGATCTTAAAAAAACTCGATGTGATATCACACCGAGTCAATGGGCATATTTTAGTGGGAAATTATTCAAATCCCGAGTGACACTATATTTCACCCGGGCTACGTCTCTAGTTAAAAGGATGTCAGTAGTAAACTACTTTTTATTATTGTTGGCCTGCTGGAGCTGGTTCTGGAGCTGGTTCTGCAGCATCATCATTCGGAACATCTTCAGGCTGGATTGAAGTTTGATCATTTTCAGCGCTATCACCAGTAGCACCAGTAGCACCAGTAGCAGCAGCAGGAGCAACAGGAGCAGCAGGAGCAGCAGGAGCAGCAGGAGCAGCAGATTCGGTAGTAGTTGTAGTCGTTTCTTTATTTGTCTTCACCTCACCACCACACGCAGTAAAAGTCAAAGTTACTACACCTGCCATTGCCAACACGACTAAACGATTCATATTCATCTCCGTTATTGTTTTTAATTAGGGAATTAGGGTCTGTTGACAATTCATCTCTAGAAGCCCTAATTTAAGATTAGCTTATTTTAAGTTTAGCAAAAAAAAATCCAACACGCTACAGTTCGCATGCAGTATATATTGTACTTTATAGCATGATCCTCTATAATTCTCTAGCTATTACCTTGCGTAAAATTTGATGACAAAACGACCTGATCCTGATGATATGATCCGCATTCGCGGTGCGAGAACTCACAATTTAAAATCGATTAATGTAGATATCCCACGCTTACAACTCACGGTTATCACTGGCTTGTCTGGCTCAGGCAAAAGCTCGTTAGCATTTGACACCCTGTATGCCGAAGGCCAACGACGTTATGTGGAATCCTTATCAGCCTACGCACGTCAATTTTTATCGATGATGGACAAACCAGACGTCGATACCATTGAAGGCTTGTCCCCAGCTATTTCCATTGAGCAAAAAGCCACTTCCCATAATCCGCGCTCAACGGTCGGAACCATCACCGAGATTTACGATTATTTACGCTTGTTGTTTGCTCGCGTAGGCGAACCTCGTTGCCCTATTCATGCGACCCATTTACAGGCAAAAACCATCAGTCAAATGGTAGATGAAGTCCTGACCTTCCCCCACGAAACGCGCGCGATGATTTTGGCACCTGTCGTCCGGGAGCGTAAAGGAGAACATCTGCAGTTGCTCCAACAATTACAAGCCAAGGGTTATATACGTGCCCGGATTGATGGTGAAATTTATGAACTGGATGATCCTCCAACCTTATCACTGCGGAAAAAACATACCATTGAAGTGGTCGTCGATCGCTTTAAAATTCGGCCTGACTTGGCGCAACGTTTGAGTGAGTCCTTTGAAAATGCTTTGAATTTAGCCGAAGGATTGGTCTCAGTTGCATCGCTAGATGACGCCTTCCCAGAGCAAATCTTTTCAGCAAAATTTGCGTGTACAGAATGTGGCTATAGTTTAAGCGAATTGGAACCACGCTTATTCTCGTTTAACAATCCAGCCGGTGCTTGCCCAGAATGTGATGGCTTAGGGTTTGACCATTATTTTGATCCTGAACGTGTCGTACACGATCCTGAGCTGAGTTTAGCAGAGGGTGCCATTCGTGGTTGGGACAAGCGCACACTCTATTATTTTTCTATCTTAGAAGCCTTGGCGAAGTATTATGATTTTTCTGTCGACACACCCTTCTCAGAATTGCCTACCAACATTCAAAATATTATTTTATATGGTTCTGGGAAAGATGTGATTGAATTCCAGTTTCATGGCATGCGATCACGTACGGTTACCAAAAAGCAAGTATTCGAAGGGGTGCTCCCCAATATGGAGCGCCGATATCGCGATTCAGACTCTGCCCACGTGCGAGATGACTTAGCGCATTATCTCTCCACGCAACCTTGTAATACCTGCCAAGGCGCACGGCTATGTGAAGCGGCACGCCATGTGTTTGTTGCCAACCAAACACTCAGTGCTTTGACTCAAATGTCCATTGACGAATGCCATACTTTTTTTCAAAAGCTCGAACTACCTGGTAATCGGGGAGAAATAGCGGGTAAAATTACCAAAGAAATCTCTGCACGTCTGGGGTTTTTAGTCGATGTTGGTCTGGATTATCTCTCTCTATCGCGCAGTGCAGAAACCTTATCTGGCGGGGAAGCGCAGCGTATTCGTTTGGCCAGTCAAATTGGTTCGGGCTTAGTAGGTGTCATGTATATTTTAGATGAGCCTTCCATCGGCCTCCATCAACGTGATAACGAACGTTTATTAGGAACATTGCTACATTTACGCGATTTGGGTAACACGGTTATTGTCGTAGAGCATGACGAAGATGCCATTCGGAGCGCTGATTTTGTCTTAGACATTGGCCCAGGCGCTGGCGTACATGGTGGCGAAGTTGTAGCGTCTGGGCGACCAGAAGATATTATGCGCAATCCTGCGTCCTTAACAGGTCAATATCTTGCAGGCATAGCATCCATTCCTATTCCAAAACAACGCACCCCTATTCGTCCTGATTACACTATTCAGATGCGACATATCAGCTGCCATAATCTGAAAAACGTAGATGCTACGATTCCTCTTGGAGTCATGACTTGTATCACGGGCGTATCTGGCTCAGGTAAATCCAGCTTGATCAATGACAGTCTCTACCCCAAAGCAGCGAATCTGCTCAATCGTGCCAAATTATCAAGTGTAGCCAGCGTGGGCGCCATAGAGGGCTTAGAGCAATGCTCTGGCGTCATTGATATTGATCAAAGTCCTATCGGACGGACCCCCCGCTCTAATCCAGCCACGTATACCGGCTTGTTCACCCCCATTCGCGAATTATTCGCCCAGACGCCTGAAGCACGCGCACGCGGCTATTTGCCAGGCCGGTTTAGTTTTAATGTCAAAGGTGGGCGTTGCGAAGCTTGCCAAGGCGATGGATTGATCAAAGTCGAAATGCATTTCTTACCCGATATTTACGTCGCATGTGATGTGTGTCATAGCAAACGCTACAATCGCGAAACCCTAGAAATTCAATACAAAGGCCGCTCTATTCATGATGTTTTAAATATGACAGTGGAAGAAGCACGGCAATTTTTCGACGCAGTACCGGTGCTAGCACGCAAATGCCAAACCATGATAGAGGTAGGATTGTCCTATATTCGTTTAGGGCAGAGTGCCACAACCTTATCTGGCGGCGAAGCACAACGCATCAAATTAGCCAAAGAATTATCCAAACGCGGAACCGGCACCACCCTCTACATCCTGGATGAACCCACCACAGGACTCCATTTTCAGGATATCAAGCTCTTATTAAGCGTATTGACCAAACTGCGCGATCAAGGCAATACCATCCTCATCATCGAACATAATTTGGATGTCATCAAATCTGCCGATTGGATCATAGATCTAGGACCAGAAGGCGGATACCGCGGCGGAAAAATCATCGCAACAGGCACGCCTGAAACCGTTGCGGAAAATCCTAAGTCTTATACAGGACAATTTTTAAAAAAAGTCTTAGGGTAATTACCCACTTCGTAGCGAGGAACGGCCATATTTAGCGCATCTTAAACGAAGACATTGTCACTCCCCACGTCATCCCGAGCCTGAGGTATCGTCACAAAAATTGTAAATCTGCAAGAAAAGCTAGATGCGCAGCGCAATTCATGATCTAATGATTTCGCCAAAAAACATAAGAGGAATGGTGATGCGCAAAGAGAGTTTATTACAAAATTACTTTAAAGACACGTTTTCATTCATGCATAAAAAGCGCCAAAATGTTTTATTTGGAGCAGTGGATTCGTTGATGGATGGGGCAAATCTTGCCTTGAGCAGTTTGGGTAGGAATTTTAAAG
>CAMCUM010000067.1 GCA_945878975.1 Legionella genomosp. 1
GTTAGAATCGTTATATTACGAGTTTGTTCTTATTTATCAATTGAATGAGCAATTAAATTGGCTCAGTTGTAATTTGACCATCTCCTGGATGCCGCGGACAAGCCGCGGCACGTAGGCGTCGGGGATGAATTGTAAACAGGCCCTAATAAACTATTCAAATATGGCAAATTAATTTCCCATTTTTGTGCCTTATTATTTTTATTGAATGGATTTTCATTTGCACATTTATTTGTGGGTCATTTAACTTTCAACACTTATAATTTAGCCCCTCTTTTGATGTGCTTTTTATTTAATGACCCTAAAAAATATTTTATTTTAAATATCTCTGGTTTAACGCTTCTTATTACTCATTTGATTTATTCTGGTGACATTCATATTTTTATTTTCTTTTTATTCCTTTCTTTTTTGCTCTTACCTTATCTAATATACTATCACGCTGCTAGAGGGCAGTTAAAACAATTTGTTGGAGTCATTTTTATTCTTGGACTGGCTTTAGTTTTGACTTGCTCTGGAAAACTAATCGAATCATATATCTATTCGAAACATTTCATTTCTCACAATATTGATAGATCAGGTGATAACCCTTTATCCCTTTTATTCAGGTTTTTTTGGTTTGATTCTTCCACAACACCTTCAGTTATTCGCTTTGGTACGCTAAATTATGGGGGTTGGGAATTTGTCGGATTTGTTTCAAAGCTTTTTTTAGTAACGTTACCTATTTTCTTTGTTTTTATGATAAGAAGTAAAAATCGTTTAAAACAATTGTGTTTGATTTTTAGCCTTATTTTTTTAGGGATTTTTCTATCTATTGCTTTAGAAAGTCCGCTGAGTGATAAGCTGCCATTTTTTAATCATTATCATTTTCCAGTTCGAGCACTTTGCGCACTGATTCCTATCTTTATTTTAGCAACAGCCGGCGTGTTTAAAAAATTAGCTCCGTTTTCTAAAAAAATCAATTTAAATATTAGTCAAAAAACTATGCTCTATTTTGCTGGATGTATTTTTATTATGATAGAATTCTATAATAGTACTGGATATTATGTTGATGCGAAATTAGGTTTGTCGTTTCCGTATTCATCGATAAAACCCTCCGTAAATAAAGTCATACCCCCTGTTGCGAGCATTACACATAACAATGATCTAGATGCTCTTTTTCAAGGTGAGAGTTCCCTTAGTTGTTCCGAACCAGTTTTTGGTTACAAAAATGAAGTGTTGAAAACTCAATTGTCTTTAAATAGCACTTCTTTGATTGTAGAAGATCATTATAATATTACGCATCCAGGATGTTTATTACACGCTAGTTATTTTGCTTGTGCGGCATGGGATAGAGTTAAAAAAAGTGATTCTGTTAATTTTCAAAAATTCATACATAACGTGAGGCCAGATTGGGGGGTTCCTCCAGTAATAGATTGGCTAATCAAATTCAATTTTTCTTTTATTGTTTTTTTAATTATTCTTTTTATTTGGTCGGCTCGATCTTTAGTAGAAAAAGCTAAAGGTGCGTTACGAAAGTTCACGATCCCTAGTAGCTGAAAGCTAGTTGAAAAGTGTGACCTAGCGCATTTATCATCTGCTTTCTTCGTTTACACTCAGTTATAGATTCCCGCCTGAAAGATTTGACTTCGTCTTGAGTTATGGGCGTGCGGGAACGACACTTTCTAGTTAGATGAAAACCGAAAATTCATTGGCGTTGGGTGTATAATGCTTGCACAGCTCTGCACTTCATCGGAGGAATAGAAAGCGCCCATTGGCGTCCGTACTTTTTGGGAATATAAATCCGTCTGAGCGGTTGTGTTTGGTAACCTTTCAGTTTTAATGATTTCACTGCCGCTATCATATGAGGTTACCAAATTGCTTCTGCGTAATGTTGCTTGATTCGTTGGTCTTTGGTGATCAACGGCGCTTGAAAGATCGCTGCATTTGCGACAATCAAGCGATCGAAAGGATCTCTTGTCCAGCGCTGAGTCTGTGCTTCTTCAATGATGCGATAAAAATCCACTCTGGAAATGGTGATGTCTAAGTGGGCATCTAGATGATGAGTGATCTCTGACCCGGCTACTGTAATACGTCCGATTTCATATAAAAAGTCTAATTCCAAAGCAACCATAGGTGAAATATATAATTCATCACCTTCCATTTTTTTCTGAATTGATTCTGGAACTTTATCTAGCAGGCCTTCGTATAACCATACTACAACATGCGTATCTAAAAAAATCATAAATCCTTTCCTTGATCCCAAGACGAGGACCAATCCATTTCGATAAAACTGTCAGGGTCACCCAGTATGGTGCCAGGATGCGCTTGAAGATTAGCCAGCTTACTCCTAGACTTTTGAGACGCTATCGTTAGCTTTAATACTTGACCATTCCGTAAAATTTCAATGGGTTGCTGTGTCTCAATCACTTGATCCAAAATTTTATATAAATTTGCGCGTAATTGTGTAGGTGTGATCGTCATATTCAACTCTTTTGACGTACGTATAATTTATTTTAGCGTACGTTATTGGTTTTGACAATCATAAATGGTGTTAATGATCGCGTTCTCTCGCATACTGCGCCATATCCACCAAGGCATCCTTGTACTTTGATGCTGGTAATACGTCCAGTGCAGCCAAAGCAAGTTCTACTTCTTGTTTCGCCATATCTTTGGTATATGTGATCGCATTTGTATCGGTGATAGCCTCTAGAATGGCGGGTAAATGCTCTAATCCGCCTTGGGTTAAGCCTGCGCGGATATGTTGTTGTTGCTTTGGTGTGCCATGCTGTAAGGCATATAATAAGGGTAGGGTCGCTTTTCCATCTGCCAAATCATCGCCTATGTTTTTACCGATGGTTTTAGCATCGGAACAATAGTCTAAGGCATCATCAATCAACTGAAAGGCATTGCCAAGGTGTAAGCCAAAGGCATACAAACCTTGGACGACGGTATCATCCATTTTGGCAATCATAGCGCCAATGGCCGTAGCTGCTGCAAAAAGTAAGGATGTTTTGGCCTGAATGACAGCGTAATAATCGGTGATGCTAAGATTAGTATTATGCCGATGAGACAATTGTTTGATTTCACCACGTGCAATTTGACTTGTGATATCCGAGAGTAGGTCCATGATGGCAAGATTTTTGGTAGAAATCATTAACTGCATATATAGCGTGAATAAATAATCACCAACTAAAATACTGGCTTTTGATCCCCAAATACCATGTGCGGTTTGTTGCCCGCGGCGTAAGGTTGATTCATCCACGACATCATCATGTAAGAGCGTAGCAGTGTGAAAAAACTCAATCATTGCGGCCAAAAGAATATGATCTTGGCCTTCATATTGGCAGGCTTTGCTAGCTAATAAGACTAATAAGGGGCGTAAACGTTTACCGCCGCTTTGAATGATGTGTTTGGCGAGATTATCAATCAGGCTATCTTGCGCTTGAATTTTTTCGACAATCAAGCGATTCATCGCTTCAAAGTCATCACTCACAAGTGCTTTTGAATGATGAATTGGCATGCAGAAATTCCAAATGGTTATGACCGTCCGCAGTATAGCGTTTTTGGGTAAGTACTACAATCGTCGTGTTTTCGGAGTTTATTGAAAATCAAAGCTCAGTGAGCTCTACGGGGCTATATTAAGTCAAACTAATTAGGTTATGCTACCTACATAGCGCATATTTGAGGGATTGCAATAAAATAATATCATGAATAATTCTCGATTAATTTTAGTGCGTATTACCGTGCACTTTATTTTATTTTTTTCTTTTTCGATCCATGCAGCAGAGCCTCTTAATCTGAGACATATATCTTTTACGAATTTACAAAATAAGAGCTTCGTTACGTTATCCCAACAGTCTGTAAATCTGGCCTCACCAATGCCACAAAATTTTTTATATTTGGAGCAGCATTATGATGCACAGCAGACGGAACATATTCGAGTACAACAACAGTATAAAGGATTTCCAGTGTTTGGCGGTTATGCGGTGTTTCACCGAAAACATCTACCGGGCTTTGCACCAACTGTGCACATGAATGGTAATATGTACCTGAAATTACATCAAGATTTAGGAAACTGTCCACCAAAATTTGTGGCCAACGCAAGTCAAAAATTACAAATTTATCGTCAGTTATTCCCCTTAGATCAAATCATAGATCAGTCCATTCAAGCGATTGTGTATGTAGATGGACAGAATAAGGCGCATTGGGCCTATCAAATACAGCTGTATTTGCAATCTAATGATAAATTACCCAGTCAACCCACAGTTATTATCGAAGAGAGTACAGGAAAAGTTCTATTGAAATGGGATGCATTAACTACTTTGTATCAAGCAGTATATGGCGTAGGCTTTGGAGGTAATCGCAGTATTGGTCAATACCAATATGGTAAAGAGAGGCCTTATCTTGATTTGACTCGGGATGAACAATCGGGTCAGTGTTTTTTAGAAAATGAGCATATTAGGGTGGTAGATATGCATCATCGTACCCAATACTCCAATCATCCGATGAGTTTTCTTTGTAAACAGGAGAATCTCGCACAGATGTATTGGACAGGGTATGCTGGGGATGGTTATGATCAAGTGAATGGCAGTTATTCCGTGTCGAATGATGCAATGCATTTTGGAGATTTGGTAAAAAAAATGTATCTCAGTCATGGGGTAGATGTTTTGCGTAAAAATCAGCAGCCCATGCAATTAATCTTTCGAGTCCACTTTAGTAATTATTTTGCCAATGCATTTTGGGATGGTCAACAAATGACGTTTGGCGATGGAGATAATGAATTTCATCCTCCCGTGAGTCTCGGCACGATTACTCATGAACTATCGCATGGCTTTACCCAGCAACATTCTGGTTTGCTATATTTTGGGCAAGCAGGAGGCATCAATGAAGCTTTTTCCGATATTGCATCCCAAGCGGCAGAGTATTATGCCTATGGTAAATCGACTTGGAATGTGGGCGCAGACACCTCGAAAAGGGGCGTGGCTTTACGTTGGTTTCAACATCCTAGTCGAGATGGTGTATCGATTGAACGTGCGATTGATTATAAAAATGGTATGGACGTGCATTACAGTAGTGGGGTTTACAACTATCTATTTTATTTGTTGGCTACCCAACCAGGTTGGGATCCGCAAAAAGCATTTCATGTGATGTTAAAAGCTAATATGGATTATTGGACGCCTACTACCAATTTTTTAGAAGGGGCCTGTGGGATTTTAGCGGCTAGTCGGGATTTGGGGTTTTCAGAGGATGCTGTGAAAGGTGCTTTAGATGAAGTAGCGATTGATTATGGCGATTGTTAAGATTCATTACGTGTTTTCTTGAGCAGCGATCTTTAATTGATTTTTTGCGATAGAACCGTTTTTTTGCAGTATTGCTGAAGCATCTGAGTCACTGTTACATTTCCCATGCTATCAGCCGTTGTCAAATCTTTGCATGCTTTTTCTAATTGCTGCATTTTGAGAGACATAATGCCTCTGTTTTTGTATAACTCTGAATTAAGTGGCTCAAGGCGAATGGCGTGCGAAAAATCATCTTCAGAGCCTTTGTAGTCATTCGCAGAGAAGCGGATGATGGCTCTTATGTTGTATGCTTCGACGTTGTTTGGATTTAATTTTAGAGACTGATTGAAATCGGCTAATGCTTCCTTGTTATTCTGCATATTATATTTGACTAGGCCACGTTTGGAGTACATCAGTGCTGACGTGGGTTGCAACTTGATGGCTTGGTTTAAATCGTCTAGCGCTGAATGATAGTTTTTCATTTCGGTATAAAGCAGCGCACGATTTAAATAACTAGTTGAGTCTATCGGATATATTTCAATTGCCTTTTTATAATCAGCCAAGGCATCTTGTATATGGTTATTCTTCTGTAAAGCATTCGCTCTTGTACCGTAAGCTCGTGAAATGTAAGGTTCAGAAGGGTTTTTATTGATGATATCAGTCATAAAGACAATATTATCTTTCCAGATAGTGTTTCTATGGATCGTTAACATGGCGCACATAAGGATATACAGTAACAATATTCCAAATAATATCTGTTTCCAACCTACAGTTAGTTTGACGGTTTTTTCTATCAGTTCATTGTAAAATGCACCAATAATAAAAAACAAACCAATATATGGAAAATAACCATATCGTTCTGAAACGATAAACAGCCTAGATGGGATGATTTGAATGTTGATTGAAATAGTGATTAAAAAAACAAGCATGCCAAAAACGATATACTTTTTGTGCTGAGCAACGCGATATATCAGGTATGAAATGGCTAATAAAATAGCTGGGGATAAATAATAGATCATCGGTAGTAGGCCATGCACTCTAGGTGGATATACATAGATGGCACATAAGTTGATGGGTACAAAAAATTTGTAAAGATAGAAAATGAATGAGTAGCAAGCTAAGCAAATGGTCTCGGGTAATGAGTATGAAATCATCATTCCATTGGTGATATTGTTGATAGTGTCTTGGTTCAAAATAGTGATGAGCCCGAATAGAAGAGATAGGAGCAAAAAGGGTGCTTTTACAAGTAACATGGCACTAATGTTGGCTCTGGTTATTTGGGAATGATAATAATCAATGGCGAGTAGCACGATGGGTAATGTCACAGCTTGTGATTTTGAAAACAGAGATAAAAGAAAAGCCAATCCTGCAAAGATTAAGTATTTCCTTTGTTGTAAATGGAGATAGTTTAGATATTGGATAATAGATAACGTATAAAACAAAGTGTATAAACTGCTACTGCGTGCTGAAATCCAAGTGACGGCCTCGACATTCATAGGATGTGCCGCAAATAGGATTGCCGTGATGATAGCGATTACTTTTTTTTGGGATAGCTTGTATATAAACGTATAAATGAGCAGCACATTCACGAGATGTAGGATGAGGTTGGTAAGATGTAATGGCAGGGTATCTATTTGTGAAAAATAGTGATTGATGGCAAAGGTTAGTACTGCAAGGGGCTGGTACATGATGACGTAGTAATGCGTGAAATAAGTTTGAATGCTTTGCCAAGACAAATTAGTTATTTCAGGATAATTTGTAAAATACTCGTTGTCATCAAAATTTAAGAGTTCATGATGCAATGAATTGGCATATAGCAAATAGGTCACGACTAACAATGTAAAGAGTAATAGATATAGGTTTCTATTTTTAGATAAGAGCGTAGGACTTGCAACAGGAACGGTATCAGCAAGGATAGTTTGTGAGGGTTGATTCTTATGTTTTTTTCGAATGGTCGCTTTAGAAGATGATTTGGTCATAGTATCTTAGGTCGTTTTTTCTATAAGGCACGATTTTTGAAATTGTCTTTGCGAGGAGTGTAACGACGAAGCAATCCAGTGACTTTTAAGATCCCTGAATTGCTTTGCTGCCCTCACAATAACGGTCTAATTGTACCGTACAAAGTAATTAAAACACATATCCTATTGAAAGACCCAATGCTTTGCCAATCACTGTATTTGCTCCAGCGATACTTCTGACTGGTGTCACTGTCGTGGTATCACAGGTTGCAGATACTGGTGCAAAAATATTGATAGCCCCATCTGCCGCAACGTCGTTCACTTGATAAATATTGCCTTGTGAATCGACTGTAATGCCAGTTGGTGAATGAATAGCGGCACTCTTAATAATACAGCTAGGCGCTATATTACCTTCGCTATCTGCTTTGAACACATGAATCTCGTCAACCTGGGCATTGGTCACCCAGATATTACCTTTGGTATCAATAAAGATGCCATTTGGTTCGTCAAGTAATGTACGAGTTCCTGATATGGTAGCAGCTGGCTCAATATTTGATTCACCTTCGGTTCCTGCTGCAAATTTTTCGATTGAGTTACCACTTTGATTAGCGACCCAAATATTATTATTGCCGTCTACTGCCAAAGCTTGAGGTGCATGCAACCCAGTGCGCTTCCCTGTAATGGTTCTACTTGGAGATGCTGCGTCATAAGTACCTGGGACTTGAAACGCGGTCGCTGGGTAAATGAAGATAGCATCCTCGTGGTCGGCGACATAAATATTGCCTGAAGAATCGGTCACAATTGCGGAAGGGCTGGTGCTTTCATCGTTGCTGATCATGACGGAAGCTTTGAGATCGTCATTGAGCGCACCCTGTGCACTTGCTGGGAAGCGATATACCTTCGCAGCTTCGGAGTCTGCTATCCAAAGGTTATTATTGGTATCAATATAAACCCCTTTAGGTTGACTGAACCCAGTAATTTTATACGTGGATGCAGCATTGCCATTAGCTTTGACAGAAAACGATTGTGCTAAAGGAGCGTTGTCTGAGCTAGAATCGCTTGTATCACCAGGATTGGCTATTGCAATATTGGCTGCCTCAGCACGATATTCCCATGCATTACCAGCATGATCTACACCCATACAGAATGAGCTAGTTGGGCATGAAAGCGATGTAATTGAATGCGTTCCATCAATATCAGAGACAGCACTCCAGGAGGTACCATTGTAACGTAAAGCACCGCCATTGTTATCTACGACCATACAAAAAGCGCTACCTAGACAAGATACTGAGTTCAATGGTTCGGAATCAATTGCACCATCATCATATTGATGCGTCCAAGTGGTTCCATTATAAGAAAATGCATTTCCAGCATTATCAATGGCCATGCAGAATGAACCACTATTTGGCGTACAGGAAACAGCGTTTAAGCGATGTGCGCTGATAGGATTAGCACTATAAGCGGTCCACATTGTGCCGTCGTAACGGCTACCATTGCCTTGTGCATCTACTGCGATACACTCGCCATCATTTGAACACGAAACAGAAGTTAAGTTAGAAGCAATCCCTACTGATTCGGCATCACTCCAAGTCTTACCGTTGTATACGAAAGCGTTCGCATTATTGTCTATCACCATACAGAATGATGAACTGGGACAGGATATAGAAGTGGGTTCTCCATTCGTATCGAATTGAGCGTCAGTACTCCAAGTACCGTTATAAATGAAAGCATATCCACTTGTGTCTATAGCCACGCAATGTGATGGATTCGCGCAAGAAACAGATTTCAATGGGTGTCCATTATCGATCATATCCGCAGTGATCCAATTTTTTCCATCATAATGAAAGGCGGTGCCATTTGTATCGACCGCCATACAAAATGATGAATTTGGGCAAGAGATCGATGTTAATTGCTCAGGGCTTATCGCAGCGCTATCCCATGCATTGCTGTTTATTGCTCCGTTGGTAAAATCGTTGCCAGGAGAGGAGGCTCTCAAAGCTGTGACAGTTAAAGTAGCGGCGGCACTGGTTACTGAAGTAGGAACAGTTGCCGAATCGCTAATGAACACTCGATATAAATCTCCTGAGTTTCCTAATATAGTCAATATATCTGTAGTATAAGAAGAGGAGGTAGCGCCGCTTATATTACCAAATGAACCGAGACCACCAGGGTTTAATTGCCATTGATAGAAAATTGGGCTAGTACCACCAGTAGTTGTGACGGAGAAAGTAGCTGTTTGCCCGACATTAGCAGAGACGCTAGTTGGAGCAGAGGTACTGAGTGCTGCATTGACGGTTAAAGTAGCGGCGGCACTTGTGACCGAAGTAGGTACTGTAGCAGAGTCGGTGACAACGACTTGATAGG
>CAMCUM010000068.1 GCA_945878975.1 Legionella genomosp. 1
CGACAGTGGAAATTAAATTTAATTGAGACCCTAAACCCAGATTGGCGTGATCTATATGAAGATATTTGTCGTTGATTTAGATCGTCTGGATGCCGCGGACAAGCCGCGGCACGTAGGCGTCGGGGATGAATTGTAAACACGCCCTAATCTAACCGGTATCTCGGTTGTATCATTTGATCAATTAAAAGAAAGTAAATGGTGTGGTATACGACCAGTAGGGCGTGATATAACCGTTCCTGTGTCATCTGTAACAGAATGTAAAGAAGCGGAATCAACACCATACCATCATGGCCTGTCTGTTGAGGAAATCCCTGCAAACGTCGCGCCGCTTATTTCTTCTGAAAACTCATATCAACCACGTATTTTCAAAGCATTAAGTTCTAAGCCTCAAGAGCTAGAGACAAGGGTAGCATGTGTGGCAAGTGCTGATGTTAAGCCTGTTTCTTAAGAAACGCGTCAGAAATAACTCTCCATATTTACATAAAACATAATGAGATGGGGCGAACTAATTCAAACGTTACTCGCTCGTAACCCGCAAGATCTCAGCAATCGAGGTATCACCCATCAGAACCCGTCGAAAGCCATCTTGGCGAATACTGGGGGTGTGAGGGCGCACATGGGCTTCCATGTGGTGGACGTTTTCGTTGTGGTGGATCATTTGGCGTAATTTGTCATCGATGGTGATTAGTTCGTAAATGCCTGTTCGGCCGCGATAGCCTTGTCCATGGCATTCTGGGCAGCCCACTGGTTCATAAATGGACCCTTTACGGATGTTGTGATGTTCTAGCTGCATCAATGCCAACTCATCCTGCTTGATGGTGTGTGGCGCTTTGCAATGCGGACACAACAGCCTGACCAACCGTTGGGCTAATACTCCTATGATACTTGAAGAGAGTAAAAAGGACTCTACGCCCATATCATGTAAACGTGCCAAAGCGCCGAGTGCGGTATTGGTATGCAGTGTTGAAAGCACCAAATGCCCGGTAAGACTGGCCTGTACAGAAATGTCCGCGGTTTCTAAATCGCGGATTTCCCCAATCATGACGACATCAGGATCTTGGCGTAGAATCGCGCGTAAGCCTTTGGCAAATGTCATGTCTACCTTGGGATTTACTTGAGTTTGTCCAATGCCAGGTAAATCGTATTCGATCGGATCTTCAATGGTTAAAATATTACGACTGACTTCATTCAGTTGGGTCAGCATTGCGTACAAAGTAGTGGTTTTACCAGAACCAGTCGGGCCTGTTACCAATAAGATCCCATGTGGTTGGGCGATCATGGTTTGAATGGGGACCAAAATATGTTTGGGCATCCCTAAAATATGCATATCTAATTGCGCAGATTCTTGGTCCAAGATCCGCAAAACGATACGCTCGCCATGATTGGAAGGTAAGGTGGAGACACGGACGTCAATATTATGGCCACCAATTCGTAAAGAGATCCGTCCATCTTGCGGGATCCGTTTTTCCGCGATGTCTAATTTGGCCATGACTTTGACCCGTGAAATGACCAACGGAGCAATGACGCGCTGAATGTCTAAAATTTCTTGTAACACCCCGTCAACTCGATTGCGGACTAAGACACGATCCTCATAAGTTTCAATGTGGATATCCGAAGCTTTTTGTTTAATGGCTTGGGTAAACAGCGCATTGATCAAGCGAATAATCGGGGCGTCGTCGTGGGTATCTAACAAATCTTCACTAGTAGGGAGTTGACCGGCTAGTTTTAAGAGATCCAAATCTTCTTCCATAATGCCTTCGGTGGCATCTAAAAGAGAGGTATTGGCTTGATAAATTTGGGCCAAATGTTGTTGAAATTCGGTGGAATTGACTAAGTTTAAATGCAAAGGTTTTTGTAAGTGACGTTTGACTTCTGTCAAAGCAGAGAGAGGGGTATCGGCTAAATAATAGACTTCTACCTTATCTTCGTTGACATCCTCTTTGACCACAATCCCGTGGGTTTTTGCAAAAAAATAGGGCAAGCGTGTGGATTTCTCGTCTTTTTGCTCTATATTAAGAGGGGTCGTCATAGACATCCTAATCCTTCATTTTTGCGGCTGCCAATTTAGATTTTTTACAAAAAGGCTTGGGCAAGCGTGATTGATGCCAAGCAGGCGCAACAGTGTTGGCATCTGTCTTATTATATTCTTCTTGAAAACGTGCAATATCCAACTGGTCGTGACGCATATGGTTGTATTTCTTACCAGTAAAGTCCAGAACATCATGTTCGTTTTTCAAGATATGGGGACGAATGAAAACCATGAGCACTTTCTTTTCACGTTGCGTCAAGGTGCGTTGGAACAGTCGCCCGATACCTGGTATTTCACCTAGGATGGGTAAATTATTATTATCATTAGAGACGCTGTCTTGAGCCAAACCTCCCAAGACCACTATATCGCCACTTTGGACTTGAACCGATGTGACAATGGCTGAAATATTAAAGACGGGGAACGTATTAGGTTTCAACTCATCGATGGGCGAGGCCAGGGTATTATTGCCTTGGTCGATTTGGAGCTGAATGCCAGAGCCATTGGTAATTTGTGGGCGCACATACAAATGCAAGGCGACGTTCACACGGTCAAAGTTGGTATAAGGACTGGCTACGGTGGTACCACTGGCATTATTGGGGTAAGAAGAGGTTGCGACGGAAACCTGTTTACCAATCAAAATTTTGGCTTGGCGGTTGTCCAACACGACAACAGAAGGCGTGGATAGGATATTTGCCCTTTTTTGCCTAGCCAGCGCATAAATCCGCGCTTCAAATTGTGAAATAGAGGCGTGGGAATTCAATACCGCAAAACCTGGTCTAAAGGTATCAGGACCGCGAGTGGCTTGATCAACAGAGCCCCATTCTAGTCCTAGGTTTTTGAAATCAGATTCATCGAGTTCTGCAATCAATGCTTCAATCAATAATTGTGCTGGTTTGATATCCAGCTGCTCAATAACGCTTTTCAGTGTTTGAATCAATTTAGCGGGGCCATTGATGATCACAGAATTGGTATTTGGTTCAGCGATGATTTGAATATTCGGTTTACTGGAGCCCTCATTCTGAGTATTGGAGCCAATGGCGGGTGTATTGGTGGCCGGGCCTGTTTGCGGGATCGGCGCCTGTTGGTTTGAAACATCACTGGGATTGAGGTTCCCCATACTCGAGGTGGGATTGGTGCTGTCTAAAACCGGTACCGTCATGACACCAATGGTGGTGCCGACGGTGCCACTGAAACTGGCTTGAGCGATCCCTGCTAAAATAGGGACCAGATCTTCCGAGCGTAAATAATGCAGATAAATGACTTGAGTATTGTTATTGGTAGAGCTAGTGTTTTGGCGGTCTAATTGTAATATCAATAAGCGGATTCGAATTCTATCTGTCTTATTACCACTGATCAAAATGGCATTGCCGCGATCATCGGCCGCGATCATGGTTTGATTGTTTTTATGTTGATTCATCTGAGTCAAGACCAGATCTTTCAAAGTATTCGCCACATCCATAGCCAATGCATATTGCAAGGGGACGATGTCGATACCGCTGGCAGAGGAGTTATCCACTTGAGAGATGATGTCGGCCAATTGCTGAATATTAGAAGCGCGACCTGATAAAATCAGCGTATTAGAAGGCGCATAAGCTGAGACAGAGCTCCATTGTGGCATCAAGGGTCTTAAGACTGGGACCAATTGCTCTGCAGGCACATACTGCACAGGAATGACCTGAACCATCATATCATCAGCAGAAGGAGGGTGGCCTTGGTTTAATGGGCTACTGGAGGAGGTTCTCGCATCCATATTGGGCATGATTTTTATGATATCGCCATTCGGGATGGCGGCATAACCTGAAACTTGTAACATGGATAGAAAGACGGCATAGAGTTCGCGATCTGAAATAGGCGTGCTTGAGACGATGGAAATTTTACCTGACACGCGTGGATCGATGACAAAATTTTTCTTAGTGATGCGTGATACTTCGCCGATTACCGCACGAATATCCGCATTGCGTAGATTCCAAATTTTGGTGTTAGCGGCATGGTCCGCTTGTGCGTTACCAGAAATGTCTGCATCAGCGTTGGCACCTTGGTCTCCAGATTTAAGCGGGGCTTCATCTAGGTTCCCCATAGGAACGGTCCATTTTTTTTCCAAAGAAACTGCTACGCGATAATCATTTACTGGACCAATTTGTACGACATACAATCCAGAACCGGGTCGACGTTGAATAGAAATCGGTTGTTTGACGTGGCTACTTAATTTCTTTAGATAAGCATCTGCGTCGCTTTGTTGGTCAAAGGCACCGACTTGCACTAAGAATAGGGTTTTATCTTTCTGAGAAAGGGTGACAATACCTAAATCGCCAGGATTAGCGATGGCAGCGTTCAAAAGGAGCAGTAGGGCGATAACAGGTTGGCGTATTTTTCCTACGACTAACCCAAATGATCTCATCATTCTCATTACACGACCAGCAAAACAAGCAATGATACACGATAATTCAGCGTTTGTCAGGAGGTCATCTAGTTTTCTATACGGGCCGGTCTTCCAAAGAACGGCTTGAGATTTCCCTTCTCCCCAGACATGGGGAGAAGGTGCCCGAAGGGCGGATGAGGGGTTGCTGAACTTTGTTCTTATTTGCTATAAAGTAGCTATGGCGCTCAGGAGGACGTGTTACGCACCACAGGCAATTGCCGACGAATCTCATGTAGCCATTCTAAATCAATCGTGGCACTGACCACACCAGGGCCTTGTGTGATTTGTTCAGAGATAATGTCACCCCAGGGGTTTACAATCATAGAATGACCGTAGGTATTCCGCCCATTAGGATGCTGACCACTTTGCCCAGCAGCAATAACATAAGCTTGGGTATCTAGCGCACGACAGCGAACCAACAGTTCCCAATGTGCTTGTCCGGTTTTCACAGCAAACGCAGCAGGGATAGCAATCACTTCGGCACCGCGCATACTTAACTCAGTAAAAATATTCGGGAATCGCATATCAAAACAGACGCACAAGCCTAATTTACCGACTGGTGAATCCAATAGCGTGATGGTATCACCAGGCTCTGTGCTTGCGGATTCACAATAAGCTTCTTTTTGGGATAAATTGGCATCAAATAGGTTGATTTTATCGTAGCGTGCTACTTGTTGCCCGTTCTCAGAAAAAACCAAACATGCTGCTCGGGCTTTTCCTGGCGTATGACCTGTTAGAGGGATGGTGCCGCCTACGACCCAAATTTTATGTTTGGCAGCAAGCTCGGCTAAAAAATCTTGCATTTTACCTGAGCCAGGTGCTTCTTGATGACTGATTTTATCAGCCAGTTGGCATCCTAAGATCGCAAACATTTCTGGCAAGACAATCAAGCGTGCGCCAGCATCGACGGCTTGCGCGGTCAGATCTGCTGCTTGAGCAAGATTCTCATGCAGGTCATTTGTGGAACACATTTGAATGGCTGCAACGGTTTGCATGGCTCTACTATTAAAGAAAACGAACTGATAACGAGTATAAGATAAGGTTTAAAAATAATCAAATGATGGAGAGTTTAAAAGTAGGTTGGGCCGTTCGGCCCAACAACCGTGAGAATCACCATCCAATAATAAGGATATTGATTGTAAATTCATTGGTGGCTATAGGTGGACTCGAACCACCGACCTCAGCATTATGAGTGCCGCGCTCTAACCAGCTGAGCTACATAGCCAGAAGGGCAGTATTTTCCTGTTTTTATACCAAAATGTCAAGGTTATTCTGGAGACGTCGCCCAGATTATCGAACTTCTTTTACCAAAGACGTTTTATATCATAGGAGTCGAATATCTCATCGCAACTTAATATGGCTATTTTTTCTTCTATCGCCGGTGAAATCAATAAACGGTCGAAAGGATCGCGATGATGAAAATTGAATGTTGAAACCCTTACGCCATGACGAAACTCAATATTTAATAATTGAATGGCATTTTCTTGCAACATATCTATAAAAAAATCAACATGGCTTAAATTCTGTCACAATAGACATGTATAAGTTGACTCGACTTTAGCTCCTGCATCCCAAAGACCGTTCGACCTGAGGTATCCCCTTATAATTTTTTATTGAAAAATATGAACAAGTAGGGTGGACAAAGCGCAGCGTGTCCACCAGTTCGAAGACAAAATATACAACATGACAAATTTGGCTATTTATTGCTTCGAACTGGTGGGCACGTCGCTCTGCTTCTTTGTCCACCATGCCTAATTTATAAGCACTCTTTTGTGATCTAAATAGGACCAAACGCCGGAGGCGCACTATCATAACGAACTTTTGCTTCGTTATAGAGTTCAAACATTTTTGTAATCACAGCGTGTTTGACCGGATTTTTAGTACGATCCATCTCAAAATCAGCAATATCCGTTTTACCGTCTATTTCCAATGCAGCAGGGAAGTCGAACTGGGGTTGCGGCGGAATGCCCATGGATTTTAAAATAGTCTGGGCTTTCCAGTCTGGTGACAGACCTGGGTCGCTAATGAGGCGGCGGTAAACCACCACATCGTTTAATTTGGCATCTAATAGTCTTTTAGGTGGCTTGGTTCGATCTCCTGGATCGATAGCGTTTAACCGGACATATTGGTCGCGGTTATTGATAGTATTCGTCAATCCAGGATGAGGGTTCTCAACTGGACTGCTAGTGAGTCCTAATGTTGTGGTGAGATAGGTACTGATTTGTTGTAAATGATCGGGATCCAATACAACGCCATCACCAGGATCCCTGTACCCGTCTAGTAGCGTTTGTATCCCTGGATCATCGATACGTTCTTGAACATAGTCACCAGCAGTCGAGCGATATCCAATTTGAAGCTCAGGTGGTGTTGGTTGAAAAATGAATAATATTTTTTTGTTTGCTGTGACTTCAGCTATATCTGCGTCACTAGGATCCTGGTTGGACATGATTTCTGCATAGTCACCAATTGCAATCGCTATGTCAGCTTGTACATCTAGGAGCTCTCGTTCCCTACCATGGAGCCTAACTCGAGCTGGGTCGGTGTGCGCGCCCAAAGCGCCAATATCTCTTAGGTCGGCAGGGTATCTTCTAGGTACGTCATCATGCTCCCTATCTGTGTGGGCTTCATCAGGGTCATATCTTCTTCTACGACCATAGTCTTCATCAGAGTCATATCTTCTTCTATGACCATAGTCGTCATCAAAGTCATCTCTTTCTGGTCTATCTCTTCCTCTATCATCATAGTAGCGACCTGTGTTGCCTCCAGCTGGTCTATGTCTTCTAGGATCACCACTAAAGTCGCTATCTGAGTCTGTGGGTTCGAGTCTTCTTCTCCAGGGATTATCATAGAAAGAAGGTTGTTTACGGCGGGTAGGGTCAAAAAATTCTGTTCTTGATGGCCTACGGTCTTGGGGTGGTATCCTGTTTGAATCTACATCTGTTGTGTGACCCGAGTCAGATCCAGACCATCTCCTAGGAGGATAACCACGATATTCTGGTGATTTGCCACGACTGCGACCATGAGGTCTGTTTTCTGTGGGTTTTGGCGGTAAAGCAGGCCTTGGTTTACCCAAGTTGTCGACTACTAATTCTACATCATCTTCATCTTCATCAGGTTGGTCGGGGTTTGAATCATATGCCTCATCATCGCTTTGATCGCCATCAACGGAACGCTTACTAGAACCACTGCCACCACGACGAGGGCCAGTACCTACACCAGATGATCGCATTGCGGTACCACCAGCACCGCCACCGCGAAGCTTCATAGCGTCTTGACGTTGAATAGCAGCATATAAAGCATCATTTTCTGCGCTTAATTTACCAGTGTAACGTTCTGTTTGCTCAAGGAGTCGCGTAACATGCTCAAGTTGTGCTTGTACCGCAGCGAAGTCTTCAGAGGTTCTACTGGATGTCATTTGAGCCTGCGATTGTTGCATTAATCGTCGACACTCTCTTTTTAAATTATCTATTTGTTCATCGCGGTCATCAATCTGCGACTCTAAGCTTGCTATTTTTAAGTCTTTTGCTTGAAGTTGGTCCACCAAATGCGCTTGGGTTTCTTCTAATTGGTTGAGTTGTGCATGGGCTTCTTCCAACGCTGATCTTAACGCTATATTTATATCTTCTGTTTGTCTGGATTGAGCGAATAATGCTTCATATCTTCCCATCAATTCCTGTATGTTATCCTTTAAGGAAATATTCTCTCTACTCTGCTGTTCGAGCACTTCAAGTAATTCATCTTGGCGAGCTTGGAGGCGCTGGTGCTGATCTTGTAATGATCCTAATTCTTTTTTGAGTAAAGCATTCTCTTGTTTACTTTCATTAAGTTTCGATATTATTCTGGCTTGCTGTGCTATATTATCTGCTAATTCGTCCTTGACGTGGCTTAACTCTTCCTTTCGTTGGGAAGATGCATCTTCAGCTGCTTTCAATCGTGCTGTGGTTGATTTTATGGCACTTTGCAGGTCGATTACTTGTGTGCTCAATTTTGAGACTTGAGCCCGGGCTTGAGATAATTCGTGTTTTAACAGGTCGTTTTTTAATTGTTCTTCATGGAGTTGCTCAGATAGGCGTGTTGCTTGGTCTTGTGAATCTATCAGTTCTTCGCGCATATGTTCAAGTGTATCTCTAAAATTCGATCTTTGAGTAGAGAGTTCAGCAAGTAATTTATCATTTAATACTTGCATGCTTTTCATTCTTTCTGAAATTGTAAGTACTTCTAATTGGCTAGCGTCGAGTGCTTCCGTTAATTCTTCGTGTATTCTTGTCAGGTCACGAATGGTTGTTGCATTTGATTGAGTTTTTTGCTTTTCTGCATGCAAGAGTTGAGAAGTTTCTTTGAGCTTCTTTCTTAGTTGAGCGGTTTGTTGTGCTTCATAATCTAATCGGCTTGAGGTATCCTGAAAATTGAGTTCTAATCTTTCTACTATTTCCCGAAGATCTAAGACTTGTTTTTTTAGTGCAAATTCTCTGCCATGAGCTTCTTCAATAGTGTCTTCTAAATTTTGATTCAACTCATGCAATGCCGCAAGATCTTTAACTAATTCAGCATTTTTAACGCCGAGACCGCTATTTTTTTCTTGTAAGAGCATGATTTGTGCACGATAATCTTGTAATTGAAGCGTTTGGTTTGAAATCACCATTAAACTATCTTTGAGTTCGCCTTTTAATCGAGCAATCTCTTCTTTGTGCAATCTGGATTCTTCAAACTTATCGAGCCCAGATTTTGCTTGGAGTTTACTTAATTGTCTTTCGAGGCTGGAAGCTCTTTGATATTCTTGTTTTAATCTATCGGTAAGGCTTGAAACCTCCATATTTAGATTTTCGACTTGGGTACTTAGCTTTGAAACTTCTAAGAGGGATTGTTGTCTTTCAGCAATCATTTCGGATCTTAGAACATCTAGAGCATCTTCTTTTTGTCTGATCTGGTCTTGAATTTGAGCATCAAGCGCTTCACTGTGTTCACCGCCTAATAATTTTCTTAAATCTTCAATCTCACGTTCTTTATCTGCAGTGAGCGCTTCTCTCAATGCCTCGAGTGCT
>CAMCUM010000069.1 GCA_945878975.1 Legionella genomosp. 1
CCTTTTCAGGATAGACCTAAATAATGATAATATTATGTGGTCTTGAAGATGGGACGATTAACTAAATATGAGGACATTGATGGATCAACAACACATAACTGACGGCGCAACATATGAATTATTATGTGATGTACCACATAAGAGTTCCATGCACATCAAACATCGCTGCAATCCCTTCTTGCAAGATTGCTTTTCGCACGTAATACTTCCGGTGCTTTGGCTTTATTATCTGAAACATCCCATTGACGATTAAGATCTTGCCCCAAGGCATTGGTACGTAAATTACCATGATAACTGCCATCTGGATTCATATTTGGAACAATGTACAAAACCGCATCGGCAAAAAACTCTGACAAATCATCTCCTTGAGCTAAGCGATCGATCAAACCTTCCACATACCATTCCGCCATGGTCTCACCAGGATGTTGGCGTGCAATCACCCAAATATTCTTTTTATTCGCTCCAGGACTTCCTACAGTCAAAAGCGTCAGATCTCGTCCTTCCACTGATTGGCCAAGACTGCTCACTGTGCAATTTGGGATAGTACGTGCTTTTTCAATCAGTTTGAGATGACGTGCATAAGAATAAGGAGGAAAGAAGGCAATGGCCATACGATCCGTCACCAATTGCCCTTGAATCGTCAATAAGCCACTATCTTGATGATAGGTCGTATCAAGCCGCGACCAATGTTCTCGATCCGTAGAAGCTGTCGCACGATACATAACGCCGAAGTCATGCCATCCAGGATAGGAAGCACCGCCGGCATTATCAATGTTGATAACAAATGATTCGTTTTCAACACCTTCCACCTCAAAATAAAACCACTGATACGCACGTGCTTGATTATCAGGTCGAATTTTTAAATGGATATCCTGCGCGTTTTCTGTATCGATGACAACAATATTCCCACTATCTTGCGGGGCGCTGACCCGCATGCTGGGCTACTTCCGATCATGCGCAATACGGTCGATAACAAACCGAGTAACTCGCGCTGTCAAATGTCGTGTCGCATGATTCGCTGCTATCACCCCGCCCACTGGATTATCAGTCAGACAAGGCAAATCTTCATAAATATTGTCCGCTGCAACCAAACGATTGTCAGCGCCATGTGTCAGCACCACTTGCATTTCTAATTGTATGTGGCTAGGTTTGAATAAAAAATTCTGCTGAAGGTGAATAATAGTAGATTCAAGGCGGTAATCGGTTTTACTAATATTCGGTTCCGAAGTGACAGCATAAAAGTAATGACTTGATTCCAAACTGCGCGCCAATAATGGCACCAACATGGTACCAGGAGAACTCATCCAAGCATTGTTAGCAAATGCACTGACTTGATAGGGCTTGCTGACATACAACATCTGATCCGTATCATATCCATCGACCGCTTTAGGCTGCATCACCAAAATAGAGACGGGCGGGCGGGCTGCAGCAACTGGCCTCACCTTACCTGCTTCAATCAATTGATACCGTTGACGCTCTTGTGATGGGGACATCGTGCAAGCCAACAACATCATGGCCATGACCATCCAAATCCCAATTTTTTTCCATACTGCTAATCTTGGATAAGTCACATTCATTCTCCAGGACCTTTTCTTGGTGGTGAACCACCCCAAATCAATACGGATGGATTACGCTTTAATTCATCGCTCAATTGCGTCACATTCTCTGTAACACCATTCCACTGATGCAATAATGATACTGTGGATGGCAACATCAATTGCAACACGCCGTTCAGCACATTTTCACCCGTCGCCATCGTATCGGAAAATCGATTCACACTTGTTCTCAATTCGGCCGTCAATTTCGGCATAAGCTTTAACGTATCATTCATTGCTTTGTCATTCACTGCCACCATCTTAGTGAATTGCTGTAAATTATTCAAAGTATTCTTGAAATTATCAGCATTTTCCTTTGTCATAAACATTTTCAGATCATCGGTCAATTCATTCACAGCTGTTTCAAGTTTATTGAAGATAGAAGGATGATACGGAATAATAGGATAAGGCTGTCCGGGCAAGGCTTTTAAAGGTGTTAAATCGGAGGACGTCACAGATAAACCCAAAACCGTTGTACCTGTGATCCCTTGTGGAATCAAATTAGCCACCGTACTGACGGTAATCGGAGTGCCATCTTCAATCTGCAAACGCAATTTTACCCACTGAGGATTGGTGTCTAACATAATACTACTCACCAAACCAACTTTCACGCCATTATATTTTATCAAAGAACCTTCACTGAGGCCGGTCACCGGTTCCTCCATATAGACCATATAATCGTGATACGTTTTACGATCAAATCCTTCAGATAGCCATAATGCCGCCGTGATCAGACCAAATAATAACAATACTACAGCAATGCCTACGATGGTGTAATTGGCTTTAGATTCCAATGCGCAGCTCCTAGTTAACTATAACCCAAGGGATTGTTGACAATCCCCTATTGGTTACTAAAATAATCTACTATCAATGGGTGAGGGTTACGCATCAATACATCAATAGGTGCGATATCTATGACTTTTCCCTCTCCCAAAAAAGCCACACGATCCGATATGCGTTTTAGTGACTCCAAATCATGTGTCACAACCACCACTGTCAGTCTTAAGACATCACGTAAAAATAATAACAAATGATCAAATTGTTTGGCACTCAGTGGATCCAAGCCTGAGGTAGGCTCATCCAAAAACAACAACTCTGGATCCAGTGCAATGCCGCGTGCCGCAGCTGCACGTCGTTGCATACCGCCACTGAGTTCTGACGGAAATTTCTCCGCAGCATCTTCCGGCAACCCAACCAAGGCAATTTTTAAAAAAGCCAATTCTTGGATCATTTTCTCAGTCAAATAACTCAATTCTTGGATGGGATACATCACGTTTTCCAACACAGTCATTGATGAAAATAACGCACTCTGTTGAAACAACACACCCCATCGGTGGCGAATTTTATTCGCCTCATCATCCTTTAAATGCAGAATATTTTTACCAAAAATGCGAATTTCTCCGGCACTCGGCTGCAGCAACATAAGCAAACTACGAAATATCGTTGTTTTTCCGCTGCCACTCCCACCAATGATAGCAAAAATTTCACCCTGATTAACCGTAAAATTCACATCCGAATGAACCCAGTGTCCACCCAAATAGTTTTTTAACCCCGCCACTTCAATAATCGGCTCAGTCATTTATAATCCTTGCCAACTATAAATAACAGAATAAATAGCATCAGCGACAATGATTAATGATAAACCCTGCACGACCGACCGAGTGGTTTGATGCCCTACGCTGTCTGCACTGTATCCCACCTGAAATCCTTGAAAACAACCCACTAAAGCAATCAAAACTGAAAAAGCCGGGGCCTTATATAAGCCTAACATCATTTGTTTAAAACCAACAGAATCTTGTAAATGGTATAAAAAATCATGGTATGCTACGTCCATTTGATATTTTGACATGACCATCGCGCCTAATATGGCAAAAAGGTCCGACCAAAAAATCAGCAATGGAAACATAATAGACAAACCAATTACTTTAGGAATCACCAGTAATTCAGTTATCGATAACCCCATCGTATTCAAAGCATCTAATTCTTCATTAATTTTCATACTGCCGATCTGCGCCGTGAATGCAGAGCCAGTACGCCCCGCTACAATAATGGCAGTAATCAAAGGGCCAAACTCTCGAAACACAGCCATCCCAGATAAATAAGCGATGAAAATATTCGCACCGTAAGTTGCAAGCTGTAAGCCCATTTGATAAGCCAGCACAACCCCCACTAAAAATGACAACATAGCCAAAATTGGTAACGCATATAAACCCGTTGATGCCATATTGGAAAAAATACTGGCCCATTGAACACGACTTTGTAAACGAAAAATTTTAAGCAGTTTAAGGGTCATATCACCAATCAACCCGAACAACCCACTCGCTTGTCTCAGCTTGTGAAACGTTTCTTTCCCAATTTCATAGAAAATATACGGAGTTTTGGGTCGAACAAATTTAAATTTGGTATTGACGCGTTTTTTAGTAACCAGATCCAGTAAATCTAATTGTTTTTTAGTGAATGCGACTAATTTGACTTGATTCTGCTGCTGGTTCAACATTTCCATATGTTGCATCAAAACCAAGGCGCCAGCACTATCCATATGCTCCAAAGATTTGCCGTCAATCGTAATGTCTCCCGATTTCGGTAATGTGCCGGGGTTATTGAGTTGATCCAATACGTTTTTTAAATGCAACGTAGACCAAGTGCCTAAGCATTGGTAGGAATTATTTGTTGTGTCAAACACCAATTGAGCAGAAGAATTCATAGCCTTTCAGATTGTGCAATCCTTTCTACCATCTTAACTGAAAGTAGGCCATGAGACAATTCAACTTCATCTCTGGCCTAGCTTATGTTACCATCGAAATTTATGAGCTGATTTCTGAGACTTATTCCTATGAGTAGCGACTTTAAACAGTTTGAACAGCGTAAACAAGATCACATCACTCTCGCCATGTCACCAAGCAATCAAGCCACAGAAGGTTCGATTCTTGATCAAATGACTTTTTGGCATGAGGCCTTGCCCAATCTGAACTTTGCGGATCTAGATATTAGTTCAACCCGCTTTGGCAAACCAGTATTAAATCCTTTTATGATCAGCTCGATGACAGCTGGGCATCAAGGCGCCATAGCCATCAATACCAATTTGCTGGCCGCAGCCAATGCACGTCACTGGGCAATGGGTGTTGGATCCCAACGTCGCGAGCTAGACGATCCGAATGAATCACTCATTTGGCGCAGTTTGCGCCAAAAATTTCCCAATGTGACGTTATTCAGCAATTTGGGCATTGCGCAACTCATTACCTCTCCTTTAGAGGATATCCAGCGTATCACCGACGCAATCACGGCTCAGGCATTGATCATTCATTGCAATCCCCTCCAAGAAGCTTTACAACCAGAAGGCACCCCTGAATTCAAAGGATGCTGGAAAGCACTCGAGCAAGCCGTAAAAAAATTTGAATTACCCATCATCATAAAAGAAACAGGTTGTGGCTTTGCACCCGCTACGTTAAAGCGTTTACATGAAATTGGCGTCGCCGCGGTCGATGTAAGTGGCTTAGGGGGGACGCATTGGGGGCGTATTGAAGGACATCGTGCACCTGCCGATTCGCATGCTCGCCGCGCCGCACAAGTTTTCGGTAACTGGGGGATGGGCACCGTCCAAAGTATCCAATTTGCACACGCACTGTCTCCCTCCTATGAAATTTGGGGATCAGGTGGGGTGCGACATGGATTGGATGCCGCAAAATTAATCGCGTTAGGTGCAACCACTGTCGGATTTGCAAAAAATATGCTCGGAGCAGCACTCCAGTCTAGCGATGCTGTGATCACAGAAATGGCAGCTATTGAGTATGAATTAAAACTTGCTTTGTTCTGCACAGGAAGCCAGACTCTCAAT
Source organism: Legionella genomosp. 1 (assembly GCA_945878975.1). Taxonomy (GTDB): domain Bacteria; phylum Pseudomonadota; class Gammaproteobacteria; order Legionellales; family Legionellaceae. The sequence continues at coordinate 5,431 of CAMCUM010000069.1, forward strand.
GAACTTCAGGGGAAGTTATGTCCGACATCAAAATAGATGATCTCTTTTCAGGATTTTCAAAATTAAATCGCGAAGAACGCTATGCACGGCTCATTTCAATCGGGGCTATCACCCTTGAAGATGTTGCTTATCTCAAAAATGGCGGACTTCAAGATTGTCATCTAGCAGAGCATTTGATTGAAAATGTGATCGGTCATTTTCAAATCCCGCTCGGCGTCGCGACCAATTTCTGTATTGATGGACAATCGCATGTGATCCCGATGGCTGTTGAAGAAACCTCCATCATTGCTGCGTTATCCAAAACCGCGAAATGGATCAAGCAACAAGGGAGTATCACCACAACTATCGAAGGACAAGGGATTTTAGGGCAAATCCAATTAGCCAAAGTGAACGACTTTGGGCGCTTTGAGCGGTTGATTCTTGAAAACAAAACAGCGCTTATTGATGATGCAAATCAAAACGTAGCAGCCAATATGGTCAAACGGGGTGGCGGGGTGCTTGATCTGGAAGTTCGGCATCATCTTCGTGAAGATGGGAAAAACATGGCCATTGTGCATCTGACTTTAGAAAGTTGTGACGCAATGGGCGCCAATATCATCAATCAAGTCTTAGAATATTTAAAATCACCGATTGAAAGCTTGACCGGTGAAAAAGTTACCATGTGCATTCTCTCCAATTTAAACGATCAAAAAATTACGCACGCAAACGTGATATTGTCTGATATTGACCCAGATTTGGGTTACCGAATAGAAGAAGCTTCTTTGTTTGCAGAGCAAGATCCTTATCGCGCAGCCACACACAACAAAGGGGTCATGAATGGTATCGATCCTGTCGTCATTGCGACCGGAAATGACTGGCGGGCCATTGAAGCTGGCGTCCATTCTTACGCCGCACGCTCTGGTTGTTATCGAGCCATTACACGTTGGCGCTATACTGACAACACTTTAATGGGCGAATTTGCAGCGCCATTGATCGTAGGCACCGTTGGTGGTGTGACCAGCCTGCATCCAACTGCCAAATTATGTTTGAATTTAATCCAAGCAAGTTCTGCCAATCATTTATCCAGAATTTTAGCAGCGGTAGGTTTGGTGCAAAATCTGGGAGCGCTGACAGCTTTATGCACCGAGGGCATCATCCAAGGTCATATGCGCCTGCATATCTCTAATCTGCTACTGGTTGCTGGTGCAACAGATGAAGAAACACCTGTATTAAAAGAACTGGTTCAGCATCATCTGCGCAAACATAAAGTGATTAGTTTACATAATGTCACTGATTTGCTGACCCAAATTCGCGAGCAAGCCAATGCCTGAAGCGTGGTTCGTACCAGCAAAAACTTTTTTATTAGGGGAATATGCTGCCCTAGAAAAAAAGTCTGCCATACTATTGACCACATCTCCGTGCTTTGAGCTACGTGCAACAACGCAACCCGGATTACATGGGATACATCCTCATTCCCCAGCGGGACGCTGGTGGACGCAATCTCACCCCTACGATGTTGGCTATACTTGGCATGATCCCTATCAAGGCTTAGGTGGCATGGGCGCGTCCAGTGCGCAATTTCTGGCAGTTTATCAAGCTTGTGCGCATCTACGTGATCAAGTAGTCGACTCTGAACAAATGCTCCATGATTATCTTCAGATCACTGCGACACAAACTGGTATTGCCCCAAGTGGCTATGATGTCCTCGCTCAGCAATCTCAAGGCTGCGTTTACTTAAATCGAGAAACAGCCACTCATATACAATTTACTTGGCCATTTGCAGATTTAGGCTTTATTTTGTTGCATACCCAACACAAGATGGCCACGCATGAGCATTTACAATCCTTGGTCTTAACCCAAATCACCGATCATTTGAGCGACTTGGTTGAGCAAGCCAAAGCAGCGTTTCTCACACAATCTTCAGATGACCTCATCACAGCAATCAAAGCTTATCATCAAATCTTATGTCAACAAGGATGGGTCACCGCACACAGTTTGCGCCTCATTCAAAGTCTCTATCAAGAAACCAAAGCACTCGCCATCAAAGGGTGTGGCGCTATGGGATCGGATGTCCTCCTGTTATTGATGGCAGCAACCGAGATCCCAAGCCAAATGACCCTATTACAACAAGCAGGTTGGCATATTTTGGCCAGCCAGCATTCTGTGTATGAAAAATAACCCCTTTTCCAAGTATGTCATCCTAAGCGCAGGTTTTGCGCCAAGGATCTACTGAGGCTGGCAAAATCCAAAATCCTTCACTACACTCATCACTAAGGAGTTATAAAATATAAAAGGATCAATGAGATGGAAACCACCCAATTCCCTGAATTACCTCAACACAAGCATGCCATACTGTCTGAAGCTTATAACGCAATCGATGCGAATGCTATCAAACTCTTATCGTTGGATGTTTCCGATACCTTGCTATTTAGACGATGCAAAAACCGCTCCGATGTGCTTTTTTATCAACACGCGCTATTAATTGAGAAAAAATTAATTCCGCTTGCCATGGACCAGTGGGAATGGTTTGAGTTGAGATCTTCTGCTGAAGAAGAAGCAAGAAAAAAAGCAACCAACCTATGCAGAGAAGTATCTATAGAGGAAATTTATACTCAAATTCCAAAATCAATGCTGAAAGAAAAAAATATTCATGCGCTCATTCACACCGAGATTGAAGCGGAAAAAACAGTCATTGAAGTGGACCCTTATATAGCACAGCTCATTCTCTATGCAGCAAAAAAAGATCTGCCTTATATTTGCGTTTCAAATACCTTTTATAATACAGAGCAATTGAAAGATTTGATTTCTTTTGCTTACAAAAAACAAAAAAACATCCTACCTAATCCCTTATTTCTGTTTGCATCCTCGGACTTTAGAGAAAACAAAAACCATAAATTATTTTCAATCATTCTAGGGCGTGTTTACAATTCATCCCCGACGCCTACGTGCCGCGGCTTGTCCGCGGCATCCAGACGATCTAAATCAACGACAAATATCTTCATATAGATCACGCCAATCTGGGTTTAGGGTCTCAATTAAATTTAATTTCCACTGTCGG
>CAMCUM010000070.1 GCA_945878975.1 Legionella genomosp. 1
CGCATATACAGAAAGTAGCCTATATTCCACGCAGCACAATCCCACATCCAGAAGATGCTTCTAAAACAGTGAACGTTATTTTACAAGCCAGTGCCTACGGTTGTTTTCTATTTGCACTAGATCATGCGAGACATGTGGCAAATATCGACTTATTTTTGGAACATCAGCTTCTTGTCCTGCGTAATCTTTAAAAACAGAAACGCCTTCGCGTAATTCTGCAAGGCTAATTTCTTCCAAAGGTCTTTGTGGTGCTGCCTTCGCCGCTTCGGCGAGTTGTTCGAAAAACTTTTTTTCAGAGGGGTTCAAGGACATGTTGTTATCTCCGGCGTAATTTGATAGTGTTTATACAAGGTTACAAGCCCAATATCAATTGGAGTAAGAGCTCCTATTTCCCCTATAAAGAAGGTTGTCTATGAGATTAAAAGATAAAGTTGCGATTGTTACCGGCGGTTCACAAGGGATTGGCGAAGCGATTTGTTATGCCTATGCGCGTGAAGGCGCTGTGGTGATTGTGGTGAATAAAAATCATCCTGAATTGGGAAAGCAAGTAGCAGAGAAAATTAAAAAATCGGGTGGGCGTGCGGAAGCGATGCAGTGTGATGTGGCGGATGAGCAGTCGGTGCAAGCGTTAATTGATGCAGTTATTAAAAAATATCAACGCGTGGATATTTTGGTGAATAATGCGGCGATTGCAAAATTTAAGCTTTTTGAAGAGCACACTCTGGATGACTGGGATCACATCATGGATGTTAATTTGAAGGGCCCCTTTTTGATGTCGCGAGCGGTTGTTCCTTCAATGAAGAAGCAACATTCTGGAAAAATTATTTTTATTGCTTCCATTGCCGCTTCTCAAGGTTTTGGTTTGTTGAGTGCTTACAGTGCTTCTAAAGGTGGTTTGTTGGCGCTTGCAAAACCGATGGCCTTAGAATTATCTCGACATGGTATTAATGTTAATTGCATTTCGCCTGGTAGTGTAGATACGCCTCAAACTAAGCCATTTATCACAGATCCAGAATTTTTGAAAAAAATTTCTGAACGTACGGCAACGGGTGTGCCAATGCAACCCGAGCATCTCGGTGAAGCGGCTGTGTTTCTTGCTTCTGATGGCGCCAGTGCTGTGCATGGTGTAAACTTGCCAGTAGATAATGCGTGGGGCATTTTTTGATGGGAGGCAATATGAAAAAACGTGTCGTAATGTTATCCGGCGCTAATCGTGGGATTGGTTTAGCGATTGCCAAAGCTTTATATGAAGAAGGTTATTATGGCTCTCTCCCCTTTCTAGTTGGTCCGTTTATGCATAAATTTCGAACCCTTGTAAGTCAAGAAGGCTCTTCTGCGCATCTGTAGGTGGTGGAACCCGCGCTGGATAAGGGTTAGAATGCAGCATCTAAATTAAAATGTCGCGGAAATAATGAGTCAAATCACCCTTCCATTGGATATAAAGTCGCTTGAAGTTGTCTCGCAACGCATTGATACTGAAGGCAATATTGTCTTTGAAGTAAAGAGTAAAAATGATCACAGCACCTGCCACAAGTGTGGCAAACCCGCGACAAAACAGAATGGACGCGCACCAATAAGAAGGATTAGACACCTACCGATTTTTGACCAGCCGGTCTATTTGGAGATTGTGCCAGTCCGTTATATTTGCGAACACTGTGATGACCACCCCACGACAACAGAGCAATATGACTGGACTGACCGTAATGCCACGATCACCAAAGGGCTCGAAGAATACATAATGCGTAGCTTGATTCACAGCACAATTCAGGATGTTTCAATTAAAGAAAAGTTGGGCTACAAAGTCATTCAAGCGGCTTTGGACAGACTTGTTGCAGGGCATGTGGATTGGAATAATTTCAAATTACTGGATACACTTGGTATTGATGAAATAGCTTTAAAAAAAGGGCATGACGAATACATGACCATCATTAGCACGCGATTAAATGATGGCAGAATACGTGTGCTTGCCGTGATTGAAGGGCGAGGCAAGGCTGATATAAAGTCATTTTTTGAATCAATTCCGCCACGATTACAAAAAACGGTCAAAAGCGTTTGCACCGACATGCATGATGCATTTGTCTATGCTGCCACCTCGTTGCTAGTTTGTAACGGGATAAAATTTTGATTTTCCCATCTTTCTATTTTTTATCAGGCAATGCCGCAGCCTATTTTTTGATTAGTTAATTTTTTGCACTGACATCACAAAAATAGACCGCATCAGCTGTCCAGTGACAACGGGGTCCCCTTGGCTAACTATTTTTGCCAATTTATAGTGGGGCATGTGATGGTGCTGGTGGTGCTGGTGGTGCTGGTGGTTATGGAGGTTTGCAAAAGTGCCTAAGATTAATCATCGTATAGGCGATGAGCTTCATCGCGTAATGATGAATGCTGTGGTGTTCGAACCGCAGCAATAGGGGGTTCTAGCCCGGAACCGGCGAAATTTCCGGACGGTTTTTGGTCACAATTGATTTCTTTGAATCACCCAAGAAAACATTGTTTATTATTGCATCAAGGTCAATGATTTTATCACCCGCAAAAATAAAGTGTCCCTGAAAATGAATGTGTTGCCAAGCCACCGGTGAAATTTTCTTCAATCTTTCCAACGCCTTTTGATTACCCTCTGCTTCATATTTTAATTTGAGCTTGGAAAGTATCGCTGAATTGTAATGGATAATGGCGTTGGCGATAAGCCTTGCGCATTGATTGCTGATTTCAATTTCACGATCTCCTCGGCCTGAGATCTGCTTTTTTCCATAAGTGGTTGCAATGGCTGATCGTAATTGGTGGTACGATTCGACACGGTTCTGGGAACGATGTACATCCCGTTGTAGTTTTCTGTCTTGCAGGTATTTTAAGGTGTAAATGCTACGAATCAATTTATCATATTCAAATATTGCTTTTCTGGTGCGGTTTGAGGTCGTGTAAGTGCACAATTTTTTCATCAGGATGCTTTGTGAAATTTCTTTAAGACCCAGTGCCCTAATGATGGGTTCAATATTAGGCCATTCATCTTCTATGAGTTGGCGGTCAATTGTACCAACTGGTTTGATCAGCCATTCACTATACTGAGCCAAACCGCCGCCACAATACAGATGTTTTCGTTGTGTTTGTAAATTGGTAAATCGAGGACATAATTTTCCGCCGAACCAATCCATCAAGGCAAAATTAGCCTTGTTAATCACATGCATGTCACCAGTAATGGCATCAGGTCTAACATTGCTTGTGTTGTTGTACCAGATATCAAAAGCGAAGTAGCTTTCATGCTCATGCGCACCAATAAGCTCTGTTTGCAAAGGAATGTGGTTGACCAGCATGGTGTACGCTACCACGCCTTTTCCTTTTTTAAAGTATTTTCTGGATCGCCTTGCTTTGAGTGTTGGTCTTGCCACTTCAAATTTTTGTCCATCCACACCGCCATACAGTATGGCCATATCCAATGAGTAATAAGGGAAAATAGGCATTTGGGCAATATCATCACCGATTATGTCGTTCGCTTTTTTTAATGTTTGCAATCTCACACGGGTCTGGTAAATATTAAGCAGGTTATCATAAGGAATGTCTGAAATTTCTGCCATATTTAGATTGCCGTTGTTGAACGCTTGGGCGATAATAACCGCGTTTAGGCTATTTTCATCTGCAAGTTGCTTGGCATACCGTGGTTGTATGTGGGTAAAGGCAGATGAATATCGGCACCGTTCATTAACATATCGAATGACATCTGTAATGTCACATAGCGGCAATTGCTCATAGAAGCGGTACTGAGCCTCTTCATCACGCTCCGCTTTGGATTTTTTTAGATGAAGGGTTTGAGTTTTTTCGTCATAAAACAGGTGCTTGAGCTTGCCTTGAGTAAAATCGTTATTGAATCGTATCCACTCTGCATGTAGCTCCGCGATACGTTCATCCACTAATGTTTTGATTGGATATCTTAATGCGGGAATGTCCAATGGCTGAACTAATGCTCCTTTTTCATTTGCAGAGCTAATCTCTTGTTGCAGTGAACGATGATGGATGCTGTCTGACAGATAGAGCTCTCCTGCTTTGATCCGCTTCTTCATTTGACGATAGATCCAAAATTCGTAGCGATCACCATGAAATTTTTGCTCATCTTTGGCATTGGTGTCAAACAAATATGGCTGCAAACGTTTAGGTCTGGTTTTCTCAGGGCAGTCAGTGACTGGATACTTGTTGATAGTTTTGTCTGCGTCAAATATGTCTTTAAGCCAAGTGATTGCGGCAAGCCACGGGCTATCAGGTGCTATACTTGAAAAATCAATGGCCATCATTAATGGGCGTAACTGCAGTTTGTATTTATGAAAATGTTTATCAATCATTTTCCATTGAAAATCGATTGGTTTCAGCTCTTTTGCGCTATCCATTGAAACTTTATTGCGCAACTCATCTTCGGGCATGATGGTAAATGCGGCTTTACGCACTTCACCAAAATTAACTTCATTTGATAACTCAGGCGTTACAAATAAGCGGGCTAATTGTTTCATGACTGATAACTCGGATTGTTTACTTATCGCATACTCCGAATATGCTTCTTGTGCTTTTTCTTTGATCTCACCTTCAAATTGCTTAAGATTAATGAAAAAGGCATCTATCAAATTATCATTGAGATGAAGATAGCGCTGCTGGATATAACACAGTAGATATAGATTTGTTTGCTCAGATTTTAACTCTTTTCGTAGATCGTATGTGGTGTAATAATCAGCAAGGCTCGCATAATATTGAATATTTTGAAGGGAAAGGTTGAGTTTAGGTAATAGCGATTGGGCTAACAGGTACAATGGTTTTATCAAAAGCTTTTTATCGCGCTCAGCGCTCATCATCCGTGCTTTAAAATCCTTGGTGTCATGTTTGAGATCCGCCAGTCCAGACAGCGTCTCGTTTTCCTTCTCAAACAGTAATTTTTTCAAATCTGTTTTATTTGCTTCAGTCAGTGATTCTTGAAGGATAACTCGCAAGCGATTGCGCTCAGTGTTCAAGGCACTCCTCACGATTAGTTGCAGTGTTGCATACCCTGGCCGCATGATTTTCTTTTCTTGCATAAACGCTAACAACTCGATAACGATAAATTGCGGACTGACATCCCTACGCAGGATTTGCGCTGCCTTGTCGATCAGTAGCGGTTCAAATTCCTTTGCCCACATTTGATAACCAAAATGTGAAGCAATTGCATGGCATTGTGCATAGTATTGATGCTTGGTGATGGTCGTTGGATGGAAAAACATATGTTCTGGAAAATACTCTTGTATGACAAAATTGATATCGTCTTGAACATCCAACTCGTCCCAATCAAATGCAAAGAACAGATGCTTGGCTTTGAAGTAACTTATTTGAATTGCGCAATGAACTTGGGCTGATAAATTGGCACGACTTCTCATTAATGCCTGCTCTTCAGGCGTTAGATTGAGAAAATTCAAGCGTTGTTCATCATCAAAATCTGGGATCTCATATAACGCAGCTTTCTCGGCTTCTGATAAAACAGTTAGTCTTTCGTTTTGTATGCTCATATGACAATAAAATTTAGTTGCAAATAATGGTCGTTTTATTAGGTCAAAAACTATAGCATATTGGTATGTTATAAACGATAGTGAATTATATGGTGATATGCGTTAAAATCACCTTAAGACAAAAGCGACAAAAACTTGGTTGAAATTTGTATGATTTATGGATATGTTCGAGTAAGTACTCAGGAACAAAGTGTTGATAGTCAAAAAAATGCAATCAGCCGATACTGTGTTGATCAGAAACTGATGATTGATGAATGGATCGAGCTTGAAATGTCATCACGTAAATCTACGGAAATGCGACGTATCGATGAACTATTAGATAAATTATTACCAAATGATATTATAATTGCATCAGAGCTCTCGAGACTTGGTCGATCTATCAAAGAAACACTTAATACGATAGAAGCGATGGTCCAAGAAAAAAAATCACGCTTGATTCTGATAAAACAAAATTTGGATCTTAATCCTGAAGCTAAACACAATGTTGCAAATAAAGTACTGATTACCGTTTTTTCAATGTTGGCTGAGTTAGAAAGAGATTTTATTTCAGAACGTACAAAAGAGGGACTGCGCGCGCGCGTTGCAAAAGGTATTAAACTTGGTAAACCCAAAGGAATTATACAGGCATCAATGTATGATAAAGATAAAGATAAAATTTTACATCTCTATCAACTCGGCGTGCCCATTCAAAAAATTATTGCGACTCATTTAAGCTATGGTAAGTATTTGTCATTGAAAGCATTTATTAAAAAATTGGACTTTCATCCTAAAAATGTCGAATGAATTAGAGAGTTTTTTAATCACTAAGATCTATTAATATTTAAAAATTTAAGAGAATTGATAATGGAAGCAATAAGATTTTTCAATACGTTGTCACGAAAATGTGAGGAATTTATTTCTTTTGAAACAGGAAAAGCCAGTGTTTATACTTGTGGGCCGACGGTATATCATTTTGCTCATATTGGAAATTTAAGAACCTATATTTTCGAAGACATTTTAACTAGATTATTAAGAAAAGCAGGTTATGAAGTCCTCCATGTTATGAATATTACAGATGTAGGTCATCTACAATCTGATGCTGACAGTGGCGATGATAAGATGATTTTAGCCTCTGCACGCGAACAAAAGACTCCATGGGAGATAGCCAAATTTTATGAGGAAGCCTTTTTTCAAAATTGCGCTCAATTAAACATTGTTCGCCCTAACATCGTTTGCAGAGCGACTGATCATGTTGCTGAGATAATTAGCTTAGTCAAAAGGTTAGAAGAGGATGGGTACGCATATACGGTAGATGGTAATGTTTATTTTGATGTTAATAAATTTCCGAGATATCGTGATTTTGGGAAATTAGCGCCGATCGAGTGTTCAACTGCATCAAGAGTTGACTCAGATTCACGTAAGCGTGATCAGCGTGATTTTGTTTTATGGTTTTCTCAATCAAAGTATCCAAATCAAGTTATGAAATGGGAATCACCCTGGGGAACTGGTTTTCCTGGTTGGCACATTGAATGCTCAGCAATGGCGATGAAATATTTAGGTAACACGGTTGATATTCATTGTGGTGGGATTGATCATATACCAGTTCACCATACCAATGAAATTGCGCAAACAGAAGCAGCTATAGGAAAAAAATGGGTTAATTATTGGTTACATGGAGAATTCCTGAATGTTGATAATGCTAAAATGTCTAAATCATCTGGTGAGTTTCTAACCTTAGATAGCTTGATACAGAATGGTTTTGAACCGGTACATTATCGCTTTTATTGTTTAAATTCTCATTATAGGAATTCATTAACATTTAGCTTTGATTTGCTAGAGGCTACGCGTAAAGATTTTGAGGCAATAAAATGTAGAATAATTAGTTGGCAATATGAAAATAGTACAGATGAAGATGTTGCGACTTCTTCATTAGAATTAAAAAAATTAGAATATTATAAAGATGCATTTTGGAATGCTATTGCAAATGATCTCGATACTCATTCGGCAATGCAAGTATTTAGAAATGTTATAAAAGATAGTACGGTAACAAATCTCAAAAAAATGGATTTATTACTTGATTTTGACTTGATATTAGGACTCGATGTAGCCAATTTTATGAGATATGAACTTACGAATGAGCAACAACAATCTTTACAATTGCGTATAAAAGCCAGAATAAATAAGGACTTTGCTACTTCAGACAAAATTAGAAATGAATTTCTTCAGCAAGGCATTATATTGAATGATGAAAAAGATGGTTCTGTTCAATGGTATTTGGTTAGACGAATTAAGTAAGCAAAAGTTATGCTTGATAAGCGTCGAGAAATCCATTGTGGTTAAAAATAGTCCGGAAATTTTGCCGGTTCCGGGCTAGAACCCCAAGTTGCTTTATTAATGGGATTGCATTTGACACCGGCTGCGTTGATGTCGGTCGCTGCTGTTGGAGTATTGTTGATAAGTGCTAGTCTATACCTTGCTTGCAAAGCGTATGCTAAATCTCGTGTTGTGGCTACTGAAGTGACCGCAAGCGCAGATGCACCGGTAAACACCAGTTATATGCAACGCCTTTCTCAGCACTCGGATTGTTGCTTGAAGCTCTTCAGAAAACCTACTACAACAAGCGTCGCTACTGCTCAGGGTAATCAGGTTGGCGGGGTCCAACAAGCATGGTGATGGATCGCGTCTAAACATTCAGATACGTTTCTTTCATAAAATCTGTGGGGATTTTTCATCCCACAGATTTTTTTATTTTGAGAACCCCGTCGTTAGGGTATTAACCACATTCCTGCGTAAATGTAACATAAGAAAAATATCCGCGCCCAGCATGGTTTTTAGAGTATGACAACCATGATTTTATCTAAAAACTTTCTCTAAAATGACAAAATAAAAACATCAAAAGCATGGCTGCAATCCCAG
>CAMCUM010000071.1 GCA_945878975.1 Legionella genomosp. 1
CTGCTCGGCTATATCCTTGTTCAATTACTAGCGCAATGGCATCCAGCTTAAATTCTTTTGAATATTTTTTTCTTTCTCTCATTACATTTTCTCCAGTTAAGGCAATTATCTCTTAACTGGGGTGATCAAATCTATTAAACCACGTCAAACCTTTGTTTGAGAGTATGCTCAATCGCCGTGTATTGACCATGCACCAATCAGAGCCACTCGAGGCTTAAGGCGCTTTTACTCCCGCTAAATAATCTCTATCTTGATCTAAAACTCAGCGCACCTATCGAGCTTGGTCATTGTAGAAAAAACATTACAAAGATCTATTGTGGTTAGTAGGTAATTATGCGCTGAACCGCTTAAAACCACGGCTAAGCATTGAAATTAAATATTTTTGATATAAAATTACCAGAAAAATCCAACTTGGAGAAGTTAGTATTGGAAACATTAAGGCATTTATTTAGGATACCTACTATTATTGCGATCACCGCTTTGTTAATACTTATAAGACATCGATTATCACTCCCACCAAATACTCACGATCTGCTAGCACCAGCTATGGAAATATTTAGAGTCAAAATTCACGATATAATTACCCTCATTATAATAGGCTATATCGCGCTAAGTGTCTTATTTAACAAATTTTTAAAATGCATTTAGCTAGATGAGCAGCGCCGAGCATTAGTTTCGTCACACGTTGATAACAAAGCATTTCGAATAATTCGATTGTTTCGAATAATATGCTATAATTTACGCATATACACAATATGATGAGATGAAATATGAAGTCACATTCTATAGCAATTGAAAACCCTAGCAAAAGAGATATAGGAGTTGCCAAAAAATCATCATTGACTCTTGGAACACTACAATTACATAAAGCATCTCCCGCTTACTTAAATATAGAAAATAAAACAGTTGAGATACCTGAGCCAGCAATAAAGTTATTACTGGAAATAATAGACCAAATAGCAGAGGGTAATACGCTGACCTTAATACCAGAGCATACCCGTCTGACCACACAAGAGGCGGCAGATTTACTAAACGTATCTCGGCCATTTTTTATAAAACTACTCGAATCTGGAGAAATCCCATTTGAAAAAGTAGGCAATCGTCGTCGTATCCTTATTGATGACATCCTACAATATAAAGAAAAAATTCATCAAAAAAGAACAAAAGTATTACAGAAGCTTGTCGATCAGGCTCAAGATTTAAATATGGGATATGAATGATCCAATTCACTGTTTTGTATGATGCATGCGTACTGTATCCTGCACCACTGCGCGATCTGTTAATGGAATTAGCACTGAGCGATCTTTACCGTGCAAAATGGTCTAACAGAATCCACGATGAGTGGATAAGAAATGTTTTAAAGTCTAGACCGGATCTTACAAAAAATATGCTGGAGCGTACAAAGCAATTGATGAATATGTCAGTGCTTGACGCACTGGTCGATGGTTTTGAACATATTGAAAAAATCCTAACTCTACCTGACCCAGATGACAATCATGTATTAGCAGCTGCAATCGTTTCTGAAGCAGATACGATTGTTACATTTAATCTCAAAGATTTTTCTCATTCTTATCTCAATCAATACAGCATCGAAGCGCAGCATCCAGATCTTTTTTTGATGCACCTTATCCGGTTAGATGAACGTAGATTTCTGAGGGCTGTCAAAAATACGCGCTTGCGATTAAAAAATCCACCTAAAACAGTTGCCGAATATCTTCATATTCTAAAAAAGCAAAACTTAACAAAAACCGTCTCTTTTTTAGAAAAGCATGAAGAACAAATATGAAAGTTACAATTATGCTCAAAAAGTGGCTTCGTAACTTTATCGTATTTGAGTACGACATCGTACGCGACTGCACGACATTTTGTAGGGTTTACCCGCGGCAAAAATTACAGAAAAATCAAATAGTTAAAAATTAACTACCGGACTCATAATCCGTTGTTCCTAGGTTCAAGCCCTAGTGGGCCCACCAATTAAAGTCATTAAAATCAATCAGTTACCATTTGAAATCCTGATCCCGTAAAATCCACTTCGGGATTTCTTCGGGACCTAGCTTCAATTTACAACGATACAACCGTTGCATCTTATTTAGCATTACGCTTTGATTTAAAATTTGGATTATGCAATAAAGTCAGTACTAAGCAGTCCTCATTAAATATCTAGCGCAAAATTGTCAATTCGTTTATCCTGGCCATCCCAGTAATCAACCAATTTAATAGGTGAGCGCGCTTACTATGTTCTGCTAGCCGACTCAGGCAAATCAGCACCTGAAATAGCAAAACATTTGAAACGAAACATCATCACCATACGCTTATGGCTTAATCGTTATATGGAAGCTGGTGTTTCTGGCCTTATGAATCATCCGCCGCCTGGTCGCCCAGCTCAAAAAACACCTTTAATAGAGAAGCATCTACAAGAAATGCTGACAAAATCCCCGCAAGATTATGGGTATCAGGAAAACGGATGGCAGATTAATATTTTCCGTGACTGGCTTCAACGGCAAGGAATAGAAGCTTGTGATAACACGATTGCGAAGGCGCTGGACAAACTTGATTATGTCTACAAGCGCTTCTCTAAGACAATGCCTTCAAATGCACCATCGCCTGCAGAAAAGAAAGAAAAAGTCAGTGAGATCATCGATAAAATCAAAGAAAATAAGCCAGAAGAGCTAGAAATTCTTTTTGCAGATGAATCTCATTTTTCTAACCAACCCTACGTTACTCATGGTTGGTTCAAGCGTGGAGAAAAAAAACTGTAAATACCGTGAAAGTCAGATCAAGTAAGACTTTATTCGGGGCCTTGAGTTTAAGGACAAGTCGCTTTTACTGGAAACAAGCGGATGCAGGCAACAGTCAGCAATTTATTATGTTTTTGCACCAATTACATAAGGCTCATCCAGGTAAAAAATTGGCAATTATTCTTGATAATGGCTCCATACACAAAAGCAAAAAAGTACAAAGGTTTGTCAAGAAACATGGATGGGTGGAGCTGTTCTTTCTTCCACCTTATTCCCCTGAGTACAATCCGATAGAACCATTCTGGAATTGGTTAAAACAAAAGGCATATGGATGTAAATCCTTTACGAAAATAGATGAACTGATACAAAAAATACGAAAATTGATTTGGCATTATCATGAGGGTAGAACAATTTCGAAGGTCAATTTTAACTACGAGGCTTATGTTGATTTGCGATAGATATTTAATGAGGACTGCTTATTACAGTACCCATTGATTCGAGAACGACCCACTTAGTCACCTTTTTTTGTCTTGATACCAAGAATGCGACTATTCCAGAGCTGTCATCTTTTAATTGGTCAAAGCATTTGGTGAGATATGTGCTTGCTCCACTAGTCAATTTTTTATATGTAAAGCCCATATTTAAACAAGACGTTTGGATTTGTGGTGAAGAACAAATATGTTATGAGTCGCATTTTAATAGACCCATTATTGATCTGAATCCTTTCACCCGAGCATGACAGAAACTCATTATTCACAAAACAGAACTCATCAAAAAAATAACAAGCATACCGTCCCAATCTGAACATTGAAAGCTCACCAATCATAGAATAAAATTACTCTGTTTTATTCAAATACGCCTTATTAAACACAGCACGCGCACCTGCTGTTTTTTTACGGCGTTTTACTTCTTGTAAATAGTCCATAAAATCATGGAATTCTTGCCAATTGGTTCGGGTTCGCCGCAATAGCCATAATCCTGATCGGCGAGTAAAAACCGGTGTCAATGCAGGCAGAAGATATAGGACTGTGAAATATAAGCGGTTCCTCCACAAAGGCAGCTGTTTTAATGCTAACCAGGCATGTTTGATTGTCTCTGAGTAGGAATTCAAATACGTTGCGTAAGCCAAAATCTTGATCAGCTCTGCGCCACGCCCCATGACACTACGCTGTAATAGCTGCTTGCGAATCTGAGGTTCAAACTCATGAATCACTGCTTGCAACATCAGCAGATACTCCACAAACATCAAATCTAGGCGTACCACACCACATTGCAACAAATTATAACGATTTTTTTCTACCACGTAATTGGTCGTATAAGGAAGGATCAAAATAGACTGTTCATTTGCCAATAATTTAAACAACCATAGCAAATGTGGCCAAGGCGTGTTAATAGCACAAATGGTCTCCCACCCCCGTTCCAAAATAGACTCTAACGCAGCTTTGGAAAAAATCAACACGCTCATTTTCCCAGCTAAGGTGAACCCATCATAGTCTAACAAAACACTTTGATCACTCAAAAGATGCTGCTGGATAGCCGGCATATAAACTCTTCTGCCCCCAGTATCCCGTTCCGTACCACCTATCATCACACCAGGCTGATACCTATCAATATCCGCTAAAATGCGACTTAAGCTATCTGGATTAATGTGATCATCATCGCCCAACAACCACACATACTCGCCGTTTGCTTCTTTCAATACGGTATAAAAATTAGCATTAGCACCCATGTTTTCTGGTTGGCAAACATAGCGAATGAATGGATACGCTTGGCTAAGCTGAGCCAAAAATTCTGGTGTCTCATCTGTCGAGGCATTATCTGAAATAAAAATTTCCACTGATCCCACTGGTAGTGCTTGGACCCCAGGTAACATCGTGAGAATGTTTTCGCGTAAAAATTCAGCTCGGTTCCAGGTTGGAATACTGATTGTAAGTTTTGGATTCATTGTCCCTTTGACCATTGTTATCACGCCATTTCTGTTTGAATTTGAACCACAACAACCACGCGCTCGGGAACCCATAGCACGCATTGACGATTAAAATACTCCAAACCACACCCAAGCTGCCGTAGTATACAGCACCAAACCAAGCACTCGTCGCAATCAAAACCGCCCCTATGACGGAGAGTGGCATAAACAATTCGATACGATGTGCACGTAAATATAAGGATAACCCACCTATAATATGCACAAAAAAATATCCAAGCAATAACAAAGCCATTTCTGACCATGGCAGAAAGCGCGTCATAATGGCGTGATCTCTTAATACAAAACCTATACCTAAGATACTCAGGGCACCTAAGATAAAAATAAATATTGATTGCCAAAACGCAACAAAAAAAACTTGATCCAATTTCTTGCGATCTGCTTGTGCCACCAATGCCCCCATTTTAGGTGACCGCACAGTGACCCACGTAATAGCAAATAATCCGAGCATCATCGCTAATGACAAACAAATGCCCATTTGCCCTGATACGACGGCACCCTTATAATAATAAAGCACCGGTGTAAAGATTTGATTCAGAAAATAACCTGATATCCAGGACACTGCAATCCGCCATTGCATCGGCCAGATTTCTTTGTGCCAAGAAAATGACAATCGCTTAAACATAGCGCCTGCCACTATCCGCAAAAAGGGACGATGCGTCGATAACAACCAACCCACCGAGGTCAAAGCTGTTATCCATGTATTCACCACAATGATAAACAGCGCATTGGTCAAGAAAAACACCATCCAAGCCAAGATGTTGGCTACGACAAGTTGTTTCAAACGCAAACGATAAACTTCACTCACCTTGCCACTACCTTCTAACACCGCCAACCATGGCGAACAAAGCAAATTCAGGGCCATCCCAAATACTAATAATGCCCAAGCTACAGGTAGCATCACACCATGAAAATCATGCTTTACTCGAAAAAACACCAAGCCTAATGGGAGCATAGTCAACAAAAACAACCCTGCTAAAACCACATAGATCCGGATAGACTTTTGCACAAACGCCAACAAAGTCGCAAGTCCAGACTCTGGGCCAAGTAAAGTACCGCGCGGACCCCAAGTTAAGGTTTGAAAGTAATGCGGCGTCGACTGTAAAATGACAAAGGACAAACCCAATTCAAAGAAAATTTGTAAATTTGCCAAACTGGCAACGGTGTAATAGATCCCTTGTTCACTTGGTTGTGTGCCCTTTAAAATAAGGAGCAATAAGATACAAGATGACAGCGCTTGCCATACTCGCGTCCCCAAAGCATAGCGCAAGCTGCTATCCATCTTCAAAAAGAGCGATTTATAAGCGTGACTGATCATATTGCATTTCTTTCCATTCTTTTTTACGTATATAGAAATACAAGCGGCGTAAGCCACGGGCCAAAAACTTAGGCAGACTCAAATAAATAAGAGATAACCCACACAACCGCAAGCGCCAGCCGTGGCCTATTTGCCATAATTCAAACAAATATCGCCATTGCGAAATACCCTGGGCTTTGGCATTTAAAGCAACCTTTAATAACCAAACAAGCTCGCGCCCTTTGCCTTGTGCGGGACGAATCATGTAGCGTACGGCTTCGGCCATAAATGCTTCTCTATGTTTGCGATCTTTAAAGAAACGCGCCGTTCTGAACCACGCCACATACCATTCCAAATCACCCACAAAATAACCAGGGGCTTGACTGGGCGTATGCGTGATAAGTGCTTGCTTAACACTATAAACATGCATAGGGTGATCTGATAATTCTCGAATAAGAGGGACCAATTGTGGATAAGCATAACAAATATTTTGATAAGCCCAATTCAAATGCCGGGTCATAATGTCACGTCGTACCATCGTGGCAGAAATCATACTGAGACTAGCAAAGAAAAACGTCTCTTGTTGAAATAACGTAGTTGCCAATATTTTTTTGCCTGCAAACTCCGGTGCAACCAACCAGCCTAACCGGATGACAGCTGCTTTTTGCGTATGCAACGCCGTGATGACCTCATCGATATGCGTCATATGCCATACATCATCATCACCAATGACCCACGAGTAATATGACTGAGTTAACTCTAAAGCCCGCAGGATATTGGCATTGCCTCCGATATTATAGGCATTCCGATGATACCCTAAACCCGGCCACTCTTTTTGCCAAGCTGCTACCACAGCAGGTGTTTGATCCGTTGAACAATTATCCAAAACATGCAAAATCAAATGACGATCTTTGAGCTCGGCAAAAGCGGCCAAAGTCTTTTCTAACTCTTGCGCTCGATTATACGTAATGAGAACCGGTTCACAGAGTTCATTCGGCCAGCGCATTTTAGTCAAAATTTACTCGTTCTTTTTCAAATACTAATGGCCTATTTTGCACTTGACTATGAATAGATACAACATATTCCCCAAGCATTCCGATAAAGAACAATAAGATAGAGCAGAAAAAGAATAATCCGATTAGAATAGGCGCGACACCCAAACTAAATTGCTCCCAAAATAATAATTTTAAAACGAAAAAAAGAATCGACAAAATAAAACTGAGTATCGACAAAGAAAATCCTGCAAATATCGCTAGCCGGATCGGAACTTTTGAATGATTGGTAATGCCCAAAATAGCCATATCGTATAAAGAATAAAAATTATTCTTACTAAAACCACGTAACCGCGGGGGCTGAATGTAAGGTATCGATTTCACGGGATAACCAATTTCACAAATCAAACCGCGAAAATAAGGGTAAGGATCATTGATCTGACGCACCGCATCCATAACGACCTTGTCATACAAGCCGAAACCAGTAAAATTCTTAACCAAATTGATATTAGCAATTCTAGTAATCAAATTGTAATAAAAGCGCCTGATTGCTCCGAGTATCAAAGTTTCTTGGGTCTGTGCTTTGACTCCGATCACCACTTTATGCCCGGCTTCCCATTCACGCAAAAAATCCGCAATCAGTTCAGGAGGATCTTGTAAATCAGCAACGATTGAAATCACCGCATCACCTTTCGCCTGTAACAACCCATGGACAGGAGAACGTACATGCCCAAAGTTTCGTGTATTGACAATAATTTTAACGTGCGCATCGGTCGCAGCAATCTCTTTTAAAATAGCCACCGTATTATCTTCTGACGCGTTATCAATGAATAGATGCTCATACTTATATTGTGGCAATTGCTCAAAAACAGCTTTGACTTGCCGAGACACTTCGGCAATACATGCTTCTTCGTTGTAACAAGCCGTCACGACACTGATAAGTTTTTGCATGGTCATTATCTTCAAAAAAGGACATGGTGGGAAACAAGGATCCTATAAAATCATGGATAAATCAATTGCTATACATAGACAGCCAAACAGATAAAACGATATGATTCCAGCCATTGTGATCTCTATGACTTCCCCCCATGCTAACTGCCTTTTTAGGGCGTGTTTACAATTCATCCCCGACGCCTACGTGCCGCGGCTTGTCCGCGGCATCCAGACGATCTAAATCAACGACAAATATCTTCATATAGATCACGCCAATCTGGGTTTAGGGTCTCAATTAAATTTAATTTCCACTGTCGG
>CAMCUM010000072.1 GCA_945878975.1 Legionella genomosp. 1
TGCGTACTGCAAGCTTGAAATGCTTAAATTTAAAACAGGACTAAACCACTTCGCTATCAAATATAAGTTGATTGTGCGAGCCAATCAGGTTGCAATGCAGGAGCTAAAAAACATGGCTTGTTGACACGCTCCGTGCGTAAGGTGAGTAATTATTTAAATGTGATTCAACAGCTTTTCAGATGGCATCCGCATTAAGTCGCTAATTTATAAAACGATAGGGTAAGAAGGAATAAAATGTTACGGCATTCATTAGAATCACAAATGCCACGATTCATCAAGTGTTTTATTGGTGGCTTTTCTATCAATTATTCCAGGCTGATTGGTTAAAAAAGCGTTTAAAGCCCATCTAATGACTGGAAATGCCAACTGTTTCCAAGGTATTTTGTTCTTCTTAAACAAAAGTACCTCACTACTCTCAACACTACTTTTAAACTCTGGCTTTGACATAGTGGCGGCATAAATAATATGAATTTGATTAATGCCTGTCAAAGAGTAGGTTCCGATAAGGTGAGAAATATCTATTTCGACAAAGGCTTCTTCATAAGCCTCTCGCTGGGCACCTTCCTCTAAAGACTCACCATTTTCTAAAAAGCCAGCAGGATAAGTCCATAAACCCAACTGCGGTTCAATAGCACGCTTGCATAATAAAAATTTATCTTCAAACGTTGTCATGTCCTGATGGTGCGATAATCTCATGAAAAATACCCATAAGCCACTCCTGTTTTTATAGATAAAAATTCATTTTAACAGCATATTCTGATTTAAATTTACTGGCTTTTAAATCACATGTTGCGCCAGAAGTTATGTTGTATTGCATTCAATGAGTCTTGATAAATAGTGTTTTTTTAACAAATTATTTCCTCTTCAAAACTACATAATAATTGCTCAAATTGCAACATAGCCTCAATACACGACAGCCCAAAATTAATTTCTTGGCGAATTATCGCTGCCTGAATTCGTGTTGATTCAATAATACGACTTAACGCAACAGCATCATACGTTTTCTGAAAATTTGTCGCTTCCTCAAAAGCGAGATCAATATAAATATCCAAAGATGAGGTGCGTGTATGCCCGGTCCATTGCTGTACTTTTTGTTTCAAAGTCTCTGTATCCAACAGCGCTCGTCTAAAATCATCCACATTTTCAAAAGCATGTTGTTCAATCAAGCTCACAAATAATTTGGTAATAAAACGATGACGAAACATATGGGCATGTGCTTTTTCATCAATGTTGGCTGCTTTGGCCAAGGCATACATTTCCTGTGATATTGTCTGTGCATTTAATGGCTGGCCATTTGTTTCACTCACAAAGACATACCCATGATCTTGACGGTTCCCCTGTTTTTCTTTCACAACCCGTCGTCGTTGCTTTTCAATAAAACTCACCAACAGATCCAAATCAGGGGGTGGGATCGGGATTTGGCGAATAGGTGAACCACGTTTTTTAAGTGTAATCAGCTCTAGCATCGGATGTGTCATTGCTTGTGTCTTCATGACACTATCAACGGTCAAGCGAACAATTTCACCCCTGCGCCCACCGGTTACTTCGAGCATCATCAACATGATTTGTCTACGGCGCCTCAAAAAAGCAGACGTACTGGACTGAATCACTGCTTTGCGTAGTTTAGTAATATTATTGCTACTGATGGGTAACACGCGCACCTTGCAATCCTCTGATAAATAAAGTGAACTGACTGTCTGTTAAGGACGGTAGATCCGTACGATTATCAAAACAATACCGCAATAAATGAGATATGTTGGCGGCATAAACGGCTAATGTCCCACCGCCATTTCTCCGACTTAATCCACGCTCATATAATTCCAACATGTATAAATTTGCTTCAAAACACCAGCGATTATCTGGCCACGACAACATGGGGATATTATCCGCTTGAGTTGTAACGGCTTTACCACGGACATCCATTGCAATGGGAAGACGATAATCCTGTTCCGTGATTGTATAAAGCTGTCGTTTACGCATGATCAAATACTTTTGAAGTTCGATTTAAGGCTTCAAAATTCATTGAGATACTTAGAAATGAACGAATTTCTCGCTGCTCTTTTTCACATAACAACCGCACATTATCTTGATTGGATTGCCCAGCATAATAGCGAGCCTGGTTCATTGTTTTATTTAAAAGATGACTCAACAATAATAATTCTTGTCGCAATAATTGGTTCTGTGTATCTAACTCTGCAATCCGTTTAGACATGCCTTCGCGGGTAATTTTATTGCTACGTTGGGCTTTACCGGCGTTTTCTTGCAGCGCCTCTAATGCGGCCATTCGCGCTCTATTCAAAGCATCAAATCCACCGTCCAACGAATTTTCACAAATCCGTTTTAATGTATTAATGCTCGACGCAGCAATAGCGCGTGCTTCATCAACATATTTCGATAAAGCACCCTGAGATTTTAATGCCTTGACCAAAGCATCATTTTGAATATGAAGAGCCGGCTCATGAATCATTTCATGCAATAATGCATATAACGCAAGTACCGATTGGGTATTACGCTCAACACGTTTATCAATAGGTTGCATACAATCAAGCTTTTTTTCGTTTAACATTGATTTTTTCGGGTGGAATCCAATGTACTTTATCATCTCGCCACTCACAAATCGGGTTGCCCGCCTGTTTGTGTTTAATCAATGCGGCTTGAATTCCCTCTTGAATAACTTGTGTTATCTTAATGGGATCATTAAATACTTTAGAAATTTCATCATCTGCTGGATGAGTCACTTTATTTGCCATGATAGTCCTCGAAAAGTTGTTGCCATATGTTCCCTTGCTCGATATGTAGAGAGTTGCCTTTTACCTCTGAAGCAATAAGATTAAATTGATTAGCATCCGAGTTGTCGTACAGCTTCCATGAATCTGCAATGGGCCGATATAAATTAAAGAAATTCCTAAGCCCTGCATGATAACGCCGTCTAATGGTGGCCTCCGGCACGGCATGTCCACCCATTTTAATCCGTTCTTGCACACGCGATACCGCCAAATCTTCCGTTTTAAGCCATAAAAAAACAAGATAAAATTGGTACCCTTCTCTTTTTAAACGTGTTACCCAGGGTGCAAATGTTCGACTGGCCAATGTTGTTTCAAACGCAAACGTAGCGCCCTCATCAGCAAGTTGATGAATGCGATTCAGCATCACACGTCCCGCTTGAATCGCCACTTTTTCTGGTTGAAAAGCACATAACCCTTGAGCAATCACATCTGCGTTTACAAAGTTATTAATGTGCACCGCATTTTGTAGTAGCACTGGAGCTGCTGTTGATTTTCCAGATCCATTTGATCCTGCAATAATTACCAAGTTTGGCATTTTTGATCCTGTTGATTATTTAACATCTTGTTTACCTCGTATTTTAATTAAAATACGATAATTTTTTCCTTCAGCATCTTTGAAAAACTCTGGTTCCACACTGACCTGACCATCTTTAATCAAATCTTCAACATAGGCATCCAACTCATCCGTATTTAACAAGTCAAACTTGCGAGTGCCGAAACGATGTTCTAATAAATCAGCTAAAGCATCTACACCGTGATCATAAGCCTGCAATCGTTCGACTACATAATGAGACTGTACGCCGCGTAATACCTCGCCCGTCATAGACTCTGTAATATAGTGATAGAGATGCTCTACATCAGTATGAGCCAAAAACCATCGTAAGGTGTCCATGCCACCAAAGCTGCTTCCCCAAAAAAACAGCATCGCAAAAAAACGACGTAACTGATGTTGCCGAATATAAAAGCGTTGACCATCTCGATTAATAGGAGTTTCAATATAATCACAAAAGATATTTAACGCCCCATTAAATGACATCGTACCAAGCTTTCTCAAACCGCGCCCATATGATTTAGGATATGAAAACAATGGATAATACTTATCAATCAGTCCTCCTTCAAGCAGTCCTGTTTGGAGTCGCTCTAGTAAAACAATGAGTTTTGCTGCAACTGAAGGAATGGGACGCGCAATCTTTTCACGCTTTCCGTCATAACCAGACTTACAAGCAAAAAAGATTAAATTCCGTTTATCATTATCAAGACATTTTTGAGGGATGAAAGACAATAGCTCACCATAACGCCGAGCCATCAGCGTGCCTACTATCAATTGTATGGCGCCATAGAGCACACGTAATAAATCCCACAGTCCTTCATTCGCACGAAGTTGTGGATAATAAATTAAATTATGACAAGATTTCAGTGTTTTTCCGTCAAACTTATGTACAAACCAACGTTTAACCCCCATGTCTCGAATGAGGGGAGTTAGGTACGGTAAGATGTCTATAGATTGTTGTTGCCATTCTTTATGCGCGGCTTTTACAAGCGATAAATAACTATCGACTAATCCGTCACCATAGGTGATCGCAAACTCAAGTGCCTTTCTTAACGATGAAAAAACAACGGGACTAGGTAAAGTTGGAAATCGCCCAAGTGGAATCAGACATAGATGATCCATTATATTTTTTTGTTTGATTGCTTTTAATGCTTGTATTGAAATGGGTCTTCCAATATTGCTCAATAAAGTAAAATATTGCAACGAATAAAAATAAGCTAAAAATGTATCCTCTATTAATGATTTATCATTATGATTTGTTACAGAAATTGATGGGTATTCTTGTCTTGAATAAGTGCTCAATTGATAACCAAACTCTGCAAAGTGCGGGAGATTCGTAGATTTACCTCCCAAAGTGTTAGCATAAATCAAAGCAGCAAGCTTTTTGTGATTGGGTAAATATGTATAAGCTGCATTTTCTTGTGCTTGGCCATAAAATCCGTGTAAATATAGCCATGCGCGTGATTTAGTCAATTCCGTTTGGGTTAACGTGATTGTCCATTCAGAGTAAGGAACTTCATTACATTGCAGTGCTGGTGATGAACTCAGAATATCGTCTAGAACAATGTGATCCGTCAAACTAATCTGCGTTTTTAGAAATTGACTTAATCGCTCAGACCATCGATAAATTCCTTGCTGAGCCTGATGGTAACTCCCAATATCCAATAACATCGTAGTTAAATCACCACTCGTTAATGAATCCAATCCTTTCTTATGGATTTGATAATAATCGGCATTCAATAAAAGGTAATCAATCAATCTGATAGCAATACCTAGCCTAGAATAAGCCGAACTAACATTAAGTTTTCTCCCACCGGTTGCATCAGCGTGTGTTTGCACACATAAAAAACATTTAATCGTATCTAACAACATGGAATGATGCGGTGCAGTGAGGCTTGAACCATCAGGAAAGTGAATATTAAAATCAATTATCTTCGTATGATGGCCATCAAAACAACATTCCCATACACTATCCTCAAAGCGACTTGAGAGCCAAAAGGCATCTCGATATTGTTTATTCCTATCTCCCAAAAGCTCATGCAAGAAATGCAGTTCGGGAGCAATGGTGGCGAGGTTATGCATACACGATTGCCTCCATTTTCACAGCATTCAGTTGTTTTCTGGCGGCTGTTAGGTAATATTTAAATTCTTCATTGGCACCATGGTCGCTGCCATTTTCGATATGAGCCACTAGATGACTGGCTACTTCAGACCAGTAGGCAGCCTTACCAGATACTGTTTTTTTGGCATGGAGAACAGCCTGCTGCAGGCTTAATAATAATGTTAATATAGCCGTGTTAACATTAAAAACAATTTCATCAATAGCAAACTCAGATATGGATGATGTGAAATCATGATAAGGATCTTCAAGATGCTGTGGAATTGTTTTTAAGGCATGATTTTTCATAAATTCGTGAAATTCATTCATCGAATTAAATTCAGTTGCACTTAATAATAAAGGACTGTCTTTCATTGCCTCAACAATGATTCCCTGTTGAAATATTCGAATCCAGCGCGATTGAAAAAAATCAAAAACGGGAGCCGGCAAATAATGTGACAATGTTTTTGGACTATATTCCTTATGACCTAATGCTTGAGCCATTGCTTTCACACTACGCGTTTTTAAATAAACTAAAACGCCTTTTGACGCACGTAAAGCACCCAAATCAAATCGACCACTTAATTTATTAGCATGCTCAATGGTCATTCCAGGTGATGGAATACGTAATTTATCATAAAACGAACCGTTTAAAAGTCGTCGCCTAGCTTGAGCATACTGAGAACACATTCGTTCAGGGCTAAATCCATAACCACTCGTTAAAAAAAGATATCGCCAGTGATCATTCCCCCTTATTTTAAAATATTGTCGCACACAGTCAGTAATAGCGATAATTTGTTCTACCCATGATTTACTGTTTTCTGTCAGTATAACTACTTGTTGAGCATTCACTGGTCCGCTACGTCGTTTACGCCCATCTAAAATCCAAACATTATCCAGCTCAACAAATCCCGTCAGTTTTCCATGCTTATCATATAGCTCGAAATCAGTTAAAAAACTTGCGACAATGTTAGGGTGCTCCGCAACCAATAACACCATGTAAGGAATAAGCGAATAAGCCTTGGGTAATCCTAAAGCATACGAGGCCTCTTTCCTGGTTATAGAATAGGATGAACAAACTAATGGGGCTCCATTGCTATCGCGAGAGAAAACATCTGCCTCAAATGTTGCACAAGCATTTTCTAACCAATTTGGATTGTTTTTGTGAATGAACCAGTGACGCTCCTGTTCACTCATAACAACACTTCCTTTTACTGGCTTTATTTTGCCGATAGAAGAGAGGCGCTTTCGCCGTTGATAATGCTCCCACAAATCATTAGCCATGTTTATTGCCGTATTAACAATATGATCAAAATCGATTTGAATTTGGTTGAATAATAGTTCAATAGCCTGTTCGTCAGTCACATTTAAAGGCACATCTGTTAATAATTTTTCTTTTACTTCAATGCCATCTGTCATTATCCTAATGCGTCGCTCTCCACCTTTTATTGGAGACGGTGCTGGCATAACCAATTTACCTATGGGTGCTGCAAAAAAACTCCCTAACAAATAATTCTCAACAAACGTAATCAATCTGCGCCATTTGACGCTAAGAGAAATAAATCTGACCATAAAGCCCCTATAAATGGTTTGATGAACATATTGAGTTGATTTAACTGCAAAATATCACTACTTGTATGGCTTATCTGTAAAAAACATTCGAATAATTTTAACGCCATCTGTGCTTTATCATTAAAATTAATCGAGTAATCGGCAATGGCTTTATTCATGGAATCCAAGATTTTGCAATTCAATCGGTCAAATTGATAGTGTCGCAACGATCGATTGTTTTGGATAATTGTCCATTCATTATTGATGTTCATTTTATGATGTAGCTCCCAGTTAATATAGTGTCTCATAGATATGGACAACATGTAACGCAATATTAAAGTGGAGAGCGTAAAAGTGCGGTAGATTCAGTGTTTTCTGGAGCTGCGCGCGCGTGGGAGCAAGAAATACGAAAAAAAATTGCACCACATGTTTCGCGGGCTACGCTTATTCATGATACTTGGAAAATGGAAAGAGATGCTT
The DNA here is from genome assembly GCA_945878975.1 of Legionella genomosp. 1. Lineage (GTDB taxonomy): Bacteria > Pseudomonadota > Gammaproteobacteria > Legionellales > Legionellaceae. The sequence goes on from CAMCUM010000072.1 coordinate 7,466, forward strand.
TGTTATCTCAAATGAAGCGAGCAATGATAAACAATGAGTACACCGAGCACCTAAAGTCCGAATTGGCCGCGTTGCTAGGTGATGAGCCCGACGTGCCTTTACAGCCAATGCTATATTTTGAAGATGCCACTCAAGAAGCACTAGCTTTTGAGTTAGCAGTTTCATGGCCTAGTGCTTCATTATGGTCTGATGAAGCGGCTATTGTTCTAGGTAGTCATAGCATGCAGAATAATCCTACACGATTTGTGGCGTTACTTAACAGAACTTGGGGCGGAAAGTCTTTAAGTGTAAAGCGTAAAAACCAGGACAATTTCATACTGGAAAACCGAAGGCTCACGATTAATCTCATGATGCAGCCTATCTTATTACAAAAGCTTGCTAATCAATCACAAGGCATTTGTCGTCAAAGTGGATTCTTAGCAAGATGTTTGATTGCCTATCCCATGAGCACTATGGGGCAACTTTTTTATCGCGAAGCTCCAGTTTCTATAGAAGGGTTAGATGCGTATGAATCACATATAACAAGTTGTCTAAGTCAATCAGAATACCTGACTAACTCACCTTACGCACGGAGCGTGTCAACAAGCCATGTTTTTTAGCTCCTGCATTGCAACCTGATTGGCTCGCACAATCAACTTATATTTGATAGCGAAGTGGTTTAGTCCTGTTTTAAATTTAAGCATTTCAAGCTTGCAGTACGCA
>CAMCUM010000073.1 GCA_945878975.1 Legionella genomosp. 1
ATCAGGTGCATCAGGTGCATCAGGTGCATCAGGTGCATCAGGTGCATCAGGTGCATCAGGTGCATCAGGTGCATCAGGTGCATCAGGTGCATCAGGTGCATCAGGTGCATCAGGTGCATCAGGTGCATCAGGTGCATCAGCTGCAACAGAAGGAGCTATCTATTAATCATTATAAAAAGGTAAAAGCCGAAACAGGGAGATTGCAATGTGCATCCGATCTTCGGCTTTACATTTAAAGTAGATCGGGACTCCGCCGAAGTTACTTTAAAATAGCTTCAATAAAACTATTGCGTAGTTTTCGAAGTCTGTGTATAATCGGCTACAGTTGATGCGGGGTGGAGCAGCCTGGTAGCTCGTCGGGCTCATAACCCGAAGGTCGTAGGTTCAAATCCTGCCCCCGCTACCAATAATTTAAGACCCCATTTATGGGGTTTTTTGTTAATTATAGGTTTAATAATGGGTATGATCCAAACAGACATTGAGCAATTTGTACGCCCCTGCGTTGAAGGCTTGGGGTATGAGCTTTGGGGTTTTCAGTATTTGACGCAAGGTCGGCATGGGTTGTTGCGGATATTTATCGACCATGCGCAGGGTGTTGGGATCGAAGACTGTGAAAAAGTTAGTCGGCAAATTTCTGCAGTCATGGACGTAGAAGACCCTATTTCTGGGCAATATAGACTAGAAATATCTTCGCCCGGCATTCCTAGGCCGCTGTTTTATCCTGAGCAATATCAGCGTTACATGGGAGAAACGGTCGAAGTGAAACTGTCTAAACCCATTGATCAAAAGCGCAAATTTACTGGCAAAATTGTTGCAGCAGATACGCAGAGCTTGGTCCTTGATCTAGAAGAAGGATTAGGGCAGCAGAATTTTTCTTTTAACGCGATTGTGAAAGCACATTTGATATCTAAGTGAGGCGAATGATGAGCAAAGAATTACTATTGGTTGCGGAAGCACTTTCTAATGAAAAAGGTGTGAGCAAGGAAGTTGTCTTGAGCGCCATTCAGTCGGCATTAGAATCAGCAACTCGTAAATTAGTAGGTCAGGAATTTGGGATCCGAGTGTTGATGGATCCTCGTCTCGGCGATTATACGACGACTCGTTATTGGGATGTTGTGGCCGAAGAGGAACTAGAGTTTTCTGATCGACAATTGACAGTTGAGCAAGCGCAAGAAAAAAAACCAGGCGCACAATTAGGTGACCATATCGAAGAATCATTCCCTTCTATAGAGTTTGGGCGTATTGCTGCGCAAACGGCACGGCATGTGATTTTTCAAAAAATTCGCGAAGCTGAACGCCACATGATGGTGGAACAATTTAAAACGAAACTGGGTCAATTGGTCTATGGTACGGTCAAAAAAGTCACACGTGACAATATTATTATTGACTTAGGTGGCAAAGCCGAAGCGTTTTTGGCAAGAAATGATATGTTGCCACAAGAAATGTTTCGACCCAATGACCGTGTTCGTGCTTATCTCTATGATATTTTGGAACATGCGCGTGGGCCACAATTACTGGTCAGCCGTACTTGTAAACAAATGCTGATTGAATTATTTCGGATTGAAGTGCCGGAAATCGGTGAAAACATTATTCAAATCAAAGCGGCAGCTCGGGAACCTGGCAGTCGTGCTAAGATTGCAGTCAAAACCAATGATGGACGTATTGATCCAATAGGTGCGTGCGTTGGCATGCGCGGTGCGCGTGTTCAAGCCGTGTCCAGTGAATTGGGTGGAGAGCGTGTCGATATTATTTTATGGGATGACAATCCGGCGCAATTAGTGATTAACGCCATGGCCCCTGCAGAGATTTCTTCGATTGTGGTGGATGAGGATGCGTGCTCGATGGATTTGGCGGTGCACAAAGATCAATTATCGCAAGCAATTGGACGCAACGGGCAAAATGTGCGTTTGGCGAGCCAATTAACCGGTTGGACTTTGAATGTGATGACTATTGAAGCATTTGAAGGTAAAACGCAAGAGGAATCTTCTAAAACTGTCCGTTTATTTGTTGATACATTGGGTATCGATGAGGAAATTTCCAGTTTGCTTGTAACCAACGGATTTTCTACGTTAGAAGAAGTGGCTTATGTGCCCAAAGACGAGTTGTTAGCAATTGAAGAATTTGACGCGGATATCGTTGAAGAATTACGTAGCAGAGCAAACGATTGTCTGCTGACACAAGCATTGGCGTCGAATGAACATGGCGGTCATCACGGTCTTGATTTCATCACAATGCAAGGTATGACACCTGAATTGGCTGAACAAATGAAGACAATAGGTGTGACCAATATGGAAGAATTGGCTGAAAGTTCAGTTGACGAATTAATGGCCCTGCCGTTTATGACGGAAGAGCAAGCAGGTAAGCTGATTATGAAAGCTCGGGAACCATGGTTTGCAGAAGACGACTCGGCTCAATAGCTATTCAGTATTTTTCGTTCCATATGCACTCAAATCTGAAGTTTCTTCGAGTGTCAAGAATTGTGGTGAATGGATATTCGGCCCAGTAAATTTGGACACAATCCATCCTAAAAGGGGATAAAAGTATGGCGGATGTAACGGTGAAACAATTGGCTCAGGTGGTGGGGATCCCCGCTGAGCATTTATTGACCCAGTTGCAAAAAGCGGGCATAGCAATTACGAATGAAAATGATACGATCAATGAACAAGAAAAATTGACATTATTGAGTCATTTGAAAAGCGGTGGTTCTAATGAACAGGCTGCGAAAGGCCAGATAACACTGCGACGTAAATCTGTTTCGCAGGTGCCAAGCCATGATGCGCATAGTGGTAAAACCATTAATATCGAAGTACGCAAAAAACGCGTGCTTATCAAACGACCTGTTGTGGAAGTTGTCATTGAAGAAGAGCCAGAATTATTGCCAGTTGATGATGCTGAATCAACGTCTGAAGCAGCGTTAGACAGTACGGATACTTTGGCTGTGTCTGCATCACAGGTTGCTCCAGGCAACGATACTGAAACGGTCGCGTTGGTGGAATCAGAAGTTCTTACGACTGAAGTGAGTAACGAGCCTGTCGTGTCAGTTGTTGAAGAAGTGGCAACAACCAAAAAAGAAGAAGTGAAGTCTGAGAAGGACAAGCATACTAAAAAGAAACCCGCTGGACGTGAGGAAAGTGAAGCGCCAAAATCTGACGTCAAACGCGGTGGTTTGAAGCAACGCAAAAGCAAACAAAATCTATTTCTACCAGAAGATTCAGATACGGATCAATATCAGAAACGGCACAAATCTAAAAGACGTAGACCTGAAAAATCAGACAAATATCGTGAAGCAGAAGAAGCATTGACGCATGGTTTTGCAATGCCTACCGCACCAGCTGTACGCGAAGTACTGGTCCCTGAGACCATTACGGTTGCTGATTTGGCGAAACGTATGTCTGTGAAAGCGGCAGAAGTTATCAAAGTCATGATTGGTTTAGGTGCTATGGCGACCATCAATCAGGTGATTGACCAAGAAACTGCAATCATTGTTGTGGAAGAAATGGGGCATAAGGCCAAAGCGTTACAAGAAAATGCGGTAGAGCTGGATTTGAGTGAAGCGACTAACCAAGGCGGAGAAACGTTTCCTCGTGCGCCAGTCGTGACCATCATGGGGCATGTCGACCACGGTAAAACATCTTTACTTGATTATATTCGTCGTACCAAAGTTGCAGCAGGGGAAGCCGGTGGGATTACTCAGCATATTGGGGCTTATCATGTGAGCACGTCGAAAGGCGATATTACGTTTTTAGATACCCCTGGTCATGCGGCATTTACTGCTATGCGTGCACGGGGTGCACAAGCAACAGATATTGTGATTTTGATTGTTGCAGTAGATGACGGGGTCAAACCGCAAACACTTGAAGCGATTCAACATGCCAAAGCAGCCAAGGTTCCCATTGTGGTTGCTATCAACAAAATGGATAAACCTGGTGCTGATACTGAGCGAGTGATGACAGAGTTGTCTAATTATGCGGTGATTCCGGAAGCCTGGGGTGGTGACACGATGTTTGTCCCAATTTCAGCGCGCACGGGTGATGGTATCGATAAATTATTAGATGCTATTTTATTGCAGGCAGAGGTTTTGGAATTGAAAGCTGCGCGAGATGGTGCTGCCAAAGGGGTGGTGATTGAGTCTCGTTTAGACAAGGGTCGAGGTCCTGTGGCGACCATTTTGGTACAACAAGGTACCTTACATAAAGGTGATATCATATTGGCAGGGTTTCAATATGGACGAGTGCGCGCACTGGTCGATGACGCTGGGCATATGGTAGAGAGTGCCGGACCTTCTATGCCGGTTGAAGTTTTAGGATTATCGGCGATTCCACATGCCGGAGATGAAGCAGTTGTTGTGACGGATGAAAAACGTGCACGCGAAGTGGCTTTGTTCCGACAAGGGAAATTCCGCGATGTGAAGTTGGCCAGACGCCAAAAATCTTCCTTGGAAGGTGTGTTTGAGAATTTAGCAGCGCAAGAAGTAAAAGTATTGAATGTGGTGTTGAAAGCTGATATGCAAGGTTCGGTAGAAGCTATTGCAGACGCATTGGTGAAACTGTCTAATGAAGAAGTCAAAGTGGCGGTGATTGCGAATGGCGTTGGCGGTATTACTGAATCTGATGTGCATTTGGCGATGGCATCCAATGCGCTCTTGATTGGATTTAACGTGCGTGCGGATGCAGGTGCAAAACGTCTCGCGGAAATAGAAGCGGTTACGCTCCATTATTACAGCGTGATTTATGATATCGTCGATGAAGTCAAACGTGCTTTATCAGGCATGCTAGCTCCACAATTTAAAGAAGAAATTGTTGGGATTGCTGAGGTTCGTGATGTGTTCCGTTCTCCAAAAATTGGCGCAATCGCTGGTTGTATGGTGATGGAAGGTGTGATCAAACGTAATAATCCTATTCGCGTTTTACGGGATAACGTGGTGATTTACGAAGGTACCTTAGAATCCTTGCGGCGTTTTAAAGATGACGTTGGTGAAGTGCGTCAAGGTATTGAATGTGGTATTGGCGTTAAAAATTATAATGATGTCAAAACCGGCGATTTGATCGAAGTTTTTGAAACTGTTGAATTGAAACGAGAGATTTGATGCCTCAAGACTTTAAGCGTACGGATCGCATTGCCCAAGTATTGCAGCGTAAATTAGCTCTTTTGATTCAACGTGAAATCAAAGACCCACGCTTGCCAGGTCTGATCACCGTCGCGTCCGCTGAGGTCAGCAAAGATCTCAGCCACGCAAAAATTTATTTTACGGTTTTTAATGGCGATCCCGTTGTGGCACAAAGTATTTTGAATACCACTGCTAGCTATTTACGTTCCGCATTGGCAAAAGAGCTGTCTTTGCGCACAGTACCACAATTGCATTTCATCTATGATAAATCTATAGAGTACGGCGCGCGCTTAAGTCGTTTGATTGATCAAGTCAATCAGAGTTCAGAAGATGAAGACGCAAAAGACTGTTAATATACATGGTATTTTACTCCTTGATAAACCTGCTCTGCTGAGCTCTCATGCGGTATTAAAGCGTGTTAAAACGTTGCTGCATGCACGCAAAGCTGGGCATATGGGTTGTTTAGATCCTTTGGCCACTGGTATGCTCCCTATTTGTTTGGGAGAAGCGACCAAATTTGCCCAATTGGGTTTGGATGCAGATAAATGCTACGAGGTGACTGCGTGTTTTGGTGTCACGACGACCACAGGAGATGTCCAAGGGGATGTGGTGACTGTTGTTGACAATACGATGATGACGCCAGAAGCTATTTTAGAACAATTACCCCCTTTGAGAGGGGATATCTTGCAGATCCCGCCGATGTATTCTGCTTTGAAATATCAAGGTAAAAAATTGTACGAATTGGCTCGTGCTGGCAAAGAAGTCCCTCGCCAAGCGCGACCCGTTACGATCCACCAATTTGAGATGACGCATTGTGACTATCCCTATGCGCAATTTAAGGTGCACTGTTCAAAAGGGACGTATATTCGTACGTTGATAGAAGATCTGGGCGCGGCCTTGGGTGTCGGTGCGCATGTCACGCAATTGCGGAGATTGTATACGGCTGGATTTGAGCAACAGCGTATGTACAGCATAGAGGAATGCACAGAGTTTTCTACAGAAGCCTTACTGCATTGTTTGTTACCGATCGATATTTTGTTGGAGCATCTCCCAATCATGACATTATCCGCAGAGGAATTGCATCAATTATATCGAGGGCAACCTTTAACTTTGATACGCTCTGCGGCAGAAGGCGCGCAGCGATTGTATGATGAACAACAAAAATTTCAAGGCATGGGTGAATGGGACTCGACGAACGGGGTGCTGAAAGCGAAACGTTTGTTGAGCACAGAACTATGATGAAGATTAATATCATAGGTGCCGGCGCAGTTGGACAAACTTTTGGGTATTTATTCGTCAAGCATCGAATTGCGACCATTCAAGGGATCGTCAATCAAACGGAGCAGAGTGCGCAACGTGCCATTCAATTTATCGGTCAAGGCCAATGTTATGCTGCGATAAGAGATCTACCGCATGCGGATTTGACGTTGCTAACGGTATCAGATCAGAAAATTGCGGCGCTTGCGAGGATCTTGGCCACCAATCCTAATCTGCAACCTGGTGCAGTCGTGATGCATTGCAGTGGGGCATTGACCTCAGCTTGTTTAGGGAGTTTACAGGATAAACAATGTGTTGTGGCTTCCTTGCATCCTGCGATGAGTTTGAAGAACCCGCAATGGTCGGTGCAACAATTTATGCAGATACCCTGTGCAGTGGAAGGAGATGCTGCTGCGGTGGCGCTTATCACCAAGGTATTCATTGCAATCGGTGCGATGGTGTATCAGATCATGCCTGAGAAAAAAGCACTGTACCATGCTGCTGCAGTTTTTTCGACTAATTATCCCGTGACCATCCTCCAACAGGCGCATGCTTGTTTTGTGGAAGCTGGTTTATCGAAAGCACATGCGAAAGCGGTGTTAGATAGATTTTTGCAAACGGTGATAGAAAATGTGCAACAGGTTGATGAACCAAAATTCGCTCTGACTGGCCCTATCATGCGTGGAGATGTGGGCACGGTGCAACAGCATTTGCAAGCGCTGACAGACCCAAAATTAAACGATTTATATCTGAGATTGGCAAAAGAAACATTGGAACTGGCATTTTTGGATGCGGCGGTATGTGATGAAATGAATAAGGTTTTAGCAGTAAGTCAAAAGTAGACATTAGCGCATATCAAAAATACCATCTATTATGAATATTAATATCTCCATTCTATTCTGAGAATACTATGGCTCATACTATTCTTTTTATGTGGTTTGGAGGCCCGATTAGTGCGACGTCCATCGAATCAATCAAAAAATGGGCAGAATTTCTGGAAAAAGCACAAGAAAAAACAAGGGAACAGCTTAAAATTGCTGATTGGATCGATTCAGAAGGTAGTACGGAACAAGCCATTCATGCAACCAAGGCTCGTTTAGCACAGATACACAATGTCGAAATTGAATTGAGAGATATCTCTGAGTTAAGAGAAGCACATCCGGAAATGCATCGCATTATGCGATACGAAATTGATAAATTAAACGCTAATTATTCGGCGGCAAGCGATGTGGGACGCTATACCATTTTAGAAAGAGAGGCTGGCATGTATCTTGATACGGATGTCCATCCTCCAGAAGAAGTAGACAGTTTTATCCGTGCTTGGAAAAAGACAGGGGTTTTGATTACGGAGTCTGCAAGTCAGGGTTCCATCATATCAAATTCTGATCTTTTAATCGCTCCACAAGCGCACTTACCCGTGCTCGAACGTATTGTTCAATATATTCCAAAAAATTATAGGACCCATTATGTAGAACCTCCTGATGGTGAAGGGCCACTCCGTCTCATGTGTGAATATCAATACTTTCCGGCCGCTGACATACTATTTCAAACTTATCTGGCGCGTGACCAAGAAATTATTTACTCACCTTACGCACGGAGCGTGTCAACAAGCCATGTTTTTTAGCTCCTGCATTGCAACCTGATTGGCTCGCACAATCAACTTATATTTGATAGCGAAGTGGTTTAGTCCTGTTTTAAATTTAAGCATTTCAAGCTTGCAGTACG
>CAMCUM010000074.1 GCA_945878975.1 Legionella genomosp. 1
TATCCAATAAACACAACCTAAAGGAGAAAAACCACCAAAAAAACCGCAGTACAACGGCTCTATCGTTTGCCTTATAACGATTGCTTTACCCCATGTTTCGAGCTTTATGGCGCAAGCCAGGTATCACCTTTGAGTGAACCGCTCGACCAGCTTCCAAAAAATTAAATGCGACAAAATATAGAAATACAATGACCCCAAGCCAAATTAAGGAATTAGGTGCGACAATCAATGCGCATTGGCTGATACCAATGAGCGTAATGGCGGTGAGGAAACAAGCTTTAACCTTTTGATATTTTTCACTATAGAGCATGATAGGAATCATGGTTAAAAAAGAACCCACGATAACCCAGACATAAAAATGCCAGGATTGGGTCAGATGTCTTGCCCGTATATGCTGTTGTAGCGTCATAGGGAGGACATAAAAACTGGCGACTAAAATAAAATGCTGGAAAAAAATCCCCGCATCTAAGCGGAGTAAATCTTTATCGAAGAACACTTTTTTGAGTTGTTGGAGTGTGCTGATGGGTTTTTCAATAGGTTGTGTAGCTGTGGGGATGCAATACAAAATTCCTAACCCCAATATTGCTAAACCCGCCGTGAGATAAAAAATGCCGGCTAAGCCTGCCACCGCAGCAAGGCTTGGGCTCAGAATGAATGCGATACTGAAGGATAGTCCGATGGTCGCGCCAATCACGGCCATGGCTTTGGTTCGATGGCGTTCTGCGGTGATGTCAGCTAATAAAGCGATTAAAACCGATCCAATTGCACCAGCCCCTTGGAGCGTTCGAGCGAGAATCATCCCGGCTATACTGTGGGTTTGTCCGCCTAAGATACTACCGCCGGCAAATAACAGCAGACCCAAGGTGATCACGGGTTTGCGGCCATAGCGATCAGAGAGCATCCCAAAAGGTATTTGAAATAGTCCTTGGGTTAAACCATAAGACCCTAAAGCCAGACCGAGTAATAAGGGGGTCGCGCCTTGGAGTTGATTGGCATACAGAGTAAAAACCGGGATGAGCATAAACAAGCCCAACATACGGAATGAAAAAATTGCGGCGATTTGAAAAGCGGGGTTTAACCAAGAGTTTTTCATGTAGTGGGTTCACGATTTGTAAGCTCGGATTTTATGCGAATGTGCGGCGGGATTCAAGGATAATTCAAATCATCTAAGGGAATGCGCTACATTCGCATAAAATATGTGCGATACCTTCCCGTGAGGAGAAGGTAGTCATGATAATTAACTTCTTGCCGTGGCTGAAGTTGATTCCGCTTCTGGCGGTTTCACTGAGTCAGTGAAGTCTCTTAATAACGATTTTGATGCCACCACTTGAGGAAAAAACATTGCGATTGCCGTTAGCGTTCCTCCGGCGCCACCGAGGTATGCAGCTGTGGTGGCAAGACCTTTGACATGATAACATGTTATGGTGACTAGGCCCATGACAGCCGCTAGTTCTGCCTGCATTATCATTATCAATCCGCTGGCGAATATCAGACATGCTATAATGAGCAGCGATCTAAAAAATACACTGACTAAAATTTTAGCTTTAGGCGCCTGAAAGGATGGTAAATGGTTAACAAAAATTTTCGAGCATTCAGTAGAAAATTCATTATAGTCAGGGTTACCATTATCCGCGGGATTCTCGAGTTGACTGCGAAAGCCATCCACTTTTTCTTTAATCAATCTACTTGTTTCGTCATGACCAAATTCCTCAATGCTGGCGAGAAATGCGGGAACCTGTTTGTTCCATGCTGTTAATGGATTGTAAGGTTCGGGCATTCGTTCCTGTTGGTTGTGTGACATATAGTTCACCATAAAGCGATTAATTCGAACGAATTATAATTTTTTTGTAACTATTCAGCACCATTGATTCATTAGCCAAGATTTTCCTTCGCCCGCTGGCGGGAGAAGGTGCCCGAAGGGCGGATGAGGGTGGATCAAATAACATGGTTATAGATTTGTTCCATCACTCCATCAAATTGATGTAAAACTTCATTGTTCCAAAACCGTAAAACCTTGTAACCTAAACCATTGAGAAATACCGTTCTACGCTCATCATAATCTTGTTGAGCATTCTCATTATGTTGTCCCCCATCAATTTCGATAATAAGTTTTTTTTCAATGCAGATGAAATCAACAATATACGACCCAAGTGGATACTGCCTACGGAATTTTAAATTCATAAAACGTCGTGAACGAAGGTGATTCCACAGCGTTATCTCCGTAGGTGTGCTTTGTTTCCGTAATATTTTCGCATAAGCGAAGTTGGTCATTTTATATTATCCTGAGTAAAATGCCGTTGGCAGTTTTCCTTGAAATAGCGTTTGCAATGCCTCGGTTGGCGTTATGCTATGTTTTTGTGCCGTCAATAAATAACTGCGGATTCGGCAGAAAATTTTAGCGCCATCCATTGACCGAAAGCAACCTGAAATTTTTTGCTGAACCTTCGTCATACGAATAGCATTCTCACCAGAGTTATTGGTAAATTGGACGTAACTAACAAGCATAAAACGCAACGTATCCTCTTCAAAGTCACGTAATCGCTCTAATAAATTACGCTCCTTCGTTTTTTTCTCACGTCCCTTTTTCTTGGTTTGAGTTGGATCAGGCGGCGGTAATGGCATTTGATGCTCACCCATTTTAATAACCTTGTGATACCGTAAGCGGTAGGTGCTTGCTGTTTTATCATCGAGACAATTTCCCGCTGTTTTCTCAACGGCATCGTTAATTTCAAACAATAAGTCCTGCATAGACTTAGCCCATGTGTATGATGGATGGTTATCGATAACCCACTCCAACTCCCTAATATGATGCGCATTACACAGACTGTGATCGCAATCAGTATAGGTATAATAGGGCTTCCAGTGATCATGAGCCAAAGTGCCTTTGCAATTTGGTAAAATACCGATGGTGTCCATGGCTTCAGAACCGCGTTTTTCATGGGGGTAAAAGTGAGTCCAACGCTCATTAACGGCGCAATGTAACCAGATGCGTTTACCATTGACGTTAATGCTTGTTTCATCGGCATGAACAAGTAATGATGCTATGAGCTTTTCTTTAACAAATGCTTCAAACAACTCGAGCTTATCGAAGGCCTCTTGATTGAAATTGAATACACTGCCTACGCTAATTGGAATACCGGCTTCATTATTAAAATAATCAGACACACGCTCATACGGGATAAGCTGATATTGCGACAAGTACACACTATGGGATTTAATCGATTGACCATATTGGATAGACCTCGTTACTCCATCAGGAAATGAGGCAACAAATCGTTTACCTGCTGCATTTTCTAATATTTGTGCTCGGTATTCAGTAACAATACGTGTGATTTCTAACTCAACAATTTGCCGTGCTTCAAAACCAACATCATGATACTCCCCACGAGGCAACGTACGTTTATCGAGTTTAATTGGAATAATATCATCTGGATCATCAACAGGCTCAAGTGTTGTGCCGTTTCGGCCAGGTTGACCACCTGGATTACGCTTGTTGCCATCCTTATTTTTTTTCTTTTTCTTACGATTCGGATCCACTGATGGTGGCTTACTGCTATTGCTACTGTTCAATGATAGTCGCTCAGCAAGTAAAGTGACAACCGTCAATAATAATTGGATTGCGGCTTTTAAGACGGGCGATATTCGTTTTTCTTTTTCGAGTAATGTTGTCACTTCTTCTATCGTTTTAGTGACATTCAAATTTGATACGTTCACCAGTATTACACCAATCTAAGCTTGAAGGAGTATTGTAACACTGGTTTTTTGACCATCCGTGGACAGGTCAAAAATTACTTAACAACGATTAAATGACTAAAAAGGCCTAAATTTCGTTTTTCGATCACCAATGATCTGTTAGGTGTATTATCGAGGATCTATATAGCAAACCAACGAAATTTAAAAATTAACCGTCTAAAGTAGTGTCAAGTAAAAAATGAAGTAAAAAATGAAGATTTTTGAAAAAATTCGTTGTTATTATTGGATTTAAACCACCCTCATCCGCCCTTCGGGCACCTTCTCCCGCCAGCGGGCGAAGGAAAATCTTGGCTAATGAATCAATGGTGCTGAATAGTTACATTTTTTTTACAATTAATTTCCAGCTCCGCCCATATTATTTTTCAAAACTTTTTGTTACCCTATTACCAAATTTTAAGATTATCTTGGTTGGTTAATCCGAGCTGCTTCCTGATGGTCATGGCTCACTGCCATTAAGTTAAGACCTCAGCCTACGTCCCGCGGACAAGCCGCGGGACGTAGGGGAAAGGCGAAGATCTTAACCTTAATGGCAGTGCGGTCATGGCTCGGATAGCGCAATAAATCATTACAGAGAGGAAAAACATGCAAACATTGGCGTCAAAAGTCGCATTGATCACAGGCGGGGCACGCGGGATAGGCAAAGCGACTGCTTTAAAGCTGGCGCGAGCTGGGGCGGATGTGGTGATTGTGTATTATTCCAGTGCTGAGGAAGCTGAGCAGTTGGTGCAAGAGATTCAAGCCCTCGGTCGGCGGGCTGTGGCCATCAAAGCGAATGTGGCAGATGAGGCCTCTGTTAAAGAATTGTTGAAGCAAGTGCAAACGCATTTTGATCGTTTGGATATATTGGTTTCGAATGCGGCTTCGGGTGTATTGAAACCCGCTTTGAAGATGTCAACCAAACATTGGCGCTGGTGTATGGAAACCAATGCGTTGGCTTTGAATCATTTGGTGACCGCTGCCGAACCCATATTACAACCGGGAGGGCGTGTGATTGCCCTGTCTAGTTTGGGCGCGCAACGTGCGATTCCTAATTATGCCTTTATAGGTGCATCAAAAGCAGCGCTCGAAGCATTGGTGCGCTCTTTGAGCCTCGAGTTGGCGCCCAAAGGGATCACAGTCAATACGGTTTCGGCGGGTGTAGTCGACACAGACGCGTTGAAATACTTTCCAAATCGGGAGCAATTATTGGAAGAATATCAAGCGCATGCATTGGCGGATCGGCCTTTATCACCAGCTGATGTGGCCAATGCGGGGTACTCGATTGTTGGCTGAACTCAATACGGATATTTATTCCGTTTCTGAACTCAACCGCCAGGTCAAAGCGTGCTTAGAGCAGGGCATGGGGTTGGTGTCGGTGCAAGGGGAAATTTCTAATTTGACCAAGCCCAGTTCGGGCCATTGGTATTTCACCCTGAAAGATCAGCATGCGCAAATACGTTGTGTGTTTTTTCGACACAAACATTTGCGTAGCCATGCTCAGATGGGCAATGGGATGCAAGTGGTCGTTCGAGGTGGTTTAAGTTTGTACGAAGCACGCGGTGACTTTCAAATGATCGCGGAAACGATGACGGAAGCTGGTCTTGGTGATTTGCATCAGCAATTTGAACAATTGAAACAAAAATTGTTTGCTGGCGGTTTATTTGATGCGGCGCGTAAAAAATCCATCCCGCGTTTTCCGCGGACCATTGGCGTGATTACTTCACCCACTGGCGCTGCGATACGCGATATTTTGACCACATTAAGCCGGCGGTATCCTTTGGCCGCGGTCCAAATTTATCCGACGGATGTTCAAGGGAAGTTGGCAGCCCCGCAATTAGCCGCTGCGATCGGACTGGCTAATGAAGAGCGGACTTGTGATGTCATTATTTTGGCACGTGGGGGTGGGAGTTTAGAAGATCTGTGGGCTTTTAATGATGAAGCATTGGCTTATGTGATTGCTGGGAGTAAGATTCCGATTGTCACAGGCATTGGGCATGAAATCGATGTGACCATCGCGGATTTGGTTGCGGATCTCAGGGCACCAACGCCGACTGCGGCGGCAGAAATGGTGACGCCGGTTCTAGCGGATTTGCTGCTTGGCGTGCAAATTTGCGAAACTCGGATGGTACAAGCGATGCGTCGACTTTTGCAACAACAATCCTTGCGTTACCAATATCAACAAAAAAGACTCATTTCTCCGCGGCAGATGATCGCGACGTATTGGCAAAGATTGGATCATCGAGAATATCAATTACGCCAAATTATGGCGCATAAGCTGCAATCTGCAGGGCAGTCTTTGCAAAATATCTGCGGACGTTTGCACGCAATCAGTCCTTTGGCGACTTTGGAGCGAGGGTACTCCGTCGTGACCTGTGAACAAAAATTGATAAGCTCTGCTCAAGATATTGCAGTAGGGAGTCACATCACTGTGCGACTTGCGCGAGGGCAACTAGACTGTACCGTGTTGTCTAAAACGTTATGATTTAGGCACAACCCCGATCTCTGCGTTGGATCTTGTTTTGACCTCGGAGTTTTGCGCAAGTCATGCGGGGGCGTTTAGACTTATTAGGACTTGATTAACATGAAGATTTTAGATCACTGGATGCGGTTTCGAGTGCTGATGTTGTTATGCATCAATCTGGGTTGTGTGCCTCATGCTCAGGCAGCGGTTGGTCAGATGTTAACAGATTCTTTTTTTCAAAATCCGGCTGATTTGGGTCTGGTGAATAAACAGCAATTAACTTTGGGGAATTTGTTTGTCGCATCAACTGTAGAGTTTACCGGTACCGCATTAGGCGGAACTGGGCAGGCACGCTCTAATGTGGTGGATTTTTTGCCCTATATTTTGGCTGATATTCGAGTGTCAGATAAATGGGTTTTGGGTTTCAATGCGGTGCCAACTGAGTATGGTGATTTGAATTGGCCCATCGACTCGATTGTGTCACATGATTCAACAGTCACCAAGGTATATTATTATCTACTTGGTTTTCAATCTAGTTTCCAATTAACCGACCGGATCACGCTCGGGCTGGGGTTGCATCTCCGTTACAATTATTTGGCAGAACTTGATGCGGTGGTGGGTAATTTAGGTAATGAAGTCAATAAGGCCTCTGCCCTAAATAATGGTTTGGATGCAGGGTTAAGCTATAAAGTTACTCCACAACATACTTTTGTCGCCGCATTCTATACGCCTGTAAATAGGTTCGGGAAAGGTACGAGTACTTTGGGGAATGTGACGTCATACACGTTTCAAATGAATCTTGTCGAAGCGGCGGTCGCCTTTGCAGGACTGCAACATCAATTTACAGAGCAGTGGTTTGTAGAAGAAAAAGTATTTTGGTCAAATTGGACTGTGCAAAATAGTACAATATTAAAAAATACCACTCGAGGCTCGTTCAGCTATCCTACGAATTGGGGCGATACGTGGTCATATATGATGGCGACTGAGTATGCTTTTACGGATAAAGTAGCTGGCTTAGCGTCAGCGTTTTATGAAACAAATCCAGCGCCGAATTCAACGAATGCTATTGGATTTCCGTTGGCACCGGCTGTATTTCTGTCAGGAGGGCTGGATATTGCCCTATATAAGAACTGGAGAATGCAATTGGTGTACGGATATGAGTTTTTTGTTCCCAATGCTATTATCGATAATGGCAGTAGTAAAGGAACCATAACAAATAGTACTCAAGCTGGGACGCTACAGTTTAGCTATAAAATCTGACAGGACTTACGCAAAACCCCGCTCTCTTCGTTGGATTGAGTCTTTAATTCGGTCATTTAGTCATCTAAACTCCCTCATTAAAGACTCAATCCGCCTCGACCTCGGGCTTTTGCGTAAGTCCTGTCTGAGTTATGGCGTCAGCCGTGATTTAGACGATCTTGCCCTGCTGTATCTGTCAGATTTTTGGTTAATATTTGTTTTGACATAAAATTAGTTTAATGGTTGTATTTCTGTTGGTTCCAATGTATAATATGAGGCCATAAACAGCCATGTGGATCTCAGCAATCCCCTCATTTTAGGTCACGCAAAAAATCAGTCCAAAACCCTTGTTTTTGGAGTAAATTATCAAAATTTTGCATCAGATTGTCTTGTTCTTCTTGAGTGAATCTGAAGAAAAATCTGTAATAAAACTGACCTTGTCTAA
>CAMCUM010000075.1 GCA_945878975.1 Legionella genomosp. 1
TGCCGACAGTGGAAATTAAATTTAATTGAGACCCTAAACCCAGATTGGCGTGATCTATATGAAGATATTTGTCGTTGATTTAGATCGTCTGGATGCCGCGGACAAGCCGCGGCACGTAGGCGTCGGGGATGAATTGTAAACACGCCTTACTATCGTTAGCCATTTTTTTTTGCTATCCAAACAAGATGATGCTCTTGTTCGCTTTCTTTTAAAAGAACTTCAAAGCCATATTTTTTAAGATACTGTTCATAAACATTAGGGGCTAGGCTGTAAAAATGAAGCTCTTGATTGAGCATGTTACTGTCAGTCCCTTCATATTCACTATCACCGCTTGTAAACTCAAGTATCCCCCCTGGCTTTAACCACTTAGCGAAACGAGTAATCATAAGCTCATGGTCCGATTTTGGAAGATGAAAAAGACACCACCACTCGACAATGGCATCAACGTTTTCATTAAACTCAATAGTACGAACATCGCCATATAGGCCTCGCATTTTCGGGCATTTCTTTTTAGCGATATTTAGTAATTCTTGCGACCCATCAACGCCGGTAACCTGAAAGTTTTTTTCAATAAAATAATCCGCAATAGGAAACCCGGAGCCACAACCAATATCAAGGATGTGTGATTTTTCCGGTATATAATTTATTAAAGCATCGAGGTATTTTTGTTCATTATTAAAAGAATCGCGCATGTTAGCAAAGCCAACTGCAATGTTATCGTAAGATTTTCCTTGATTGTTCATCATGTTACCCTAAATTTTCATAATATTTTTTTCATGTAATACCGTTTGTGGCCTGGCGGACAGGCTTCAAGAACACCAAAGATTTCATACCCTGCTTTCAAATAAAAATCTTTAGCTTGCCAATCAAACGTATCTAAATGCGAAAGGCTAGCCCCCATCGATTTAGCTTCTTCCTCAACTTTTTTCAGCAAAAGGCTTCCAAGTTGCTGGCCACGATGACTTTCCTCAACGAACAAAACATCGACATAGAGGATTCCCCAGCAATACATTAATGAGTTGATCCCAGCTATTATAGAGCCGCTATCGTCCTTAATATGAAAGTTCAAACTGAAAAAATTGTTGTCCTGTGTAAACGGAACATGGCTTTTATTGAATGTAACAATTTTATCATCAACAAACTGCGTTTCTTTTTCATTACTAAGAGCAATTTCCAAACTCATAAAATCTTCCTAAGAAAAATTCTTGAATGTTCACGCCAATATTTTTTAATTTCACCCATACGCACATAGCCATTTTTTAAATAAAATGCTTCTGCTTGAAAGGACCAAGTATCCGTTATAGAGGAAACACAACCATGCTTAACAGCTTCTTGTTCTGCCGCATTTATTAACTTTGTACCATAACCTTGTTTTCTGAGTTTTTCATCAATCCATAACACTTCAATATAGACTGATTCAGTATCAAAATGTGCTTGTATGCCGCCAAGTATATCTCCCAAGTCATTTTTTAAAAACACTGAAAACTCTTTGTCTCTAGTCACACCCATTAGGCGTTCATAATGAACAACAAGTCCCTCTACCACAGCATCATTGTCAGCTTGATTAGGTTTGTGATCGACAATTATTTTGTATGTACTGTTTGATAACAACTCCGCAGTTTGATCATTTTTTTGAATAATCCAATCAGCAATAGATTCAGCGACCTGATTTATTGCCATTCTTGTTGTATCTAAGGTTTTCACGAATGCTTTGTTATTCCAATCTGCCAATTGATCCCAGGCACTAAAAGACAAATCGCTCCAACAACTTTCTTTCAATACATGCTGCATCCACTGCGGATCTTGGTGATGCATGCGAAGCCAAGAAGACCAGTTCAACATATTTTGATCAGCACCATACGTATTAAGTTGTTTAAGACGTTGAATTCGTTCAAAATCACTCACATCCAAAAGGCAGAAATTGATTTTACCTATCTGTTTAGCAGAGGGACACGCCAGAATCTCACCTAAAACAATTTGACCAAGCAAGCAGGCATCTTTGCCATCGCTCAATATTTTCTGTAGCCACTTCTCGGTGGATTCTTGACGCCATTTTTTATCAGCATCTTCGGGCACACCAATATCGTCAAAATCATAAACAGCAATAGCCTCTCCCAAAAGTTCTTTTAAATGAGGCATGACTGCCGTTTTACCACTGCCACTGGCGCCACCTATAAAATATAATTTCATAAAATCTCCCTCGTCTTGTCGGATTGACAGGCTCTCTCTATGGCACCATTTGGTAGAAAAACGGGCTGTAAGTGTTCAAAGCATTGCATCCGATCGTCACCACCCTCATCAGATAGAAAGATGTATTCACAATAATCGCCGATGTCTTGAATAATACGTTCAAAACGATAGTAGGAAATGGCATCCTGATTGATCTTTGTTTTGCCATAGCCCTGATAAAACAGAGTTTCTTCTTCAATCGCTGTGCGACCACTGTCCCAAATACCAGCGCCAACAAACATCAAATCACGTTCTTTGGGGGCAAAGATGAGGGTATCCCAGTCAACAATATAAAGGGCTCCTTCTTTATCAACAATCAAGTTCCAGCCATGGATATCTGCATGGCATAAAATATATTCGAGGGGCTGCTTTTGGATAGTGATTGCAAGCTTTTCAGCGCGTTCAACAAGTTGAAGTATTTCGCTACTTTTAGATTTCAGGAACAATGCCATTTTTACAGCAACAGGCTCTTCAAAAACCTCATTTTCAATGCGCATAAGAAATGCTTTGACGGTTTCTCGCCATTTGGAAGAAAATACTTCTCGTGGTATGCCACTTGTTAGGGTGTTTGGAATATCGGTGCTGTGAAGCTTTTTAATGGCCGCCCCAAATTGAACCCACTGATCTTCTGATAGTTTGGCTTCTACGCCATTACGACCCTCGACATAAGGGTAGAGAATCGCCTTGAAGGATGCCACGCTTGTCCAAAGTTGCCTTGTCTTGGTTGCAAGAGGGGGGATCACTTGCTTGATACCCAAGTCAGCAAGATATTTAGGAGCTGAAACTGAAGCACCAATAAATTCACCGCGTCGTAACTTTAGGAAGTAATCCTCTTGGCTGCTTGTCGTGACCTGATAAACAGCTGTATTGAAATCAGCGCCAATAGGCAGAAACGCTATCTTTTCCACAGTCAATCCATACGCATCCCATAAACACGCAATGATTTTTTCATCTTTAAGGTCAGGTTTTATTAGCATCGTCTTTGTACCCCAATATCAAATTTACCGATGTCACTGGTGCCTGCCACAAAATAAAAGGTATGACGTAACGTGGGGGCAAGAGATAAATTAAATTATTTATCATATTTATTTGCTTATGCTAACATCCCATTAACTTGGTTATCCCACATTTCTTTAAATTTGCCACTATCTTTTGCAATTAACTCTTTAAATGAACCATCTTCGACAATGTTCCCATCCTCAATAACAATGATTCTATCCATATGTTTTATAGTCGAGAGGCGATGAGCAATGGCAATTACAGTTGCATTATGAATATCTAGGATTGAATTGATTGATTTTTGTATTTCCTGCTCAGCTTGACTGTCAATAGCGGAAGTCGCTTCATCTAATATCAAAATTGGTGCGTTTTTCAGAATGGCTCTAGCAATTGCAATACGTTGACGCTGTCCTCCACTAAGTTTTACCCCACGCTCTCCGACCATAGTATCGTAGCCTTCGGGGAGAGTCGTAATAAACTCATGAATATTAGCAGCAATCGCCGCATGGATGACTTCATCGAAGGTTGCATTTTGCTTTGCATAGGCAATATTTTCGAAAATTGAACGATGAAAAAGCATTATATCTTGAGGAATTAACGAAATTTGCGCGCGAAGACTATCAGAAGAAACATCGTAAATGCTTTGATTGTTGATTAATATGTCTCCGCCTTCATGGTTAGAAACATTAACTTCATTTGCAGATCTGTCCCAATATTTATAATTAGTAATGGCAAAGTTTTTTAGGAGTAAACTGACTATAGTTGATTTGCCTGCGCCTGAATGACCGACAATTCCAACTTGTTGCCATTTAGCGATTTGCAAATTAAGTCCATCAAAAACTTTATTGGTCTTTGTGTACGAGAACTCAATGTTTTTAAAATGAATGAAGTTTTTCATATGTTAGATAATTAACTCCTTTGCATCTTTTTTGTCTATTACTTCTTGTGGTGTTTGCAAAATGGAGAAGGAAGATTTGAAATCGCCTAGTTTATCAAAAAAGTTACCGACTTGCTCGGATAGCGCCCAAATGTCATACACTATCTTATATACAATGGTCACTACATAAGCAAAATCTCCAACCGTAATTTGGTTGATATAACGCAAATAAGCAGTGTAACCCAAAACTGAAGATATCATCCCTATAAATAACACGCCTTGAACACAAGCAAATTTAAACTGATATAAGTTCTTTTTATAATCTAACTCAGCAACCTCACCACAAGTAAAATCTCTGATCTTTTTTAATTCCGCTCTCTTAGATGCAAAAGAGAAAATTGTAAAAATATTTGAAATATCATCTGCAATGAAACCAACGGCTTGATGTTTTAATTCGTTTGATTGCGTTGATAATGTGCTCAGTTTTAGCGACATCTTTAAACCAACAACAAAAAATATACTACACCATACTAAAACTAAGAGGCTTAACTGCAAATTAATGAATACCAAAGAAAGTGTTCCAAATAAGCACATTACAAACGGATTTGTGATTTTCCACCAAATGTACTCAAACACGTCATCATACCCGGTTACAATGCCTTTGATTTTACTTGTAATAGAGCCGCTATGCGTATTTTGAAAAAAAGTATATGAATGGTTTTGAACATATTCATAAGCTTTACTTATGATTTCGCCTCTTATAAAGGGCTGAGATTTATTAAAAGCCCATTGCCCTGCTCTGCAAATTATTTCTTGAAGCAATGCAATTCCAACAAAAATAACTATTGGATAAATTATCTCCCACTTGGTAACTGTCTTACCATTGGTTGAGGTATCAACAATTAATTTCAGTGCATAACTATTTAGGATATGAAATGCAACAGCTACCATCGGTATCTGAAACATCACGAAATAATGCCACTTATAGGGTTTGAGAATTGGAGAAAGGAATTTCCAAATTTCATTCATGGATCTAAAAACCCCACACTAAATTTTCTAAATCTTTTAAGCTATGCACTTTATCTTTCCAATAAGGAATTCTTACCTGAATATTTAAATTACTATATTGATGGAGCAGCATTAATGCCATCAATTGACGACTCAAAATGTCCGTCATCTCATGTGGCAAATAACCATAAGCTGTTAAAAACTCACGCAGCAATTGTTTGTCACCTCGTATAAGGAAAGCACCTGGTCCCAGCAAATCATACTCTGGCAAACCTAGCATCGCATCTCCAAAATCAATCAATCCACTGATATGCCAAATGTCATCAATTTGCTGCACTAAAAAATTCATCGGGGTATATTCCCCTGTTAAAATAACTGGCTTTTGGAGCTTCGGTAATGTCTCTTTGGTTGAATCAAGATAAGCGGGTAGTTGTTGCAGTAAAATGGTTGAAAGCCCTTTATTTTGGTGTTGTTCTACGCAATTCGCTATTTGTTTTTCAAGAAATTGTGGCCAATGGCAATCAATTGCTTCAAGTCCATCCGTGGGTAAAGCATGAACTTCTCGAATAAGCTGACCTAATTCGCGAAGAATGATTACTTTATTGTTATGGGGCATTGTTTCCCAAAGGGTTTCTAAATTTGTTCCTTCAAGTTTACTAATGATAATATATGGCCAGCCAAATATTTCTCCTTCGTGCTCAAGTGTTGGAGTCTTTATCGAAAGATGTCCATCCAAGTGCTTTAATACTAATCGTTCACTTTCAAATTGGCTTTGATGAAATGGTGGAAAAATTTTAATGACTTTGTCTTCTCCGTATGAAAAGACGATATTTGTCCCATCAGAGAAGAGCGTTAATTCTGCCTCAGATAATTGGTGTTTATGAATAATCGCTCTAGCCAAATCTTTTTCAATAAGTTGTTTGAGTTTTTCATAATCTTCAAAGGTATGAATAGTAGAAAGTGTTTGCTTTAAAGTCGCGCTATCCATCAATTTAATCCTGGTATTTTTTATCAGTTAGTTTAAAGGTACGGTATGATGTATCGTGAGGGTCAAGAGATAATTTAATCATTTATCATAAATCTCACAACTCAATTTTTTTGTAAACCACAAGACCAAGTCATCATCAAGTGGATAGCTAGTTCCTGGTATCGTGGGTTGATAGTTATAGGTAACACCTTTGCCATTGGGAATATAGCCACGCTTTACATAAAGTCTTTGAGCAGCTCCATAGCCACCATCTTCACCAGCATATAAGCCAACACCAATACCTATGATATCTGATTTAGTTGCTGCTTCTTTTTCTGCTATAGCAAGCAAGTGTGAACCTAAGCCCATTTTTCTTGCGTGTGGCAGTACGTTTAAATCCATAATCTCTGGAATGTTTTGCTTTCTAAATGATGGGTACTCAGACTGCCATTTTAGAGTGACGTAACCGGCAAATTGATCATGCGCAAACACCACCCAAACCAATCTATCAGCAGCTACAACTTCCTCTAAGTATTTTTCAAAAACACTTGCTGGTTTATTCCAGCCAATCTGGCTAAAAGCAGAAACAATAGATGGGATGTCATCAGGCGAGAGAGATTTAAAAATTGTATAGCACTTCTCCATTACGAAATTGATGAGTTCTACACCACGAGTTTGCACCGTTTGTTGTTTTACAACTTGAAATCCTTTTGCTTCAAAAAATGGTTTTGCTGTAATGCTGACTTCTGCATAAATTCGAGAAATTGATTTAGCGGCTGCTTCTTTCTCAACCTCATGCATAAGGGTACTACCAACACCAGCACCTTGAAACTCGTGATGGACATAAAAGCAATCGATATGTCCATTTGGTTCAAATTCTGAAAAGCCAATTATTGTGTCGCCTATTAGAGCAACAAATGGTTTGATTTTCTCTAATTTTTCTTGCCACCCACTATAATCTTGTACTGAAGACCAGGGAGCCCAAGCATCAAGCTGTTCTTTAGTGTAATCTTTAGCATTCACAGTATGTATGGTATTGTAAAAAACATGAGCAATATGCTTAGCATCTCCATCTTTATAGCGTCGCACTTGAATCTTATTATTCATAACACCTTACCTACATGAACATCGTTTGTATCAGATTCATGATCTTTAGGATCACCTCTATCACGCATTTTTGTACCTGACTGCATAAAAAATCCAGCACAGCCAATGAGCTCATTTCCCACAAAAGCGCCAAACATGTCACATGCCTTTAATCCATCACCGAATTGCTCTTCTGTCATTTGAGCCTCTTCTTCAAATGAAGAGCCAAACGCTTCCGGATGTTCGCGCAGAGCATCGAGACGCAGTACACGAAGAACAAACCAATCCTTTTCATTCAAGGCTCTAATATGCATGTAATCTACCTATCATTACAATAAAAAATTATCCGATACATAGTACTCTTATCGACCAGATAATAGTACATGAAATGCGGAAAATTTTTCTCGATCAGCAGCGTCACTGCAGGATTAATCCGCAGTGACGCTGCTTTTGAACTGCGTATTTTCCCGCGTACAATCAACGTATTATGCCTTATTGTCCTATCGCGCCGCGCGCGACAGGACAAAATTTATACCCAGAATGCTTGCCTAGCAAGCACAACTTCTGCTAAATTTTTATT
>CAMCUM010000076.1 GCA_945878975.1 Legionella genomosp. 1
AAAGCGAGCACACCTATCGCATTTGAATGCTTTCGATACATATCTTTTTTATAAATATTGAAAATCAAGTTAATCGAGTTGAGCCATATATTGTCATTGTGAATCTTAAGAATAATTAACATTAAGTAATTCGACATATTCATCAAAAATCATAACCAACTATTTTAATAAACACCAATCACAAACACGCAATTATCCGCGCTCAAAAGGTAAAAATGAAAACCAACTTAATCCGAAATAGAGAGAAAATTAAAGTACAGTGCATGAATATAGTATTTTTAAAGAGACGTCGGGTAACAGGAGCAGGTTACCCTGCTCCCGTCCCCTAAGAACGTAGCGTGCGACTTTCACCGCACTACGCTCAAGCCTTTTTTAAGCTATTCACCCAGCAGGTATTCACTACCAATAACATTCGATCTTTTGTCCTTCATCCATTGGATATAGGAACAATCTTTTGTCCACTTTTTCCTGTCCTCAAAGTACTTAGCATACTCGGGAAGATAGGGGTTGGCGCTCGACCTAATTTTGACGTGTCGTTGTATTTTGATATCCATCATTTTGTTAATACAAACGAACTTCTTCGTGCCATCCTTAGCCCTAACAACATCACTGAAGATCCAGCGCCTAGTAAGACTACGATTTCGAAAATACCGATCAACTGCTTTATAGCGTTTGTGACCATGAAATTTTCGCATCGTCCATCGGAATGTTTCTTGATATATGTAATTATCCAGTTCGGAAAATGTTGCTTTTGAGACGATTTTTCGATGATAGTTTGCCCATCCCTTTATGACTGGATTGAGCGCTGATATAAGCTCAGAGCCTTTCCAGCCATATCCTTTTTTGACGGTTTCTTTAATTTTCGTTTTTACAGATTTAATGCTATCTTTTGATGGCGTAGTTAAAAACTTACCATTGTATTTTCTCACATTAAATCCAAGAAAATCAAAGCCTTCCTCGATGTGTACAATCTTGGTTTTTTCTTGTGACAATGAAAGACCGCGTTGTGCGAGAAAGTTTGATATTATCGGCATCACTTTTTCTTTGAGGATATCAGGACTGTTTGCGGTTACGATGAAATCATCAGCAAAGCGAATGTAATTTACCTTATTGCCTTGCCCACAACCGGAATGAATTTCCTTCTCAAGTCCGTCTAGAACCATATTTGCAAGCAACGGTGAGGCTGGTCCACCTTGCGGGGTTCCACGTACTGTTTCAAACAATTGGTTCTTTTCAATGTAGCCTGCCTGCAACCACTGTGTTAACACTCGTTGATCTATTATGATGTTATTTTTGAGCCATCCGTGATCAATTTCATCAAAACAGGCCTTAATGTCGCCTTCTAGAATCCATTGCGCGCTATTTTTTCGTGCTAGTGTTAAGTAACACTGATATATAGCGTCGTGAGTGCTCCGTTTCGGCCTAAATCCGTAGGAATTTAGATCGGCGTTGGTTTCTCCAACAGGTTCTAACGCTAACAGATAGAGTGCTTGCATCGCCCGATCTTTCAATGTGGGTATGCTCAGTGGGCGCAGTTTCCCGTTCTTTTTAGGAATATATATCCTTCGAAGTGGTGCTGCCCTGTACCCTCTTGCTTTCAGGTTGCACACCGCCTCGTATTTTTCTTCTGATGTTGTCCAAATAACACCATCGATACCAGGCGTCTTGCTTCCTTTTGCAGTCGTGACTCGTCTCACGGCAAGTAGCTTTGCGCTGGAGGAATTAACCAGCAGCCACTGCAATGACTTCACTTTACCATACTGTTTATTACTAACTGCTTTTGCGATACGCATTTGAAGTCTGTATACATTTTCCTCAATACTAGACCAGTTTAGCTTGCCCCAATCTACGTTCGAGTACGATGTGTCAGGCGCACCAGATAATACAACATCCGTCATTTGCTTTCCTCACTTTTACAAATTCTGCAAATTATCTCGCAATAAAAGACCAATCGGACGTGGGCTTCTTTTCAGACCGGGTGACATTGAAACCCGTATCCAATTCATTACAAATTGGCCTTCGCTTTTTCCGATATCCCAAGCCTGCACTCCCATAGGCAACCCTTGCAGGCTACTGTCTTCTTACGAAGAGAAGTACAGGGTTTCCAAGTTCCGCTGTTCAAGTAATGCCGGGTTAGGTGTCTGCTCTCGGCCGGAAAGTTGAGTAATCGTGTGGGGTTCGTGTGATTTCCCCAGCTACCTTTCGTACCTTTTGGTTCAAGCGTTTCAGCCAATTGCGCTTGTTGCGAGTTACGACCTTTATCACAGATTCACTTATGTTCACCATACCAGCTACCTAGTGGCTATCCCAATTTTGGCTATCAGGTAGATTTTGTTCCTTTCGGATGCTATCATCTCGCTATCAGCCCTTCAGCTGTAGCTTCGCCACATTGTCAGGGAGGCTCTATTAACTCCCATAGGTTCATCCGACGATACAGATGGTTTCCGAAATTCCTTCCGATTAACAACTCAAACAACAACTTCTTGTCGCACCACACACCACGCAATGGAAATTGCCTTTTTTGATTCGTGCAAGCCATTGATTTATATGCATAATTTCAAAAAAGTCCGTTTTTTAGAAAAATAAAGAAAAAATCTATCTTTTTGAAGAGTCTGATTTTTGTATACAAACGTAAACATTTAAATTCTCTGTAACCCTTATTTTTATTGGTTTAAAACATATTTTGTAAACAATAGTAAACATTGTTTACAAATGTATACGTTTTTGTCTACAATAGTAAACATTGTTTACGATGGTATACAAAAAATTTGATAGGAATTGAAACCAAATGACCACTATATCAACACGATTAACTCAAAAGGAAATTGACTATTTAACTCGAATTGCCACAGAAAATAAAATCTATAAAGGTGATTCAAAAGAAATTTCGCACGGCAAAGCCATGAAAGAATTGATTAAATGGTGTCAAAATAATGAAGTCAATATCAACAAGAAACCACGATCTATGGATGATGATATAAAGAAAATGGTCGAGCAAATTCACATTGCAATTCCAAATTTGTTATATCTATCAAGAATACAGCTTCTTATTAATAGCAAATCTATTCCTGATACAGAACTAGAAACTTGTGTAAAGAAAACCATCGATTATCTCAATTCGGTTTGTGGGGATTTTCAGAATGTAAATTACAATGAGATCCGTTTCTCAATGAACGATCTTGGTATTAAACAAACACCCATATATAAGGAAAAATCCCAATGGAAATCTCGATAGATGTCAGCAAACATGTTGTTGACGAAATACAAAATATAGCACACTCAGAGAATAAAGATTTTGATGTCATTGCATCTAAAATTCTTGAATTAGGATTACGTATATATCAGTCCACAAAAAATGAAGATAAAGATGAAAAAGATCCACTGCTGATTAGCGTGTTTAGAAGAACCACGGAATCTAATTTATTGATTAAAGAAATGCTCGGTCATGTGTTCGATAAAAATCGCTCAAGTCTCAAAGTATATGATCATTCGTCTGCTATTCACGCCATTGAAAAAACAACCAATTTTTTTCTTAAAGAAAATGACTTAATATGATATAGATTACCTCACAAAAGTCTTAGCGCTCAAGATCAGAAATTCATAAAAATATTTTGATCAAATACACTTATAGAGAGCGAGCATGTTAGTTTCTTGATATTATCGCCAAACCCCTATTTACAAAATATAACTATCTATCCTAACAGCTATTTGTTGTATAAAATGCTCATGCTCAGCAATTAGTTAATATATTCAAAAAATTGGATGGACAAATATGGGACAATTTTTCTCTAAACCATCGGGTAACAGTTTAGATTCACACACATTTGAGAATCTTACACCCGCAATAGATGATGAGCATAGAACAGCAGTTACTCACGTCATCGTCGATCCCAGCACAAATAAATCATACGACCCATTATCCATTAAATCTGCTCGTTTTATTGGGGCATTAGAAGATGGAAAAACTACATCTATGGCATGTTTGCTACAAGATGGAAGTGTATTAACTTCTTTGCATTCCATATTTGACTTTGAAACAAATAAATATTTTGGCCGCAGGGATATGACAGTCACTTTTGTCCACCAAGATAAATTATACACATATCGACTTGGCGCAATAATACATGATGGGACAATAGCCATGTTTAATGGTGTTTACCCTTTTGATTATGCACGGTTTAATTTAATTGGAACGCCCACGGCAGATTTGGGTGGAGGATTACAACTCGATCCTAATCAGCATTTTGGAACCGCTGATAATCGCGAACCTCCTATCACTCATGCCATATCAGGACCTATTTTATCTCATGACGAACAAGGAAATCTTGTTGCCACACAAATTATCAGCGCATCCCGTAACACAGCCGCTCTCAGTCAATATTATTTTTTTAATCAAGAAGGCGATCATATAGGAGGAAATGGGTTTTCGAATCAAGCCATTGTATATCCTAATTCCTGTGTTTTATATGCCATTCATATTGGATTAGATGCCATGCTACAGAAACGCTTCGGCATGAAAATATCCGAATACTTATCAGCATATCAACGCGCCCATGCTTTGGGAAATAGAACACCCGTTCCATTATCTCTTCAAGCTCAAACGCATAAGACAGATCTAATATTACATATTCAACGAGAAAAACTACGAAACTCTGGCGCGGATCGTAAAAACATAGAACTATTTCTTAAACAACTAAAATATGCTTCAGAGCACAATGGAACATGGATCGGCGATATCCCTGAAAAATTGAAAATGAGAGTAGTTGACTCACATCAATCACAGCATCTTTACTATAGTCATCGTAATGATAAAGGGTATTTTGATCTGTATTTCGGTACAGATGAAAGCCCTATACTTAATGCTCTTGCTAATTGTGTTAACAAAATCGTCAGCGACTATTATCAGCGTCATTTAAAAACAGATAATCCTGTAGAAAACACCAGGATCCGACGGGAAACACGTTTTGTTGTTGATTTAGATATTGAGATAGGAATTGATGTTCCAGCAGGTAGAATTAGAACTACACAGGTTTTTATTGATGGATTTGGTGGGCCAAATTATCACATTTACCCTGTGGTACCAGAATATTTAATAGGGGCGCGTCCCATATGCATTAACGCTAATCAGGAGCTTGCTGAAGCTCAGGAGCGTGAACTGGCTGCTGAGCGAACGCGGAAAGAGTCCTTAAATTATCGATACGGACGCTAATTAGTAGGCAACAGGATCTTAGTAAACAGAGATTCTGTTACCGATTAGTACTATTCCGTTATTTATAAGTGGCAAGAATTTTCTCTTCTACACAACACTAGGCATCTTATCAAATGCATTAATATTAATAAAATAGATACAATGTAATGTATGTCTATCTTGCCTAACAAAAAACATATATGTTCGCATAGTAAACAATATAACCGTTCATGTGAATTAAATAACATGCACCGGACATAATCCAGAGTGTCGCAATAAAAGCGAGGAAAAATACCATTAAAATACTAACTGTATAGTTCATAAGTCCCCCTGCTTGATTATAAAAATGATGTGCTGCTTTATTTAAAGGTCGTTTCATCTTTCTAGCTCCTTCTGGATGCGTGGTATAGAGGGCTTGCTTAGCGTTTGATTATGAATTAATTCATCGTGTTTATAAGTTTCAGACATTCGATTCATTTGTTTCTTAGCGTTCGCGTCAAGTGATTTTAATTGAGCAATTTGCTTTGCGTTCACTTCAACGCCTAGATTTGTCTCTTGATTTAATTTGCGCATTTGCTTTATACCTTCTGCAGTAAAAGCGTTCTTATCTTTGGTTTTGACGGCCTGAATTTCTGATTTCAACAACGTCTTAGCGTCGACCGGATTAGAGAGCTGCTTGGCAACACTCTGTGCCCCTTCTTCTCTTAAGACATCATTAAAATCAGCGCCAATCTTATCGGGCATGACAATAGAGACCTTCTTGCCAGCATCAAGTAACCTTATTACTGACTTTGTAATCAATTCATCTTTAAAGGTTTTATCACCATCATTATCAAGGCAAAGCACTATCTTTTCACTAATGTTACGCAAATCAACGTTTTTAAAATTACTTTTACTGAGTGTTGCCTGAACATTGGCGTTAGGGTCGCATTCTAAAATACTTAAGCCTGTCTCAATGCCTTCAGTTAAATAAGTGATTTTGTTTGATGCATTGCTGTTTAAAATAATGGTTTGTCCATTTGGAGAGCCATAGGTTTGTTTGATAATTCTGGATTGGGTATCTTTTTCGCCTGTTAATGGATTGAGACGAATGACCTGCACGTGATTTATTTCATTTTTATCATTTCGTGCAATAGCGAGCAATCCAGCTACCGTTTTAGACTTGTCGTCATGTTTGGTTGAGATTTTGGGTATAAACCGAAGTTCGGCATTGTGATACTGAGTAAGGCTTCGGTGTTCTTTCAAATACTTTTCAGCAATGGTTCCTTTTATTGCCACACTACTGCTGGCCAACTTCATGGCGTAATCGCGCTTATTAAGGCTGTCTTTGACGACTCTTTTCTCAGGGTTACCTGTATTTTGATTAGGTTTAACAACCCAATCATCTCGATAATTCAAAAAATCTTTGGCAAACGCCATAGTATCTTTAAAATCACTAAATCCCATTTGTGCCTTAATTAGTTGCAAGGCATTTCCCTTCTCTGCGGTCTCAAAGTTATACCACAAGCCATCTTTCAAACTGATACTCAGGCTACCCTTGCGTCCATAGCGCAGTGTGTCGCTCTGTTTGGACGCGGGCTGGCCTAATAAATGATGGGCAAGCGCTTCCATGTTTTGGGTTAATTCATTATTTATATCTTGTGCAGAAACTTTTGGTTGTTGAGTGTAATTACCAAGCTTATCCGCGGACTTTTGATGTGATTCTACATTGCCTAATGGCGTGGCTTTGGGTTGTTGTCTTTCTTTCTCCTCAATAACATTCAGTAAGAATGCGGATTGTTTGTCGCCCTTTAGCAAGCTCAAGCGATTAACCAAGCCGTCTTCATTTTCAGTATAAACGCTCACTTGCGCTCTACCACGAGTTATATCGATTTCATGGGAGCGATGAGTGGTTGCATTTTGCCGTTTAGAGAGCTCAAGCGCTAAAACAAAAGTAGAAGTAGCACTTTGCGCTCCTACTGCTGTAATTGTATAGGAGTAGTCCCAATGTGCGTCTTCTCTTTGGTCTAATTTGATTTCCAAATAGTCTTCTGAGTTTCTAAGTAGCGCCGAGTTTTCTGTGATACTTTCAACTCTGTATTCTTTATTTGCAACAAATCCGCGCCCTTTATTGGTTTGGCGAAGCCTAATCATATCGCCTTCTGCCAATTGAGCCTTTTCAGAGCGGTAAACTGACATTCGTGATTTCTCTGAGATTTCTGCGGGATTTATCGAAAATGCATCTCCATTTTTAGATTGGCACTCTAAGCGATGGGTGCTTGAATTAACCCCTGTCACCGTTAAATAATCGCCCTTTTGAGCCACAGAGTAATGTGCGTCAAAGCGTAAAACATCGCCTACAGAATAACTTTCGATAACAGCAAGCTCCGATTTAGTCATAGAGCGCTGTGAAAGCCTAATTGTAGGTACGTTGTCTTTAGAGATTTTCCCTTGCTTTTGCAAACCCTCCCTAATTAACTTATTTATGTGCGCCCTATCCTCATGAGCATGAGCAATCAC
>CAMCUM010000077.1 GCA_945878975.1 Legionella genomosp. 1
TTTCCCCTCAACGGCCACTATGGCAATTTTTGATTTCTTTGATGCTGTAAAATAGCTACGTGTCTTAGGCATTCTATTCTCCTCTTTATATTAAGAAGAATAGCTCTTAAAAAAGCCTTTTTCCCGTCCAAAAATCCGCGCCTATATCACTATGCGATGGTGCTAAAAATTGTTGGGCTGTTGTAGATGCAATAAAACCACTGTCTGGTTCAATGACCTGTATTTTAGATTGGTTTCATATCTCTATGAAAATGAAAAATATATCACTTCCTGAGAAATTAAAGACCAAATTCTTGCGAATACAATGGCATTTGTGGCGAGGAAATGTTGATAGTGCATTATTAAGACTTTCTCAGTTGTCGAAAGATGCTGCTAATGATAAAGAATTTGATAAAATCAATAAATTTCACACCTATATTGTTAATAATCAAGATAAAATTGTGAATTATCGGAACCGCATGAAAAATGGACTGGTTTTTACCAGTAATTTAGCGGAGTCAACCGTAGAAAGCTTAATTAATCGACGCTGCAAAGGACAGCAACACATGCGATGGTCTAGAGAAGGACTTGATCCATTATTGCAAATAAGAGCGGCGTTAAATAGTAAAGGCGAATGGGAAAGTAAATGGAGGACAGCTATTTTGAATGCTGCATAATTGAACAAAAATCACTCTGTTTATTACACTTCCATTGCAACTAATAGTTCGCCATGCGTTATGTGCGATTGTGTTGTCTGCTTCGGGATCCGTTCATCAATAAACGCAGCAACTCCAAGCTCTTTGCATAATACTGACACAAGTCCGAGATGATCCAGCGATTTTGTTGTGTAATCTGCTACGTTCACTTTTATTCCACCAAAAGTGAGTAATAGATCAAAATACGGGATCCGTGTCAACTCTTTTTTACAGGGTAATTCAAAAAATCAGGTGCGGAATGAGGGCTATAAAACAGCCGCATAGAGCTCACAAAATATTTAAGCTTCCGGGGCTCTTCAGCCCCGTTTAGATTAAGTTTCAAGATCTTATAGATTAAATTAGTAATCAATGAAATAATCAATCTATTGCCTGTAACTTAGACGGGTAAAGGTTTGTAGAGGTGTGCAGGGAAATTCCGAACCTTCCTGAGAAGAACCCCATTTAAAGAAAGACAAGCATAAGACGCATATGACCCAATTCACTCATTCAATCCCGAAGCAACAAACACGCAATTTTATTCTTTTTTTAGTTGTTTTTGATTGTTTATCTTGTCTTGCAAACGGCATAATTATGCCCGGAATGTTTGATGTGATTCGCTTCTATAATAGTCAAGAATCGGCGTTTTCTGCTGCATCATCAACCTATCTGTTTGGTGGTGCCAGTTTGTATTTATTCTTGGGCCCTATTTCTGATCGGTATGGTCGTCGTCCCGTGATGCTTTGGGGGGCATTGTTTTTCTTGCTAATGTCTGTACTTATTCTTTATGCGCAATCGATGTCTCAGTTTCTTTTGTTGCGATTTTTTCAAGGAACGAGCGCCTGTTTTATCAATGTAGTTGGATTTGTCGCATTACAAGAAGCCGTTGAGGAAAAACAAGCCGTTAAATGGTGGGCACCTATCGCGACGTTAAGTCTGTTCGCGTCCATATCCGGTCCTCTATTGGGTGGATTAATCCTTCATTATGCTGATTGGCAAATGATTTTTGTCTTGATGGCTGGGTGCAGCCTGATCATCCTATGGGGATTATGGCGTTATATGCCAGAAACTTTAAATCATAGGCGCAGTAGATTGTCCTTAAGAAGTATTGGCGGTCATTATGGAAGACTATTAAAAGATCATCATTTCATGTTAGGTACACTTGCGATAACGCTCCTTGGATTGCCCTGCTTTGTATGGATTGGCCTTGCGCCAATTATGATGCTTCAGGCAGGAAAGACATCATTGTTCGGATTTAATATGTGGCAATTTCCTATTTTTGGAGGATTGATTCTAGGCTGTTTAATTTTAAGTAAATTAACTCATTTTTTTCGGATCACGACGCTAATATGGGTGGGGTCAATCCTTGCGACGCTTGGCCTGATTGGAATATTTATTGGATGCTGGATAT
Source organism: Legionella genomosp. 1 (assembly GCA_945878975.1). Taxonomy (GTDB): domain Bacteria; phylum Pseudomonadota; class Gammaproteobacteria; order Legionellales; family Legionellaceae. Next base: position 2,083 of record CAMCUM010000077.1, read on the forward strand.
TGGGAAATCATATGAACGGATTTATACCTGGACTATCGGTATATTTTGTTGGCTATGGTATTGCTGCTTCTCCTATGATACGACTGGTGTTGTTTGATACCCCGATGAAAAGCATTGCTTTTGCCTTGAGCTGTACCATCACTATTGCAATCAGAGCCATAGGGTTGCAAATAACGGCTCTACTATACTTAAATCATAATATGGTCATTTATGGCAGTAACGCAGCCATCACAGGTCTATGTTATTTAGCAGTAGTTTGGTACAGTTTAAAGCTGTATAAGCACTCTGGACGACAATGAGAACCACACAAATAGATTCGGTGATGATAGTGCTCACGTTCACTTTAAATCAATTTCTCATGCTAGACATTACTGAATTAAGACATGCAAAACCTATGCGGTTCACGGCTCTCGTAGACCAACGTTTAAAAAACCAGTTTACTGCCTACGAATCATTATTTGATGCTGTTTATTATTTTGAAGTTCAATATACATGTCATTTTTTTATTGAATCATTTTCCCTCCTTGCTGAAAATATTGTTGAACATGAATTGGGGTTTTGTCGTCAATTACAATTGTTGAACTTTGGTGAGGGAGATTTAGAGGCCACTGCAAAATTACGTGATAAGTTTCATTTGTCCGGGTTAAGTTTTATCCAAGCACAAAAATTTAGAAACAAAATTTTGATGAAAGAAACTGTCGAAAATAATGGCATGTTAGTCCCAAAGGGGATGTATATTGACTGGAACCTGAGCTGTGAAACGTTATTTCAACAATGCGCAACAAAACTAAATACCCCGTTTGTTATAAAACCAGTCAACTTAAGCGGCTCTCTAGGCGTCACTTTTATCCATTCGTATGAACAATTTGAAGCTTACTATCAAAACCACATAACTACCGATTATATGGCAGAAGAAGCCATTCAGGGTGATTTATTACATTTGGACCTTGTGGTAAGTGACGGTACAGTGAAATGGTTTGGTTGTTCACGTTATAATTTACCGCTGATCGCTTTTCTCCAAAAACATCCAATAGGGAGCATGCCATTGCGAGAAGAGAGTGACTTGTATCAGCGGTTACGAACGTATGCATTGAATGTTGTACACAGTTTTCAAATCGAGGATAGCATATTACATATAGAGGTTTTTTATAAAAACGATATGCTCTATTTTCTTGAAGTGGCTGCGCGCGCAGGCGGAGGATTGGTGCCACTCGTTTATAAAAAGATGTTTGGATTTAATTTGATTCAAGCTTATATATGTTACCAACTTGGAATAACGTATGGTTCTGAAATTACGGATGGTCTATCTTATTTCTGGTTATGTTTGCATAATGAGGATGATGTGCAAGACAAATTACGACGTTTAGATATTCATTCTCTATTCTTTCCAAAAGCGGAAGGTATCCAAATTCCAGGAAGTATCATCGGACAATTCAATCGAATCTTAGGTTTCCATAATGATTATGAGTATTTGCAAAAGGCATTTATGTCTTTTTTCTGAGAATAAAGGTCATGATGACAGGGAGATATATGGGTTTTTTATGGTTAAGAGATGAAATAAAACTACATGAGCAACGAACACTATTAGTACCCCAACACGCAGAAATTTTAGTGCACATGGGTCACAAAATTGTTGTAGAACGTTCGCAGCAAAGAATTTTTCCTGATAGTGCATACGAAAAAGCAGGATGTGAGCTTGTACCCTCTGGCTCATGGATACACGCTACAACAGATTATTATATCTTGGGCTTGAGGCATTTACCTGAAAATGATGACTCTTTGCGGCATAAGCATATTTACTTTGCACACTGTTATAAAAATCAACGACATGGTCAGCGCCTATTGCAACGCTTTCATCGTGGCGGCGGTACCCTATTCGATTGTGAATATTTAACTGATGCTCAAGGTGTCCCGTTAGTGATGGGTAAGAATGGACAATTATCAGGATATATAGGCGTTGCAATGGCGCTGCAGTTTTATGTTCAAAAACATTCTGGACTAGCACTTAAATTGACTTTACCTTATTTTTCCGAGCAAGGACAATTGGTTGCCCACACTAAACAGTTGCTGCATGAAACAAAAATTAAACCATCCATCGTTATCTTAGGATATCAAGGAAATACGGGTTCCGGTGCGGTGAAATTTTGTAAGAGCATGGATATTTTGCCAACTCTTTGGGGAAGGGCAGAGACCAATTCGTCAGATCTATTATCAACGTTGAATCAATTTGAGATTATTGTGAATTGTATTCGCTCGGAACAAGCAGGCGAACCGTTTTTATTGGAAAAGGATTTATATGCCAACAAACGGCTTTCCATTCTTGTCGATGTCACCTGTGATGTGGATGGACCGATGCATCGCTTTCCTTTTTACTCACAAATCACAACATTTGATCATCCCTGCTTTACCTTGGGTCCCAAGTGCGCGCCAGTAGATGTCATTGCGATTGATCATCTCCCTAACTGGTTGCCAATAGACGCTAGCCATCTATTGGGAGACTCCATATTTGTGCACCTGCAACATTTATTAAATACAACGAATGATGTGTTGCCTACTATATGGGAAAACACTCACATTAAATTTTTAGAGGAGATAAAAAATTTACACTAAACCTTGTGTTGTGATTGTAGATGCGTTTTCAACAGGGGCCTTATTGGCGCCTGTTTTTAAACAATTGGATTTTCTAATGATCCATATTCAAACCTCGAATCATATCGCGCAACGATTAATCCGTAGCTTTGTTCCTACTGATTTTGATCATTGTTTGACTTATGAAACACATACAATACATGAGGTACTTAATTTATTGCAGAAATTTTCAATTATTTGTGTGGTACCAGGACAAGAGTCTGGCGTGATTTTAGCGGATGAGTTGGCATTACACCTCGGTATTCAGAAAAATAATGCAGAAAAAACATTAGCAAGAAGAAGTAAGTACTTTATGCATGAAGCATTAAAAGTAGAACATTTATTATCAGCAGAACAAATAAAATCTGCGTCTATCGACGAAATCTTGAAATGGTATAGGGAACAGACATTTCAAAAAGTAGTGGTTAAGCCTGAATACGCCGCGTCCTCTGAAGGGGTCACATTTTGTAAAAATGAAACGGAGGTGATCCGTGCATTTCAAACTACAATAGACACTAAAAATTTTTGTGGAATTATTAACGATGAATTAGTGGTACAAGAATATTTATCAGGTGACGAATTTATTGTGAATACCATGAGCGTAAATGGCGAGCATTTTATAACCGATATATGGCTGGGTGTGGATGAGGATGAAGAAAAAATTTCTGCCGATCTTTACGCCAGACTTCTTCACCCTGAAGAAGAAAATTATACAGCATTAAGTGACTATGTAAAAAAAGTTCTATCTTGTGTCGGCCTCAACACAGGCCCCGCTCATGTTGAGGTGCGGTGTACACCGAAAGGCCCCGCCTTGATCGAAATAGGTGCTCGTCTTTCAGGTACATTATCGCCTAAGGCATGTCAATTCGCCACTGGATTCAATCCCATCGAATTAGCTGTAGATACGTATGTGAGGCCCGAACGTGCTGTGCAAATGTTGCGGCAAGGTCGTGGTGCATTACGACATGCAAAACTCGTGTATTTTTGTTCAAATACCGCCGGAACCATTCTACATCAACCTGATTTAACACCAATGTATGCACTGCCATCAGTGCAAGATATGATGATAATGGTGAGAAAAGGAGATTACCTTCTTAAAACCAGTGAGGTTGCGGGACGACCAGGCTTCGCTTATTTGGTGCATGATGATCCAGAAAAACTCGAGCAAGATTACAAACAATTTCTGAAGTTGGAACAGGCGTTGTATCAATCAATGCTGCGACCTGATCGTGCAGTATCAAATGCCTTAAAAACAGATTACTGAATAAGTGGAAGCTCAATAAGGGTTTTTAATTTCCCCTCCTTTAAAACAATCGAAACTTTTTCTACCACATCATTTTTCAATGAAAATGTCATGTAATAGGTTTCATTGCCGCCTAAAAAATAGAAATCCGTATCAGATACAGGAACAAGTGCAAGATAAGGCTCGTCATTGAGGTTTAAAATAAGCTGATCATCCTGAAGTCTGATTTTTGCTATAAAAGTCGTAAGGTTTTTTGGCAAACCAAGCACTCTTTCCATCAATATAAAATGGAAAGAGAAATCGCACTCATAATTTTTCAACGCCAGTTTCGATACATGATGTTTTTTTCTTGATATCAATATATTATCTTTTCCAATAGCAGCTATCATTTCTTTTGGAAAAACGCTTAAAATTTGATCACCAATAACAACATCAATGATCAAATGCACCCTTCGAACAGTGCTGGGGTTGTGGAGACGATGGGGGAGTGAAAAATTCGCATACCACAAGTGGCCTGGTGTCATATGGATCTTGTCACCACCAACAATAAATTCAATTTGAGGATCAACAATAATTGGAATATGTAGCCGTATTTTACTAAACCTGAAATCAAACCCGACATCACAGTGCTCATGAATAGAGGCACCAGGATTGAGGCCTGAAAAACGAACGCACGTCAATACCGCTCCATATTGATTAGTTAATTCATCTAAAATGGCGCGAAAATAAGGGGTTTCATCTAACGCAATTGTTTCTTTATACTCAAACAGACCTGGGCCACCTGGATCTGTTCTATCTAAATCACCTCCCGGAGAAATTAAGCCAATAATAACCCAAGCGTCATCTTTTTTTACTGTGAATTCTGTTGGTGATTCATAACTTCGATGTCTTTTCCAAAATTGTTCAACCACAGCAAGATCTGCTTTCATCTTTTCTACATCATAGGATAACGATAATTGAACAGCGTTCATGTTTATGCTCCTAATACTAGGGGCTGTTGACATTTCGCCTTCCGAAACCCGTCGTCCCGCGGCTTGTCCGCGGGATCCAGAGATCCTGATTAATGCACAAGCTTGGTGCATAGAGTTAGATCGAACTGGATCCCGCGGACACGCCGCGGGACGACGAGAGTTGTCAACAGCCCCTAAAACTTTATTATTAATATAATAATAATAAGGCGTTCGCCTATTCAACACCAGTGATAGGCCTGAATTAATACTTAATGGACCACTTACGATCTACATGGCTTAATTACATCCGATTTAAAAAACATTTCCTTAAATGCATTGGCCGTTCCGTTACTCCCCAAAGGCCACATAGCAGTTATTTTTAAAAGCCCCCTTTGTAACTTTGAGTGGATAGACGGCTCTTCTGCGTATCTGTAGGTAGTGTAACCCGCGCTGGATAAGGGTTATAATGCGCCATCTAAATTAAAATGTCGCGTAAATCATGAGACAAATCACCCTTCCTTTGGACATAAAATCGCTTGAAAGGGTATTAACCACATTCCTGCGTAAATGTAACATAAGAAAAATATCCGCGCCCAGCATGGTTTTTAGAGCATGATACTAGCGATTTATCCAAAAAACTTTCCCTAAATAGACGAAATCGTCAAATACAAAAAACCTTCATAATCATT
>CAMCUM010000078.1 GCA_945878975.1 Legionella genomosp. 1
TCTGCTCGGCTATATCCTTGTTCAATTACTAGCGCAATGGCATCCAGCTTAAATTCTTTTGAATATTTTTTTCTTTCTCTCATTACATTTTCTCCAGTTAAGGCAATTATCTCTTAACTGGGGTGATCAAATCTATTAAACCACGTCAGTCGATGATGCGCTTAATCATTGCCAATAAAGTCGATATTAACAACCTCAGCATTGGTCTGTTTGGGATTTCATATAAAGATAACGTTATCGACATACGCAATAGCTTAGTATTAAAGCTTATTAGGGATCTCAAAAGAAGCGATTTTAATTGCCGCATCCATGATCCCTATGAACACAGCACCATCAAAAGCGAATATCCTGTGCACTTAGAGCGCTTTGAGGATATTAATGATTTATCTGTCGTCATTGTTGCCGTGGGTGACGATTTTTACAAGAAAATTGGTTTGCAAGGCCTACTACAAAAGTGTAAAAAACCCTCTATTATCATGGATCTATCCAATCTATTTGCAGAAGAGGCCTCTTCCTGCGAGCACCTAGTTTATTGGAGTTTATAACACCAAGTAGTGAACGACCCCAGGCCATTTTAAGTCATTTTATAACCAATATGAGCAATAATTGAATTTATAGCCTATACTAAATTATCAAGGTCAGCTTTTAGCAACTTGAGAAATTTATCTAGGGTCTGTTGACCGTGTGACCAACTGTCAACAGACCCATTAACAAAGGAGAATATCATGTTAAAACAATCAATATTGTGTGGTGCGTTGGCTCTGAGTATGTTCAGCCCTTTAGTTGTTGCGGCATCTGTTACAGAAAAAGTGGCACATGACATTTCCGATTCTGCCATCACGACTGCAGTGAAAGCGACTCTTTTAGAAAAAAAGATATTTGGAGACAAAAATGTTGAGTTATGGACCGTTCATGTCGAAACCAAAGATGGCATCGTCGCTCTAACTGGAACAGTAGATACCGATGCAGAATGTGCCAATACTATTGATGCGGTTAAGAAGGTCCACGGTGTCAAATCCGTTGAGTCAGCGATTACTGTCAAATAAGGTTTGTTGATCGCTTCTAAAAGGTCGACATTTCGTGTAAAACGATAATAAATCGTGTTACAATTCGCCGCCCAGCAGTCTGTTTTTTGAACCAATGCGCTTATATCGGGTTGTATTTTGTTGTTGGTGTTGTGCAGGCCAGAGATGATTGGACAGCCTGATCCAACACAGTCGCATCCCACCTGAACCCCAGGGTTCAAAAACTGACACTGTTGGGTCCTATCACTCATTGCATTCGCTACGAAAACATTCTGCGATATGATCATTCACCAAACCAGTTGCTTGCATATAAGCATACATAATAGTTGATCCTACAAATGTCATACCGCGTTTTTTCAAATCTTTTGATAATGCATCTGAGTCGGCTGTATTGACTGGCACCTCTCGCATGGTTTCAGGACACGATATTTTCGGTTTACCACCTACAAAACCCCAAACATAAGTATCAAATGTTCCAAATTCTTCTTGGATTTCTATAAAAACACGCGCATTTTTTCGGGCAGAAAATATTTTTAAACGATTGCGAATAACATTAGGATCCTTCAATACATTTTCCAATTCCTCATCCGTCATATTTGCCACAGCATCCGGGTGAAATTGCTTGAATGCCTCACGATAACCTTCGCGTCGCTTCAAAATGGTCTCCCAACTCAACCCCGCCTGTGCGCCTTCAAGAATGAGCATCTCAAAATGCTTACGATCATCATGCACGGGAATGCCCCATTCTGTATCGTGGTAATGTTCGTAATAAAGTTTGTTTTCACCTACCCAAGGACAACGCTTCTTCATCCAATATCCCCTTGTTATAAGATATAAAATATTAAATAATACATATAATGTGATATTTTATATTAAAGAACTGAAACATGGATCGTATTGATAAAAAAATTTTAGACTTATTGCAAACCGACGGCCGCATCAGTAACCAAGACTTAGCAGACCAAGTCTCCCTTTCTCCATCTCCCTGTTTGCGCCGTGTGAAACAGCTCGAAGATGAGGGATATATTCGGCAATATGTGGCATTACTCGATCCTCAAAAAATTGGGCTCGCATTAACCATTATGGTATCGGTCGCACTCAGCAACCACGATGCCCATACCATGCAAGACTTTGAAAAAATGATTGCCACCTTTCCAGAGGTCATTCAATGTTACCTAATTGCCGGGCAAACCAGCGATTATTTGTTAAAAATCAGCGTCTCAAACCTAGAGGACTATCAAACATTTTTATTGAAAAAACTGACAATCATCCCTGGCGTCCATCAAGTTCAATCTAGCTTTGTGCTACAACGAATTGTTGATAAAACAGCGTTGCCCTTAGAGCATATATGACCCCAAATTCCTATGATGTGATCTTAGACCCTGTTAGTAAAAGGTGAAAACGATTCGGTGGATGAACCAGCACTCAGACAAGTATGCCCACAAATAACCATCTTACCCCTGCCCAAAACTCTTTATCCCATTCGTTATATTTTAATTCGCCCATATTGGCATATTGTGTATGCAAGCCAGCAGTTTTCTATAGAGCAGATCCGTCATTGCATCCAAAATTGACACAGTGATCATCGCACTATAGAATGCGCGGGCCTGCTGACCTTTTGTTGAGAAACCCTACTATGATGAAGAAATATATGGCGTTGGTATTATGCATCAGCTCTTCTTTGGGGTATGCGTACGTACCACGAAATCTTTGCCCATACTTGCTCAATGTCATCATTCAAAATGACACAGGAACTGATTGTCATTTGATCCAACAAACAATTAACCAAGGCAATACGCGTTCTACAGAATTACCTCTCACAGTGCTTGCTATGCAAAAAAGCCCTGCCTATACATTCGAAACAGAAGTAGGCACGCCCTTGCCTGGTTTTTCTGAAGACATAGATGTCACATTAACTTACCAATGCGGTGATGATAAAGTTGTTACTTTTGACTCAAAAAAGACTGTGGTAAAAGGCTTCTTATATCATGCATACTCTATAACAGGATTGGTTACGTCTATCTCTAATATCGATGCAGATTATACTGCAACGAAAGGTAATTGTTCGGGCTACCCTCCCAATGTGGATTCTATTACTTGGATGTTGCGTTAGAATACGAACCCATACCTCTGGAAATGCTTCCTCATTTCCGCTCCCTAATAATCTCGGCTCGGATTTATCAAAACATGGCACCTAATTTTAACCTATTTACTTGGGCTTTTCTAACTTGCTCTAGATAAAAAACTCAAGCAGATTGAGTCTATCAGAAACCAGCAATTTTCTTTATACTCCCAGTCAATAAAAATAGGGAATCTTATTATGCAGGCAATGGTCATCGAACAGTTTGGCGATCCCAGCACTTTCCAGGCCATGGAGAGGCCAAAACCTACTATCAAACCTGGTCATGTCCTCATTAAAACCACTGCCACCAGTGTCAACCCTTTTGATTGTAAATTGCGTAAAGGTTATTACGCTAATTTAGTCACCCATTTTCCGATGATTCTGCATGGGGATGTATCAGGTGTCATCGAAGCAGTCGGTGATGGGGTTGCTCTGTTTCATCCCGGTGATGAAGTATACGGTTGTATCGGTGGCCTATTAGACTTAGACGGTGCATTAGCAGAATATGTGTTAGCGGATGCTAAATTGATTGCACATAAACCCAAATCCTTATCCCTGCAACAAGCAGCAGCACTTCCCTTGGTTGCTTTGACAGCTTGGTAAGCATTGATCACTTATGTCAAACTCCAACCACAACAAACCATCTTGATCCATGGCGGTACCGGTGGCGTTGGGCATCTCGCAGTACAATTAGCCAAGCATTTAGGTGCAACAGTCTCTGCTACGGTTTCATCTATAGATAAAGCGCACCATGTTAAACAGCTCGGTGCAGATAATGTCATCAATTATTCTCAAACATCCGCAGCAGCTTATGTAAAACAATACACAAACGACCAAGGGTTTTCCGTGGTCTTTGATACTGTTGGCGCTGACAATTTGGTCAATTGCTTTCAAGCTGCTAGCGTACATGGCGCTGTCATTTGTATTTCTGCCGCAGGGCCCCATGATTTAACGCCGGCTTTCATAAAAGGTTTGTCTTTGCATATGGTGATGCAGCCGTTGCCTTTGATCACTGGATTGCGGCGCGACTATTATGGAAAAATACTATCGCACATAGCGCAATTAATAGATCATGGCACCATAAAACCGTTGATCGATCCTAGGATCTTTACGCTTTCTGAGATTGCAGAAGCGCACCTATACCTAGAGCAAGGCAAAGCTATCGGGAAAGTGGTTGTAACAATTTAAATGAGGCTATTATGACTATCAGCTATGACGATTTTGCTAAAGTAGATTTACGTTCCGGGACAATCGTGAAGGCGGAGCCTTTCCCACGCGCGCAAAAACCTGCTTATAAAATATGGGCAGACTTTGGCCCTGAACTTGGTATCTTGCAAACGTCAGCGCAGGTCACTGTCCACTACACACCAGAAACATTGATTGGTCGTTCTATTGTAGTATGTGTGAATTTGGGAGAAAAAAATATCGCGGGTTTTCTTTCACAATTTTTACTGGTTGGATTTTCAGATGATCAGCAGGCTATTTGTTTGATAACGGTGGAGCCGAAAGTTCCGAATGGGCAGAAACTACATTAGAGATGGGTCCACAATCCTTTATTTTGGCCTGACACTTTCTTACCTAATCATTCATCCGAGGCAAATTGTAGATATTAGAGTCTGTTGACAATTGGTGGTGCTCTTCAAAAATCGAGATAATTTAGCGCAAATTTTAACTTGAGTGAGACGACTAGCCAGCTCTATTTAACGAACACAAGCTGAAATTTGCGCGAATAAGCTTGGGTTTTGACCGTGTCACCACTTGTCAAAAAACCCTATTATCACCCTTAATTTTTATTTTGCTTTTTTTCATTCTTTAATTGTTTCTTCTCTTTAGCTGTATGTTGCGGCGCTTTTTTTGCTTCTTTACGCCCTTTTACCTTTTCACCCATGACTATATTCCTTTGTTATTGTTGTTCTAATATGAAACCTCTGATCCCAGTACCTAACCCAATCTGATACATCAAAATACATCGCGGTAAGCATAACAATAAGCATCACAATAGCCAAGAAAAACCTGATTTTCATACACTAATCATTGCCGCGGCGACTAGGATAGGTCCCACGTAACTAAGACCAATTGCAGCAGTCGGTACTAGGAATACACTCCCCCGTTACTACGGAAAATACTAGAGCAACTAAGCTGGCTAACATAATGCAAAGGCCAACATGAACACAAATTCTAGCACTTAATTGCTTGTAATCATCCGAATCAATGTTTGTCTTTAAGTCCACTAAAAATTCATGGATATTTTCTATATACATTCTATATCGTGCTAAATCACTTATTTTATTCAGTGCTTTAGTGAATATCGCTATCTTAGTTGGATCCTCAGCTTTCAATCGCTCAATGTGAGCGATGATTCTCAGCCCAGTGTCTCGAAAACAGTGCGCATATTCTGGATTTAACTTTCTATATGACTGTCCAAGATGGTCATTTGCATAACATATATTCTCAAGTTGCTTTTTTGCAGCAAAATAGCGGTTTCGTACAAGTAATTCTGAAATGTCAGATAATTCAATACCAATAATTTTTTGTACAGTAGTGTTTTGTCGAATTGCACAGGCTAGATCAGCCAATTCTGAAGTGCTAATATCTTTGAGATCAATATTAAATAAGTGGTGAACTGTGTTTTCATGTAGCTTGGTTAAGGCTTCGGAGAGCTTCAGTAATAAAAAACACCAGTTAACTTATGCATAATTATGTCATACAGAGCATTTAAAACCAACAAGACGTGCGGTCTACGTGATACAGATCAGAAGTAGATTATTCAAGAACTTTAGGCAACGTCCCTAGAGTTATTTCCGGGCTGCAGAAGTGATAAATTAGCTAAAAAAAACCCTAATCAAACTAGACTGTATACAGCGCTAGCTTCATTAGGGTTATGAACATCTACTACAAATAAAGTCCTGGCAATGACCTACTTTCACATGAGGAAACCTCACACTATCATCGGCGCTCAATTGTTTCACTTCTGAGT
>CAMCUM010000079.1 GCA_945878975.1 Legionella genomosp. 1
ACGTTAGAATCGTTATATTACGAGTTTGTTCTTATTTATCAATTGAATGAGCAATTAAATTGGCTCAGTTGTAATTTGACCATCTCCTGGATGCCGCGGACAAGCCGCGGCACGTAGGCGTCGGGGATGAATTGTAAACAGGCCCTAAAACAGGGCGCTCTATTCACATTGGATATGTCCGTTTAAAAAAACGAACCTATCCTAGCATTTGACAATGCTTTATTCCATATTGGAGATTACAACGACCTCTAACGGTCGTGGCTCGGTTTCCGTGACCTAATTTAAATCATTTTAATGCGAACGACCTGTGTATGCAGGTGCTGCAATTTTTGTAATTCCTAACGTCACCTGAAGCGAAGTCTCTGCTGTGGTGCGGTCTGTAGTATATCGATCGATGTAAATCGGCCCAGCCGGTATGACATGGGGCTTAGGTGTTTTTTAAACAAGCAAGATATTTTGCCATCGTATCCTGCAAACCGAATTGGAGTGCATCGCAGATCAATGCATGCCCAATGGATACTTCTGCTACGTTCGGTATACTTTGCACGAAATGATGGAGATTTTCCAAATCCAAATCATGCCCTGCATTGATGCCGATGCCTAATTGAGTGATCTCAGTCGCAACATCTTTATAAATATTGAGTACATCAGACTGTTTATCAGTGTCAAATGCATCGGCGTATGCTTCTGTGTACAGTTCAATGCGATCTGTTTTGGTCCCGGCTAATGCCTCTAATTCTTTGGGAGAGATGCGCATGGGGTCGATAAACAACGAAGTACGGATCCCATTCTGGTGTAATATATGAATGATATCGTATAAAAAATTTTTATTTTTTTCTATTTCCCAGCCCGCGTTAGAAGTTAAAACGTGGGGTGGGTCGGGGACGAGCGTACATTGAGTGGGCTTGATTGCTTTGACTAATTCTAAAAACGCGTGGTCCGGGTAGCCTTCCATATTAAATTCGACGTTGATTGCTTTTGAGATGGCGTAGACGTCTTCACGCCGAATATGTCGACCATCCGGTCTGGGATGGACGGTGATTCCTTGCGCACCATACGTAATGATATCAAGTGTTGTCTTGAGCACATCGGGGTTATTTTTGCCCCGTGAATTCCTTAAGGTCGCTAATTTATTGACGTTCACACTTAATTTTGTCATATCCTTTTAATCCCCAGAGGTGCGTCTTTTGACGATGATTGCGTCGCTTACTTGGCTGAAGCCTGGTACATCCAGTTTGAAATGTGGCATTTTAGCATACAATTGGCTGGAACTGCCGCCATCTAAATTCAATGCATCGACACAGCGAAAGGGGGGCGCTTTTAAAATACGGGCAAAATCACTGGTCGCGATGGGCAAGTTTTCTGTGACCAAAATGATGACGCGTCCTTTGTCATCAATACCCAAAGCCGAACGGTTTGCATATCCTGGACGAAGGGTAGGGATTTGACCTGCAACCAGGAGACGTGGCCCTGATTGAATAGCAAATTCAATATTTTTTTGGGCGTGAAACTCAAAAGGTGTGGTAATGGCTGCATGTTGCTTTTGAATGAAAAACACGCCCCACCAGCTGATACGTCTGAGTGGATTTAAAATTTGTTTGTCACTGATACGTAACCCCAGCGGTGTTTTATTGGGATTAAAAAACCCACCATTGATCGCCAAAAGGCCGTGCTCGTGCTGCCTGAATGCCTGTACAGAAGCATAATGTTCCGGTAAATCCTTTGCCATGAAGACGGATAAGCGCATTTTCTGTAAATCAATACGAAATGCGTGAATATGTGACCACTGGGATAATGATTGATATCTGATATCGACGTATTCCATACCGGGTTCAATGGGCTGCCAAGATTTGGCGTAGGCCATCGGGTTGAGTAGCCAGCATATTAAAAAGAAACTCAAATATATTTTTTTACGTGCTCTTGACATGGTTATCTCGTATACTCATTATCGCATATTTGCTTAGGCTTAGGGTGAGTTTATGAAGACATTACCGCAAAATAACCTTATAGTGACATCAAAGTCAACAGATGAATTACAAACCATGCTGTTGGATATTCTGAAAAGAGCGAAAAAAATAGGGGCCAGTGATGCGGTAGTCGGCATCAATTTGGACAGTGGTTTTTCAGTTGATGTGCGCATGGGTGATGTGGAAACCGTCGCTTTTAGTGAAGATAGTAGTGTGGGTGTCAGTGTATACATTGGCAAAGCCAAAGGGAGTGCGAGTTCAAGCGATATGTCTGCGCCTGCTTTGGATGCGATGGTTGCAGCGGCTTATGAAATTGCTAAAGTGAGTGCAAGTGATCCCTGTTTTGGTTTACCTGATCCCGAACCGCATCCTTTTGAGTACAGAGATTTGGATTTGGTGCATGCTTGGCAAATCAACCCTGAGGAAGCTATTGAGCAACTGCAGCATTGTGAAGCGCATGCCCGTTCGTTGGATAAACGTATTGTGAACTCAGACGGTGTGAATCTTGCCACGTACCAATTTTGTTTGGGACATGCTGATACGCAAGGCTTTTTAGGTATCATGGAAGCGAGTAGACATTCTTTGAGCTGTTCTTTGGTGGCTAAAAATCCAAGTAGCCAAACCATGCAGCGTGATTATGATTATACAACCGCTCGTAGCCCTCTCGATCTTATGAGTTTAGAAGCTTTGGCAGAAGGTGCAGTGGAACGGACGGTGTGTCGTTTGGACGCACAAAAAATGGCGACCCAAAAGGTGCCGGTGTTATTTTCTTCCCGTTTGTCGAGTGGCTTATTTGGTTCGCTCATTTCAGCGGTCAGCGGTCATAATTTATATCGAAAAAATTCATTTTTACTTGATTCTCTTGGCCAACAATTACTCCCAGACATGCTGCAAATCTATGAAAAACCTTGGGTAAAACGTGGTTTGGGATCAGCTTTATTTGATGGAGAAGGGGTTGCGACTCGACCCAATATCATTGTAAAAGATGGCATTTTGCAACAATACGTGTTGAATTCGTATACCGCGCGCAAAATGGGGTTAAAAACGACAGCTAATCAAGGCGGGGTGTTTAATCTCACTATTGATGCAACGGGCGGAGATTTGGCTGAGATGTTAAAAACACTTGATCGTGGCTTGTATGTGACCGAATTGATGGGGCAAGGCGTTAATATTTTGACGGGGCATTATTCAAGAGGCGCATTTGGATTTTGGGTAGAAAATGGCCAAATTCAATATCCAGTAGAAGAGATTACGATCGCGGGTAATTTGAAAGATATGATGCGCAATATTGTGGCAGTGGGGTCGGATGTCAATCCTAACAGCTCAACTAGTTGTGGTTCTGTGTTGGTAGCTGAAATGATGGTCGCTGGGAATTCGTAGGTTAGTTAGGGGGTTATTTTCTAATTCCCCTCATCTGCCCTTCGGGCAGACTTTCCCTGGGGATACGCTGCGGACAGGTCTAGGTATAAAAATTAAGCTATGCGTCATGTAGTAGGGTGGCCTAAGGAGCGCGAGGGACGTGCCCACCAGGTCTCGAAGCTCATAGGTGGGCACGTCGCGCGCGCTCCTTAGACCACGCTACATTCTAAATATATTTTAAAAACAAAACACATGATAAATAGGTTGATTTATATACTAAGACCTATCCACAGGGTAGCCCTCTGGGAGAAGGTGTCCGATAGGACGGATGAGGGTATCTAAAAAAAAGTTCTGGTATCAACAAACTCACACGAAAAAAAATTCTATCTAATTTTCACGCGAGATATCATAAATATGATCGGATCTTGATGATGTGCTGTGGGTATTAGCTATTTTTCATTTTTATCGCGGAAGGTGATACGCCCTTTGGTTAAATCATAGGGTGTTAATTCCACTTTTACTTTGTCGCCAGTAAGAATCCGGATATAATTTTTGCGCATGCGTCCGGAGATGTGTGCGGTAATGATATGGCCATTTTCTAATTCAACGCGAAACATAGTGTTGGGTAGCGTATCAGTAATGGTACCTGCCATTTCTATATGATCTTCTTTCGCCATTGGCCTCTGTTCTCCTGGTGTAACAACACATCTTATGTTTTCGCGAAGTGCATCCGATATGATTTCTCAAATAAAAAACCGAACCGGTATCCCGGTTCGGGTGTTTTCGGACTTAGAGCGACGGAAACGCTGGATTAAGCAGCCATGTTCTTAATTTTTGCTGACAGGCGGCTCTTGATTCTAGATGCTTTGTTTTTATGAATAAGCCCTTTGCAAGCAGCTTTGTCAATGACAGGTTGTGCGACTGAAAAAGCAGCTCGCGCAGCTTCCTTATCACCTTTCTCAACGGCGTGTATTACATGTTTCACAAAAGTGCGGTATGTCGAACGCGCACTAGCATTACGTTGCCGTAATTTAATATTTTGGCGGGCACGTTTAATTGCCGACTTAATATTTGCCACAACAAATCTCCATAATTACAAAACAATACATTACTAAATTATGTTCTATGATGCCTAAGCTTAACGTGCTTGTCAAGTCAATTTTTGGTCTATAATAAAATTATACTTAGTCACGTATCCCTGGTATGAAAAATTGTATCGAAATATTACAGGAAACTAGTCTCGCTGCGATGGGATCTAAATTAGATTCTGTGTATAAAGATGATCTTGGTATTCATAAAGTTTCCTTAGGAGAGGGCGCGGCGGATGTTGAGTATTTGTTGGAAGAACAGCAAAAATTATTTTTTAAACATCCTTATTCCGCAAACATGTTTTTGCTAGCAGAGGATTTGCAATTTATATTAGAAAATTATATTGAGCATGCCTTGAATACCGCTAGTGATGAAGAATTGAAAACATTGCAGCAAGCCATTCAACGTTACAAGATCAGAGAGTCTATCTATTATAGCGATGAGGGTGAGGAGGGTGAGGTTATCCTACCTATCTTAGGTCAATATCTGGGTACCATTGAGAAATTGTATACTGAGTTCGTTGCCCAGCGTATCTACATGCGTACTCTGGATGCGGTACGTAGTATGGATGATATCTTGGCAGCAGATGATGTGGCAAGGCTTGGTAAAATAGAGACATTTTTGCAGCAAGAGCTCGGTATTTTGGAGAAAGTTGAAGAAACGGCATCAGATGATGATTTAGAGGATATGCAATCAGTTTTATATGTGGCTGATGATTATGCAAAAATCAAAGATCATGGGATTCAGATAGCGGCGAAAACGGAATTGGATTCAGATGACATGAATACCATTATGGTCACCTATTTTATGCCTGGTATTGCTTGTTTATCCCTGGATGACTTGTTTTCATATGGTAACCAAACAAGACAATTGCATGAGGAGTCTTCTTTCATGCGAAATCAACGAGATTACCAACTATCACGTTATATTGGACCATTACATTTGGTTATCAAGGAGCGGCTACAAGCTGAAATGCAAGATTTGTTACAAAAAAAGACCATTTCTGTCCATGATGTGACTTTGATTGTGACGCATTTAGATTTGCTTACGGAGCAAGAGCCCGATGATATTCAAACGTATTTGGATGGCATTCCGGATCCGGCTGTACAAAGGGAGCAAACCGAGTGGAAACAGTCTAAATTACTCACCTTACGCACACCCCTTGTTTCGTAACTGAAATTAATTAAAATTCTGCTCCTGCTTTTATGGAGGAGCAACGCATGGATATGCTTGATATTTACACTGACTATTTGATATGCCAAAACAAGCACGCGACTGCAACGGGTT
>CAMCUM010000080.1 GCA_945878975.1 Legionella genomosp. 1
ATCAAAAATTATATGGCCAAGCTGCGGAAAATGGCGATATTACTGGATAAACCGCAATTGGTAAAACCCAGTAATGATGCGTATCAAATCTCTCGTCGAAGCTATATACCGACACATAATAAAGCCATTTATCAAGTAGATTTTTCAAATTGCACTGACTCGATGATTCGCTTGTCTCTTGAAGCGCAATCGCTGTTCGGTCTTCGTAGAGAAGAATCCATGAAACTGATTATCTCTGAAGCATGGATTGGTGATTCTTTGAGAATTAAACCATCATGGACCAAAGGAGGTATTGGACGCACACTTCTTATTACCAATAATGATCAACGACACTGGCTAATCAAAGCCAGCCAGATAGTACCAAGCGGACAATCCCTTATTCCAAAAGATAGAACTTACAAACAGCATTTGAATCATTATCAAATTCAAACCAAACAAATGGAAATCCGAAAATGCCACGGTCTACGTCATGCCTACGCCCAGAACCGATATCATGAGCTTACTAAAGAGTTTGATCCACACAAAAAAGGATGGCTTTGTCCAATTGCCCGCGGCGCAGCTTCAAAATCACTAAATCCTCTTCAAAAAGCTATAGATCGTAAAGTACGTGAAATCATAAGCCGAGAAATCGGACATTCTCGAAGGTCCATTACCAAAATTTATGTAGGGTGAATTCATTTTTAGATTGATTTTTCAAACATCGTACCGACATTGGCTATTTGTTACAAAACCTTATCTATTAGCATACATAGAAACCATTCATTCTGATATGATACTAATTCATATGATTTATATGCTAAATACTAATGGTTTATTGATATGAAGAATGATCGTTATGTGGTTCCAGAAGACGAAGACTATGAACCAGACTCAAATAACACTGTATTGAAGAACTTACTTGGGATAAAAGATTCCGATACCATTGAACAACTTGAGGCAAAAGAATTAGTTAGACTTGGTCTAGAGCTCATTGAGCTCTATGATGAAAATCATCGCTTTCGAGCAGAGGATATTTGTAATATTCACGAATTATGGCTTGCTGAACTTTATCCATTTGCAGGGAAGTACAGAACGGTCATGATGAGTAAAGATGGGTTTCCATTTGCCAATCCAGAGCGCATCCCCAAACTCATGACGGACTTAGAAACCAAATACTTGGAAGAATATACTCCTTGTAGTGGTTTCAGTGATCATAATTTGGCAGTTGCATTAGGGCTCATCCACGTCGAATTAATTGTTATTCATCCTTTTCGTGAAGGCAACGGGCGTGTCGCACGTATACTTGCAAACTTAATGGCATTACAAGCTGGAAAAGATATTCTAGATTACGCTCGGATAGATAAAACAACCAACCCGGCGGGGTTCCAGAATTATATTACTGCAATTCATGAGGGCTTTTGCGGAAATTACGAGAACATTACAAATATTTTTTTCGAATTACTAACGAGCGCGGTATAATTTAGGAACGATTCAATCTTTGTTTCATTTTGTTAAAAACTTCTTTTGTTTTAGATGAATCGATTTTAATTTGAACACCATTAGAAACAGAGCGCACCTTAATGCCCTCAACGCCACAAGAAGTTCTTGCCGAACGCGCATTTGCAATTTCTCGATGTTCCTTATTTTTTAAATAAGGATTTGTTTCTATTAATGGTTTCATAGCCTAAGTATAACATAAAGAAATAATCTTAAAAATCAGGTGTAGCAAATTTGTAACAAAGTGTTATGCCACCCCAGTTGTATCAAGCAGTTTCAGGCAGTAATTCGCAAATTCGTTACATCGCAAGTCACTGATTTTATTGATGAAAATAACTGATCAAACTGGCTTCGAACCAAGGTGTCGGGGGTTCGAGTCCCTCCGAGCGCACCATTAAAAATCAATAAGTTAATCAGTTTTTACCACGGTTAAAGTACTTGGCATTTGATTAAAGGTGACGAAAACGTGCCGTAAAACAGCTGATTTTAGCGGAACAATCGTTAAAATAGATCAATATGTGAGCGGTTTTCGATAGTTTTTTAAGGTAGAGGGCTTGGTTCTTTACCAAGAGCTTGCTTCCAATGGCTAGATTGCCCCCCCTCACCAATATAAAATAATGATGCTCTGAAGGCTTGAACACAGCCAATCTTCAGAGTAAAATGCAGAGCTATGAATATAGTAGATTTGTTAAAACAATCCGAAGGAAAGACTCTCGAATTCAAAAGAGACTTATCTTCTCCAACAAATATTCTTCGAACTATTATTGCTTTCGCCAATACTGCGGGAGGCGTTTTGATAATAGGAGTCGAGGATTCAACTCATTACATTGTTGGTGTTAAAGAACCGCATGAGCTTGAAGAAAAAGTGGCTAACCTCATTAGCGATACAATTGCCCCGCATATTATTCCGGAAATAGATATTATTCCCTGGAGAGACAATTACCTTTTAGTGCTCCGCGTCTTCCCAAGCTCTAGCAGACCCCATTATTATAAGAAACAAGGTCCTGATACAGGAGTTTATATACGAGTCGGCTCAACAAATAGAAGAGCCGATGAGGAAATGATTGAAGAATTAAAGCGAATAGTTCGTAACGAAACTTTTGATGAGCAGCCTGTCCCTGATGTAAGCCCTGAAGCGATAGACTTCAGAGCTGCTTCAGAGCAGTTTGAAAAAATAAGAAAGCTCTCTGAAAAGGATTTGGAAACGCTTGAGATCATAGTAAATCATCAAGGTAAAAAGGTTCCCAGTGTCGCTGGCTTGTTATTATTTGGTAAAGAAAGAGAAAAAAAATTTCCTGATGCGTGGATTCAAGCAGGACGATTTCAAGGGTCAGATAAGAGCTATATTTTAGACGATGCTGCATTTCATAGTTATCCCATAATAGCGATTGGAGACGTTCTCGGATTTATCGAAAAACATGCTATGCAAAGTTTGAAAATTGACGGAATCAGGCATCAAAAAATATGGAGTATACCCCTTAAAGCAGTGCGAGAAGCGATTATCAATGCTGTTGTACATGCTGACTATAGCCAGCATGGCTCTCCAATTCGGGTAGCTATTTTTGATGATCGTATAGAAATTGATAATCCAGGTTTATTGCGTTTTGGGCTAACCATTCCTGATATTAAGCAAGGTATATCTAAATTAAGAAATCGTATTATTGGGCGTATTTTTCATACTATCGGATTGATTGAGCGTTGGGGTAGCGGTATTCAGCGCATAATAAGCTCTTGTGAAGAAGGTGGTTTTCCTGAACCAAAATTTGAGGAATTAGCAACCCATTTCAGAGTAACAATTTTTACAACCCGTATTAAGACCTCGAATAAGCTTGATATTACCAATAAAGCTATTCTTGAAGTTCTTAACCAACATAATGAGGGGTTAGCTTCAAGCAAGATAGCCGAAGAGATAAAATTATCTGTTCGAGCGACTCGAACACGTTTATTAAAATTAATTGAATTGGGGCTTGTGACCGAAATAGCATCTAGTTCACAAGACCCTTATCGATTATATTTTTCAAGTGATGATTAGGTAAGGAATATAATGACAACTACAGACTCAGACCCACTTAAACAGGATCTGCTAGATAAGGCTGCCAAGGATGATAAAGCGCACCCTTGGCGAATCTGCCCATTAGGCAAGCATTTTGTCCGCACTCATCTTGAACATATACCACCATCCAAGACACATCCACAAGGTGAGGTCATCACCAGGCATGAACATTGCGCCCAGAATCCATCGCATAAAGATATGCTATCTTTAGATGAAATTCACGCAATCTCCAATCACTATTTTGAAAATCTTCCGGGTCCGCCGACAGCTGGTGTTTTAATTAAGTTTCACAATGCAGATAATTACGACGCACTAATACGTGGGTGGGTACGTTACTGGAATGAAATTTTTGATTTTGAAGTTCCACTTAACCCCAATTTAATTAAAGCTCTGATGGCTACAGAATCAAGTTTTGATGAACAAGCAATAAGCCCCAATCATAAAAATCGTGCCAGAGGATTACTACAGATTACTGAAGAAACGTTACATGTTTTAAATGATCATAATGGTGAGCTCAGTAATTATCTGATGTTTATTAGAGCGAAGGATCTTTTTGATCCATCCGTTAATGTTTGCAGTGGTGTACGTTGGTTGTTTAGAAAGCAAATAACGGCGTCTTCCAGATTAAAACGAAAAGCCACATGGGAAGAAGCCATTATTGAATACAAAGCTTATTGGAAGATAATAGATGCAGGGCAAATACCAAAAGCGATAGTAGAATTACGTGAATACTACAAGCAGTTGGAAGAGGGGAAGTAATATGCACCACCGTGCTTTTATTAGAGTGATGCTTCCAATGATTTTATTTTGTGTTTCACCTAATATTTATAGCCTCGTTGCTTATGTTCAACAAAAATATCCTAATGTGTTGCTGACAGAAGATTATGGGATACTCGACGAAAATGATTTGGCGGCCTATACATGGGATATTAAGCCAATTCCTTTTTCTGCAGAGCAAGGAACGGATTATAATTACTGGCAGTGTTTTCCTCGAGACCATGTTGCATTAACGCTTGAAGACTTTGGTTATTCATCCGAAGATATTGGGGGAATAGACAATTATGGGTATTTATATATTAAGGCCCGATCAAAAAATCTCATATCACACGAGTATTCTATGCGCAGACCGACGGCTGTTGATGATGAGCAAGAGACTTTTACTCGCTGGCAAAAACTCATGAAAAATGAAAAATATGTGTGTCTTGCTGGGCGAGTCGGTCATCATGAAGAAAAGACTACAGATAATAAAATATATGTAACCTATTTTTGGACATTTGATAGAATTAAAACAAAAAAAGGTTGTGATTCTTATTTTGCAAATCAATGCAATCGAATTTATCCTAAGGCGAAGACGGTAACGAGAAGCAATTGGCCTTGAGATTGCAGGGTATAGGTGTTATAAAGCCCCTATTCCCTAATTTCTGAAAATACCGTGATCAAAAAACAGCCAAAACCAAGTCTCAATGAACCACGCCTACCTGCGTTTTATCGTCATCCAACCCATGCCTCATGAAAAATCGACCAGATCCACCGGGTAAGACTGAATTTTCTGTGCGATTTGCGCTCATTAATAAACTCAAGACGACAAAAAGCCGCGCGGTTATTGCTTGCCATTTTTTCGTTTGTGTTAATTCATCAGAACGTTGTAGTCAGTGGGTGGTGCGCGAATGCCAGTACCTGCCATGACGGACACCAAATGTTCCTCTTTTCGATTGATGTGCGCCAGAATCTTGTTAATCACCTGACGGTCTTCGATACACGCAATGATCCTCATGGCACCTTGGCAATGCCTGCAAACCGTGACGTCAATGTTGAACACCCGTTTTAGTCGCATCGCCCAGCTCATTTTTCCACGACGCTCTTCACAGTCAGCAGGCAAATCCGTCGTTGCTATTGATGGGAGTTGCTTTTCTTTACCTTCACCTGTTACCGCAGCGCGGTGCTTGCTGTTCGGCGCAAACACGCCATGGAATCGGGTCAAGTGAAACCTTGGCTTAGGCACCAAGGC
>CAMCUM010000081.1 GCA_945878975.1 Legionella genomosp. 1
AGAAAATAGAATATATTTACCAAACGGCACAGCGTTGGATGATTTTGATCAACAAAGGTTATTGGTGATTAGCTATAATGGTGCCAGCCATTATGAAACCCTGAATGATCGCCCAAGCGAGCAATTGATTGAGCTGATAAATGCCAATAAACGACAACCTGCTCATGCCCTTTCGTTTTAAATATGAATCCCAGATGATTCATGATGGGAAATGACTTTGAAAAAGCATACCCTTCTCGCAATTGATAATTGAAACATTGCTTTGTTTATGTGTTAGGGCTTGCAAACAGATTCGGCTCTGCTCACGATATTTTGCGAATGAACCCACGTTAATTTGCAAACGGATTTTGACATATTGTTTTTGAACTCACGATAATTTGCGAATAGATTGTATTTTGAACTCAAGCTATTTTGCGAATTATGCGGGTCAAATATAAAGCAATATGTCTCTAACAAGTCCAAATTTGCGTTAAATTTAAATCTTTCTATGAAAACCTATTTTTCATTTTTAATGTCTTTCGATAATTCAATTTCCAATTCCTCTATAGTAGGCAGTATGGTTTTAATTTCCTTGGGCAATAATTCTGTCAACCGATATTCGGCAAGACCAATAGGCTTGCTCATATCTCTTAATGCATACTCGGCGAGTACTCCAATTTTTGATCGGCATAAAATCAAACCGATTGATGGATTGTCATTTGGTTGACGCAACAGGTCATCAACAGCTGATAAATAAAAATTCATTTTACCAGTGTATTCAGGTTTGAACTTTCCAGATTTGAGATCGATCACTAAAAATGACCTAAGTTTTATGTTGTAAAATAACAGGTCTAGATAAAAATCTTGATCTTCGACTTGCAAGTGATATTGTCGACCTAAAAAAGCAAAACCTTCCCCAAGTGCAAGCAAAAATCGCTCAATATGGGCAACTAATGCTTTCTCCACTTCTCGTTCATGAGCATTTTTTCCCAAGCTCAAAAAATCAAATAAGTAGGGATTACAAAGGGTGGCTTGCGCAAGATCTGAGTGAAGCGCTGGTAATGTCGTGTTAAAATTAGTAATAGCTTGTCCTTCTCTGTGGTATAAATCTGTTTCAATTTGCATTGACAAAACATTGCGTGACCAGCCAAACTCTTTAGTTTTTTGGATATAAAATTGACGTTCCTTTTTGTCTGCTATCTCGTACATTAACGTGATATTATGACCCCAAGGCAATTGGTCAATAGCCTGTTGACCAATTTCTTCAGAATTATATTCCTCTGCAAAACGCCTCATATATTTGAGATTTTGTGGACTAAAACCCTTCATGTCAGGAAACGCTGCTCGTAAATCACGGCTCAGTTGCGCAATAATTTTCGCACCCCATCCATGTTTGTTCTGAGATTTTAAAATTTCAGTCCCAATATGATAATAAAGAAGAACCAGTTCTCGATTGACACTTAACGTAGCTTTATAGCGCGAAGTTTCCACGCGTGACTTCAGGTCATCTAAAAATTTTTTATAATTATTGTCTGTGATATTTTTTGTCATAATATTAGTTCGTTCTATTCGTTTTGGAATCTATTTATACAATAATATTGGCATGTTCCAACGCCTCATGAATCTCAGCCACTCTGAGCTCAGGCAATTTACCAAGAAACCACTGGTTTATTTCCTTTTCTGAAGTGTGAAGAATCTTAGCCAATGTCCCAGTTCTATAGCCTGAACGTGCATATTTAAATTCAAGCTGACTTCCACGTGGTTTTAAAACTTGATCAATCACGTCTTTATTGATCGGCTTCACTCCTGCAGAAAAACCGATTTCTAGTGCTCTGTTAAAATGAGAAATAATCTGTAATGGAGTGATCATATGCTCTGTTAAATGAGCCAGTGCTTCAGCGGTGATGATCTCGCTCCATTTTTTGTCTTTTGCAAGGCATTGAGTAATGGCCCACTGTAAATAGTGGTCTTTTTTACCAATAATCTGTTCATCAAGATCGACAATATATGTTCTCGAGCCAATTTCCTCCATTCTTGGCGAACGAATTGTATTTTTAAGCTTAGGCTGACCTGCCAAAATAATAGTTAATGTTTGGTGGCTTAATTTCGCCATCTCACATAATTTTTTCAATGAGGATAATGTGTTTCCTTGTAGGTCTTGCGCTTCATCAATGAATAAAACAACTGGCTTGTTATTTTCTTCCATTAATTTAACAAGATGCCGATCTCGTGTTTCATGCGCTGTTGGCGCAGGTTTGTCCGATTTATTCACATCAATCAACAACGCAGTTAATAAGGTTTTAACGTTAACTCCTTCCCTATCTGAACTGTAAGAATAACTGACAATACCCTTGCCATCTTTTTTCAATTCATGCATTAATTCATTGATGAATGTTGTTTTTCCGGAGCCTACAGTTCCACTGATTGCAATTAAACTACCATAGCTTAAAGCAAGATTTTTTATTTTTTCATGTAACTTTTTTGTCTTGTCGGTAGCATAAAATCCTGCTTCTGATAGCGGTTTTATAAAACCATACTCTTCAAATGCATCTAAAATCATTATTTTCCCTTATTGGTGACAAGTTTCAACGACATATAATCGTTTAAATGGGCAATTAGTACATCATGTTCTAATGTCTGCTCTGTTAATGCATTAATGAACCGTCTCTGTTTTTCGGTCAAGAGACTAAGTGGTTTCCCAAGATATTTTGCTAATGCTAATTTTGCTTCAAGAGATGAGTCGTATTTTTTAACATAGCCGGGCAACAAATTCACATTAACATTTAATGGGGTACGCCTAGTTTGGGTTTCGCAGTCTGGTAAATGAATGGAAATAATGGTGGATAGCTCAACCACATTATCGGCTGCTTGTTCTTTTTCTGATTTTTTATGATGGTTGTACTCACCGAAAGGTGTAGGTGCTTCAACTGGCAAAAATGGCCCATATTCTATGTCACGGTATTCAATATTTATGCGGGTTTTATCTAGAGATACTAATACGATAACGTCTTCTCCTGCAAATTGGGGTAATAACTGATAATGGGCGCCATTTAATTGAATAGTTGCATCACTTTTTACGGCTCTTTCAACTGGCTCACGTAAAAGGAGGCTATAATGATCTTGTGAGCAAATGCTTAGAGTTGCATATTTCGGTAAATTTGCTTTCCAAACTTGATGACGAGTTATTTCTTGTGAACGGTGCTTTTTTTGTCCTAACTCAACATCCAGTTTAGCTAGGCAAGCATTAGCTTGATCTAAAGTCTCTGGTAGATCAAATTTATACCACGGCTCAACAACTGTTTTAATCGTTCGATGATGCCGCTCCGATTTTCCTTTGGCGCGGGCAGTTGTTTTTCGACCACCTTTGCCTCGTGGCAGATGGGTAAGAACCTGTATTCCGAGTTTTGCCATCACACGCATGAAGAGTTTACTTTTGACGAAACTGGCGTTATCAGTATAGATAAAATCAGGGATACCATATAATTGGACTTCATCTTCCGTCATTTTTGAAAAAGCATGGTATAAAAAATCAAGAGCAGTAAGAGTGTCTTCTCCTTCTGCCAAATAATAGCGTGAATATGTCAGGCCACTTTTATCATCAACGACTGAAAATGAAAGCAGTCGCCTTGGATCGTCTGGATGTTGCGAGGATAAACGATGTAATTCTGATGGCGTAATGTCTAGCTGCCAACATTGATTACTATAGGACGCCTCGAAATGATTAACTGTTGGTTCTGAACAAATATCACTAGGTGAAATGAGATAATAATTAAGATATCGATTAACAGTTGATACTTTAAGAAGTCCTTTGGCTGCTGTAAAGGTCTGTTCTTTTACTTTAATCCCTTTTTCTTCAAGAAATTTAATACAATGGGCGGTGGAAAGAATGTGTTTTTTTCCATTCATCGAGCGAATTTTCATTGCAGCAATAAGCTGGCAATAATGATAAAGCTCATTTTCTTTTGTAATTTTTGGACACCCTTTGTCTTTACGTACCATACGTTCGCTGGGATGCAGCATCAATGATTTAAGTTGTCTATAGATTGTGCTATCAGATAACTGATAACGTAGCGCAACTTCTCGTATGAGTTCTCGGCGCAGTTTGCCTTGATTGGGTAGATTGGTTATTTGTTCGTCCAATCGATACAATACTTCTAATGGTATTTTGTACACTAATGATTATCCTTAACCAAATTTATTTTTCTCTAACCAATGATAAAGATTTCCGACAGACGTTTTATATCGCTTGGCGATATAAACTTTCGATGATCCATTATTAAGTAATGCAAAAATTTCTACTTTGTGCGCATCAAGCTTACTTTTGCCAGTCCCTTTTGGGCGACCTAAAGGCAAACCTTTTTCTTTGCGGGCACGCAAAGCTTCAGAAGTTCTTTTTGATATAAGATCACGTTCAATTTCACTGGCAATTGAAAACATCATCGCCATTATTTTGCTTTGGATGCTGTTGTCCAGTTTCCACGCACCTTTGATTGCGTACAAATTTATTTTTTTATCAAGACAGAGCGTAATTATTTCCATGCACTCAAGCATACTACGGCCAAGTCTAGAAAATTCACTAACAATTAAATTCTCACCAACTGAAAGAGAATTAATGATTGTGCCAAGTTCACGTTTTTTCCAATGGATAGCACCAGAAATTTTTTCCTCAATAAAGTGTACCTTACCAAGGTTATTCTCATTGGCGAAAAATAAGATGTCCGATTTATTTTTATCTAAATCTTGTATTAATGTAGATACCCGTAGGTATGCGATTGTTTTTATGTTCAAAATATTAGCAATACACCAATAATTCAATGTAAAGGCATAATATAGTATATATTTGAAATGTTAAAGTGTTGTTTTAGTAGTGACATTCTATGTTCATTAATATACAAATTAAACGACCATTTATATTGTATGAATTTAATCCCATTCGCAGAATATCGTGAGTTCAAAAAAATCCATTTGCAAAATAACGTGGGTTCATAAATTTTTTATCGCATTCTATTCGCAAATTAGCGTGGGTTCATTCGCAAAATATCGTGAGCACAAGTGATTCTGTTTGCAAGCCCTAACAGTTTATGTGATAGTTGCAGCGCGAGGTTGGACTTGCAACGTGTCATTCCAATGGGTTAATCTGCGACACAGCGATTAGCCCTTTCTATCTATACCCACCAATAAAAAAATGAGCAGTTATGTTTTACCTTGAACATTTTGTTGACTACAAAAAGATTTTTTTATACCATCGTGCTTTGTATTTAATCAAGTATTGATTAGATATAGTCCAATCTTAAAAAGGAATGATTATGCCAGAACCAGTTACGATGGGTGCAGGTTATGTTGTCTTTACCGGAGCAGTTGCTATCGGTGGAGTGATAACCGGGTACTTTATGCGGAAGGAAGCGGAAAAAGACGCAAGAAGACGAGCAGAGCGCCAAAGAATGCGAAGAGCCGCTCAAGAAAGAGATGCTCGCGCACGAGA
>CAMCUM010000082.1 GCA_945878975.1 Legionella genomosp. 1
GATTAGTTCGCTTTCCATCTATTTTTGCGAATTTAATTCGTAAAATGTTGCCATTTACCAAAATTATAAGATATCCTCGATAATACAGGTTTTCAAAGAACTCTCAGAGAATTTTCTGACGCAATTGTATCATTGCTCTGAGAGCATGAGTTCGTCTTTTTAGGTGGAACGCGAATTATGGATGATTTTATGTCATTAGCGCAATTAAATGACGATGAAAGAGACAAAGCTTACCAAAAGTACAAAATTATTGAACCTTATATTAATAATGAGCAAACCTTGGCGCTGGTCTCAAAACATGAATCAATTTCAGTTCGAACACTTGGGTTATGGATTAAAAAATATCGCGAACAAGGATTGGTTGGGTTAGCACGACAATCACGTTGTGACAAAGGGTTGCCACGCCAGTATGAATCTCTTATACAAAAAACCATAGAAGGCATCTATTTAAAAAAGCCAATGCTCTCCGCCGCAAGTATTCACAAACTTGTTGTAGAGCATTGTCACAAGAATAATTTGAAAGCACCAAGTTATCGCAGCGTATGCCGAATTATCTATAATGTTCCTGACGACTTGGCTCTTCTAGGAAGAGAAGGCAGTAAGGCATACAGACAACAATATGACCTATTGCACATTCGCGCTGCTGAACAACCGAATGAATTATGGCAAGCCGACCATGTTTTGATTGATATTGAAGTGCTAAACGATAAGAATAAACCTCAAAAACCTTGGCTTACGGTTGTTATTGACGATTGCAGCAGAGCAATCTGCGGTTATGAACTATCCTTCCTTTCGCCATCTGCTCAAAAAACATCACTATGTTTCCGGCATGCAATTTGGAGAAAACCCGATCCTGATTGGGGGATATTGGGTGTGCCGGAGGCACTCTACACAGATCATGGTTCCGATTTTACTTCAAAACATATTGAACAGGTTTGTATTGACCTAAAAATAAAACTTATATTTTCTCAAGTTGGGCAACCAAGAGGTCGTGGGAAAATAGAACGCTTTTTCAGAACGCTAAATCAAATGCTTATTAGTACATTACAAGCTGTGACACAAAATGGCACACAAAGAAAACATATCGATTTGAAATTATTAGATACGCTAATTTATGAATTCATAATCAAATATAATCACACTATTCACCCTGAGATAGGAGAAACGCCTGTCTCTCGTTGGCAACGCAATGGATTTTTGCCTCATCTTCTTGATTCTCAGGGGGATCTTGACCTGTTGTTATTAACTGAAGCTAAACCCAGAAAAATATTACGGGATGGAATTAAATTTCAAGGGTTGCGATACATCGACACCTTGTTAGCTCCATATGTCGGTGAAACAGTTGTTATCAGATATACTCCATCCAACATCACATCAATCAGAGTATTTTATAAAGGACGTTTTTTATGTCAGCCAATTTGTCCTGAGTTATCCCAACTGAAGGTGGGAATTAAAGATATTCAACAGGCCCGAAATACGCGTCGTGAAAAATTAAAAAAGGATATTATAGAGAGAAAGTCGTTAGTAGATGCGGTCATTGAATCAAGTGGTATTTATTTTCAATCGTCAAATAAAAACGAAGAACCTTTATTAGCAGCAACCGAAGTGAAGCAAAAACAACTGAAGATTTATAGACATGAATAAGTTTATTAACACCAAGCAATATAAGCAGTTTGTTGAATTTTGCAAAGCATGCCACCGTGATCAATATATTGGCCTATGTTACGGACCAGCAGGTGCTGGCAAAACAGAGTCAGCTATTCATTATACAAAATGGGACCGAGTAACTAAAAATGCTAAAAGCAAGTATATTTCGGTGCAACCACAGCCAAATTTCTCAATGAAAGGTTTACATAGCGTGCTATATACGCCAAGTATATTAGCACAAGCAAAACATGTAATTCAGGAAATAGAGCATACGCAAAAGCAGTTTAGTTTATTAAAAGAGAAATTCCTGTATCCAGATGAAATACCAATGCATGTACGCGAGGAAAATCGTAATTTTGCTGAACTCGTTATTATCGATGAAGCAGAACGATTAAAGCCACAAGCCTTTGAATTAATCCGAGAATTATATGACAAAGGTGGTGCCACCTTTATTTTTATTGGTATGCCGGGCATAGATAAAATTATTGAACGATATCCCCAGTTGTACTCCAGAGTTGGATTTGTACATCAATTTAAAAACCTTGGAAAAAATGAGGTCGAATTTTTAATTAATAAGCATTTTTCGAAACTAGGAGTCAACATTGATCAGGCGGATTTTGGAGATCAAGAATCAGTATCAACCATCATACGAATGACCAATGGCAATTTTAGGCTAATCAATAGATTATTGAAACAATCATATAGAATCATGCAAGTAAACTGTATGGCCTCGTTAACAACAGAAATTATTGAAGCTGCTCGGAAGTGTTTACTAATTGGTGAGTGCTAATCGGCAAAATAATGTGGCTGATGTCGGCAATTTAATTTGGCCGGTTACATTTTAAACCCCCTTATTTTTGCTATCAATAGGGTTGTGTTTTTGTTTATGATAGTGTAGTATCACTACATATAGACCCTAGTGATATTAATTAGCATGGCTCTCGTCGGTTACGCTCGTGTTTCATCTATTGATCAAGATTTTGCCATCCAAGTCGATGCTCTTAAAAAAGCCGGCTGCAAAAAAGTTTTCGCTGAGAAAAAAAGTGGGACATCAAAAAATGATCGGCAAGCTTTTCATGAATGCATGGAATACATTCGAGAAGGAGATATTCTAGTTGTAACACGAGTTGATCGTCTAACACGAAGTATTCTTGATCTGCAAAATTTACTCATTGATTTAAAAAATCGAGAAATCCATCTTAAAGCTTTAGAGCAACCCGTTGATACTGCCAGCGCGTCAGGTAAATTTTTTCTAGATATATTGGGTGTATTTGCCGAATTTGAAACCAATTTACGACGTGAGCGCCAATTAGAAGGAATTGAACGCGCCAAAAAATCTGGTGTTTACAAAGGTAGGAAACCAACCGCGCGTAATAAAAACAATGAAATCATCGAACTTGTTAATCAAGGATATACTCGAAAAGCGATTGCTAAAAAATTAAACATAGGCGTTGCCAGCGTATATAGAGTTCTGAAGGCGCACAAAGCAGCTAATCCAGATACAGTAGTTATCGGGAGCCAAGCCACCAAAAAAATTGCAATTCTTGATGTGCACCTTATAGTCGAAAACAACTCAAAATTCGTAAGAGGGAAAAATGAGTCGCGTCGTAGAATTGAAGAAACATGTTTTTCATCCTTCGACATGGTGAAAAAAGACAAAGATGGTTATGAGTATACTTTAAAAATCCCTTATGAAACTGATTCAGAGCTTGAAGAAATAATTGATGAGATGATAGGTGAGGCTGGTTATATAGCCGATCTAAAAAATGGTTTCATTGAAATGAGCTTTTTTGAACCATCTACAGATAGATCTTGGTAATTTGTTTTTAGATTAGGAAGTGAAGGTACTCATTATTATATATACCATATAAGGCAATGATGTCTGATTATAGTTTAACCAATACTCAGAGTGAGACCAATCCAGGGTTTAATTTTGCTCGTTTTGAAAAAAGAACCAGGGTATCCTGTCACAATCGCCGGGTAAGTGCCTGCCATTGAGCTCGGACTAATCCGAGCTCAATGGCAGGCACTTACCCGGCGATTGTGACAGGATACATTATTCGCAATAACAAATGTACAACCGAAGATACGCTCATGTTTACCAATAGGCATAGGAATAGCATATCCAGGTTGATCGTATACACAGCATTGAGCGCTTGTTACATCAATAATATGCGCGCCACCAGTTTCATAAAAAGGACTGTTTGTTGCTGTATCTACTTTCCAACGAGGCACAATAGGATCGACCATACAATCAGGAACATCTTCTTCCCATTTTGGTATATAACCAGGCAGATTAGAGCCATAATAATCAGGAATAAGATGAGTTATAAATTGTAGGAAATGACATTGATGAATATCTATTCCGGCATCCAAATTAATGCCTATTTTAATAGCATCATTTAAAGAAGCTTGTGTAAGAGATTCTCCCACTCTATCTGGGATAGGAACACCAGTTTCTACATAAATTTTGTTATGCATAATACTTAGTATTAAATAATCATAAATTCAGTATAGTCTACTCTTAGCCTGGTCAGATGGATCAAGTACACGTTACAATCAATTTTTGTATTAATAATTTACATTTTATATTATAATAGCTTAATGATAACCAAATAGGTTTCACCCATGTTTCAAACAAATAGACCAGATGCATTGTATGTCAATCTAGTGAAAAAAAATTTTTTGGTGGCAGCCACATTGATGTCAAGAGGGGAAAAAATCCCGGAAATTTTATATGCCCAAGTCACGGGACGCGATGACGTCTCGGTTTTCAATTTTCTTATTGACGCAGAACCACTGAAGATTCCGTATCTCACTGAATTAGCTATGAGCCAAGGAGCAATTAATTGTATAAAATTATTGGTAGATAAAGGATTTGCTCTTTCCCCCGCCTTACTTACTATTTCTCCAAGAAAAAACTCCGAATTAATCTTACAATACGTAAATGAGGCTATTCTGAGACAATCTGCGCCATCAAAATCCATAGACAATACACAACATACTACTCTCGCCTGTTTTTAATCTCTGGTAATCGTCTCTAGTCTAAGAGAGTTAAGTTATGTGCAAAAGATCTGAGTTTAGCGACAGCGACTAACTTATGAGTTTTAATATTTCTTTATTTATATTGCGAAAAAGTTGGGCTGTTACTTCGTGGCTTCAGGTGGCGCTACTGTTATGTTTAAACCTAATCAAGGCAAGAAAGTGTTGGAAGCACAAGAGGTGGAGTCCATTTAAAAGCCTGGAACAGAAAAGGCGTTTATATATAGAGACTACAGTTTCTCCTGTTCCGAAAATCAAAGGCTTTAATTTATTTAACATGCATAATATTAAATCAAACACAAAATAACTGGAAAACCATATTTAGACAAAAATAAATCTACAAGACTTAAAATAAAACACTTGCTTTTTGAGGAGTAACACGAAAACCCCGAAGCATCGAGGTGGTTTAAATAAAATATCGCTTTAGGTATAAGCTAAATCAGGCTCTAATATAAAGAACTCTTTAATCTTCTGTAGGCACTTAGATATTAACTCAGGTTTAACGACCCTTTTTTCAGGAAGCTTTGAGGTATCTATTGGAATATGAGAACCCATTAATCCAACTTTTCGTCGATAAAGGATGTTGTTTAAAAGTTGAATTCGCTCTATATCCAAATGATACACACCCTCTTCAGCGCGCCCTACCCTTTTTTGTTT
>CAMCUM010000083.1 GCA_945878975.1 Legionella genomosp. 1
CTGCTCGGCTATATCCTTGTTCAATTACTAGCGCAATGGCATCCAGCTTAAATTCTTTTGAATATTTTTTTCTTTCTCTCATTACATTTTCTCCAGTTAAGGCAATTATCTCTTAACTGGGGTGATCAAATCTATTAAACCACGTCAAAGAAATGAGCATCTTGATTTATTGTACCAACAATTGGTATCCCAAGTTCAGCATTTAATTGTGCTTAAAGGTGGGTTGAGTGCTAAAGATATGAAACAAGCGGTTTCGCAATTAGCGTCGATTCCACCGAATGAGGAGCGCGTGATCCTCGCAACCGGTCGATTTGTTGGTGAGGGTTTTGATGATGCGCGTTTAGATACGTTATTTATGACGTTACCTATTTCTTGGAAGGGTACAATTGCTCAGTACGTTGGACGCCTTCATCGGTTGCATGATTTAAAAAAAGAAGTGCATGTGTATGATTATACCGATTTTGCAGTCCCTATGCTGGATCGTATGTTTCAGCGTCGTTCTACAGCTTATGAATCAGTGGGTTATAAAATAATACAACCTGCAAGTGCGTATCCTGGATGGCCAGCGGATGTAATTCTACCTGCTGAACCGCTTTGGAAAAATGATTATGGAAGTACCATAAGGCGTTTAGTAGCGGATGGGGTGGATGGATCATTAGCCAAATTATTTTCAGATGTTGCATTGTTTGATAATGACCAAATTGATCGTGCTCGTAGCATGATTGAAGCTTTTCTATTCTATCGTTTGGAAACTTTAACTGAAACAAAAGGTCGATTTCAATTGAATCATCAGTTAACGATTCCATTTGATGGTTTTGGTAGCATGGAAGTAGATTTGATTTGCCTGGATGCGCGTGTTGCTGTTGAAATTGACGGTATCCAGCACTTGTCGTCTCAAGACGCTTATCGTGCTGATAGACGCAAAGATCTCTTATTACAAGAACATGGGTATCTGGTTTTGCGTTTTCTTGCACAGGATGTCAGCAAACGTCTTGATGTAGTACTCGATACTATCTTGCGAGTGGTTTTTCAAAAACAATCTATGACTTAACTAGAGTCTGGGATCATGCTGTGACAGAATATAACTCATCTGTTTCGGTTGAAAGAAAATTAATGGTTTTTATTTTGTTGTATAATAAATTGACGACGCAACAACAAAAGGGGAAATAATGTCACTATCCAAACGATTGCACACCGTATCAAAATTATATCCCTATTTGTGGCCAAACGACTGGAAAATTAAACTTCGTTTAATGGTCGCTATTTTTTTGTTATTCAGCACCATGTCATTAAATGTTGGCGTTCCTTTAATTTTACGGCAAGTCATTGATGTGATTTCTTCACCGTCTTCAGTCAAGTTGGTTGCTGTCATGTTATTGGTAGCTTATGGTGTGGCTTGGACGCTCAGTAAAAGCATGGAACATTTGCGTTTCTTGGCCGTGAATCGTGTAATTGCTAGAGGCATGAGACTGTTATGTTTAAATGCATTCAATCATTTAATCAATTTGTCGCATCGATTCCATTCTTCACGGAAAACAGGAGAAATAATCAGTGTCATAGAACGCGCCCAATTTGCATTTTGGCCTTTTTTTTGTGGTTTATTTCTTGTAATAATACCTACGTTGATTGAAATGTTTGCCGCCGCAACTATTTTGACTTACCTCTATGGCGTGCAATATGGAATAATTTTAGCGCTGGTTCTTGGCTCCCACATTATTTTTAGTGCTTTTGCCAGCCAATGGTCTGCTCGCACGCAAAGTCTTGCAAATGAAAAATCATCGCAAGTGAGCACTGTGATTGTCGACAGTCTTCTGAATTATGAAACAATTCGATATTTTAGTGCGAATCAATATGAGTATAAACGATGCAATAAGCTTCTTGCCGAACGCGAAGATGCCGCCACAAAACAACATTTTTCTGCTGAAGCAGTACAACTTGGACAGGCTGTTATCATGGGGATAGGTCTTATTATCTTGACTTATCTCAGTGGGTCACAGGTGATCAATGGCTCATTAAAAATTAGTGATTTTGTACTGATTAACGTGTATCTATTGCAGTTTATGACCCCACTTGGATATTTTGGTTATGTATTGCGAGACATGAATGAAGGATTGACCAATATTCAAGGTGTGGTTGACATACTCGATGAGCAACCAGATATTAAGGACAATGAAAATGCAACGCCACTGGTACTAAAAAAGGGCGTTGTTACCTTTGACAACGTCCAATTTGGCTATGACCCACGTCGTACCATTTTACAAGATGTAAGTTTTGAAATTCCCGCAAAAAAAACAACGGCGATTGTTGGACCCACTGGTGCTGGGAAGTCGACCATCGCAAAATTATTATTTCGTCACTATGATGTAGCGAGCGGCCATATTTTAATCGACGGACAAGATATTCAAGATGTAACTCAAACCTCTTTACAATCCATCATTGGGGTTGTACCTCAACATACGGCTCTTTTCAATGATACGCTTTATTATAATATTGCTTATGGGCGCCCAGAGGCAACAAAAGAGGAAGTTCAAGAAGCCATTAAACAAGCACATCTCGATGCATTTATTACCACACTACCTGACGGTTTAAATACCATCGTTGGCGAGCATGGATTAAAACTATCTGGCGGAGAACGTCAGCGTGTCGCTATTGCACGAGTGTTACTAAAGAAACCAGCTATTTTTATTTTTGATGAAGCAACGTCCTCTCTTGATACAAAAACCGAACAATTCATTCAAAAAAACATTGAAGAAGTTTCAAGAGATGCAACCACACTCATCATTGCTCATCGCTTGTCAACGGTCGTTCATGCCAATGAAATAATCGTGCTTGATCATGGTGTGATTGCGGAACGAGGTACTCATAAAGAATTACTTCGCCAAGATGGGCTGTACGCACAATTATGGAAAAAACAGACACATGGCGGTAAGATTAATAGCTAAGCAGCTCAAGCTCATCAACCGGATAAGGCCTATCTTTAATTTCTGTCTTTAATATTCGATGAAACTTGTTCATGACAGCAGTCATTGGTGCATAGCGAGTAACAATTTCGGCAATTGCCGATGGTAACTTTTTCGTCGAGTTTCTCGTGATGAATTCCTGTAATATCGTATCGTAACTCTCCCCACCAAATGACTCACGCAATATATATTCAACAAAAAAAGCCATTGTATAGCAACGATCATAATTATGATGTTGTTTAAAGAAATCCAGTTCGGCTTGAGACAATTCAAATCGGTCACTAATAACCAAACCAAAATCAGAAAAATATAAATTTTGACCGTCAGTCAAGATATTCCAAAAGTGCGCATCAAAATGCAATAAACCATGTGAATTGATAAACGATGTAATTGTGTGTAGATTTTTCTCGACCATTGTACACGCTGATTCAGCAACCTCACCCCCCTGAGCGATTTGCCTTTTTAACCATTGATGCAAATTCCCCGGGATGTGCTCTAGAAACAACACTATTTCAGTCGAGGCCTGTAAACTCGCTAACATCCTTGCACGGATCACCTGCGAACCATCCCAAAATGCAACGTTCTTCTCCAGCTCTTTTAGCGCTTGTTCGGTCGGCTCTTCATGTTGCAGTCGTGGTAATACACGCCAGTGATACATCAATGGAAAATTTAGACATTCATTTGCAAGCACCCAATTGGTGGTCATGATATGAGCTACTAACTCGCGCCACGCTCCAAATCCTTGGGATCCGATGCCGTACTGAAAATGTGTGGGTAAATCAAATAGGTTTGCTGTAGACATCCTATTTTCAGGTTGCTTTTCAAGATCGGTTAAACGAATTTTTTTCACAAAAACAGACATCCCGTCTATTTTGAGCCATGATGTCGCGCCGCAAATACTGGTGCCCAACGGCACGGCTTTTTCAAGAAGATCAGAAAGGCGTCGGTCACTTAATAATGCTAACTCAGTGGAAATGGCATTATAAGTCATTAGCCGTTCAGTCGTTTTCATATCCTGTTGTAATTCATTCATCATAATCAATCCAACCTGAGCAATATAAACGTTAACGCCAAACGTACAATGATTGGTTTGTAGTGTAGTCTCTTGGGCTCATATAACTGAACATTAGTTTAAGTTTACCATAATTTGAGAACTTAACGGTTCATTCTCTCGATGCTGTATGTAGGAGAGATGCTTGAATGTATCAGCGACAGAATATTGCAAAGGACACCTGAAAGTACACCTATCAATGAATATCTCAAAGGGATTTTACTGTAACTCATTGATTTTATATGGTCGGGACGGAAGGATTTGAACCTTCGACCACTAGCACCCCATGCTAGTACGCTACCAGGCTGCGCTACGCCCCGATACGTGGGATGATAACATAAGTGCTTAAGCTTGTTAAGATACAATAATAGAATGCCCAGGGCAAGATCATGCCATGATGAATATGTTTTGAATTTTTAGCACGAATATGATCAAATTCCCCTATTCAAATCAACAGAACGGGTGGAAGCATGAGTTTTATCGATTATTTTGGAGAAATAACCGAACCTCGAAAAGACATCAATGTTAAACATAATTTATTGGATGTAATTTTTTTAACCATAACAGCGGTGATTTCTGGTTGTGAGGGATGGAAAGATATTTATGATTTTGGTCGAGTTAAATTGTCATGGCTTCGCCAATATCGAGAGTTTAAAAACGGTATACCCGTAGATGACACGATAGCGAGGATCATCAGCGCGCTAGTCCCTGAAAAGTTCACACGATGTTTCATTGATTGGGTGAATGAACTGCGACGATTTGAAGGCAAAGAACAAATAGCCATTGATGGAAAAAAATTACGTCACTCCTTTACAGATGGGGACCGGATGACGGCATTACATAGTGTCACCGTATGGAGTAAATCAAATGGCCTTTCGTTAGGTCAAAGTCGTTCAAAAGGAAAAAAGAACGAAAACAAGACGGTGATGGAGCTTCTTGATTTGATTGAAATAAAAGATGCGATTATCACGATGGATGCAATGAATACACAGCGTCAAATTGTAGAAAAAATTCAGCAAAAGCAAGCTGATTATGTTTTAAGTGTGAAGGATAACCAAAAAGCGCTGCATGAAGAAATTAAAGACTACTTTGTGTATATCCTTCATTCCGCAGTAAGTTTCTAAATTAATTTTCCATAAAAATATTGACACGCGGATCGGATTTTGATCTATTACTACTTTTTGGGAAGAAGTAATGGATGGGTCACGTTTTGATGTGCAACGATTAGATCATTTGGGTTTGGTTGCT
>CAMCUM010000084.1 GCA_945878975.1 Legionella genomosp. 1
GACAGTGGAAATTAAATTTAATTGAGACCCTAAACCCAGATTGGCGTGATCTATATGAAGATATTTGTCGTTGATTTAGATCGTCTGGATGCCGCGGACAAGCCGCGGCACGTAGGCGTCGGGGATGAATTGTAAACACGCCCTATGAATATAGGGCTTCTTTAATACTGCAAGCGATCACTAATAAAGGGAAACGAGGTGATTTTGAGCAATTGATTAATATTATGGGTGCAGAGCAGGCTGTTGGAGTTTTGGGGGAACAAGAAAAAACAAGTACCACTGAAAGAGTAAACTTAAGGAAAATTAATAATGAAATTTCAGAGAATGCTATAGAAATAGTATCTCAACATTTAGATATAGTAATGCGTCACGCGTTTTCTAGTCTTAAAAGTTTACCTAGAGAAGCAAAACATATTATTTGCGTTGAATTTCTAGGTTTTATGCAAAAAAACATGCATTGGCCAGAGGAAATCATAGAAGAAATATCACCACTCATTATCGATCAGATTCTAAGTGATGAAGAAGCAATGATGGAAGATTTAAGTAAAGCAATGTCATTTGGAGGTAAAAAATGACGAAGACAAAAAGGCTCATTGAATACGTCTCTCAGGACATGGTAAGAGGAGAGCTTGGGGATTTTATGGAAAAAATACTCCCTGAAAGAGAAAGAGCGGTGGCTGAAAAATATAAAAGCATTATGTCTTCATGTATGGTTCATGAGATAGCTGCCACAGCTTGCGCTAAGCTTACAGTGGCTTTGTATTTAACATGTGCAACATATAAGGACGCTCCGAGTTATCGCCAACAATTAACAATATTGTACGATTTTAGACAATTGTTGGATGGTGAACGCAATCCAAAATATTTTACGTCAAGAAAAAAATACTATCTGCAATATGTAAATATTTGTGCGATGCTTGATGAATACCAAAGTTATCAAAAGACCAGTGAAGTAAGCGGCAAATTCTTTAGGTTAATTGGAGTGGATCAAGAAAACATTTCAACGGAACATACAGCAGAATGCTTGGCATATTCTAGAGAAATGACTTTGGTTATGATTGATGAAGTTACCAAACTGGTGGGAGATCAAATTTACAGAATTTTCCCCGTCAAGGCACTTAGCTTTGTTCAAGAGATTTTAAATGAGAATGCGCATGATACCGTAATAGAAATGGGCGGCGAAGAAACTCTTGAGAGAGCTAAAAAAGTAACATTTTCTTTATAAATTTT
The DNA here is from genome assembly GCA_945878975.1 of Legionella genomosp. 1. GTDB lineage: Bacteria > Pseudomonadota > Gammaproteobacteria > Legionellales > Legionellaceae. The sequence continues at coordinate 1,231 of CAMCUM010000084.1, forward strand.
GTACTTGAAAAATACGCGATATGATGAGTTTTTGAAATTTTGATAATGAGATGTCAAATTGATATTGTAGAAGACTTGTAAATCAACGATCTAATTTTTAGATTCCAAGGGTATCAAAAAACGGTCGTTTATTGAGAATTGAAATATGTAATACAATGTATTATAATACACAGTATTACACGTGGAATCTTCTATGAAACACCTAAAAATAAAAAAATTTAGTAGTGAAGCGAAAAGAGCTAATTTAAGAGATCAAATTTTAATTGATACTCTAAATGAATTTTTTAATTTAAGCAGAGAGGAGCAACTAAAGTATTCCTTAGGAGCTGGGCTCTATAAATTAAGGATTGCAACAAAAGAGGGACGCGGAAAAAGTGGAGGCTCCAGAAGTATTTTAGCTTTTAAAAAGGATAATGGGATTTATTGGCTGCATTTGTTTTCCAAAAATGATAAAGAAAATGTAACAACTTCGGAATTAAAAAAATTAAAACAACTGTCCGATATTATGTTCACACTTACGGATGAACAGGTTAAAAATTTAGTAAGTTTAGGCGAACTTTGCGAGGTAAACACAAATGTCTAATATACAAGATACTATTAATGATTTAGCGCACGGTCTATATAGAGCAGAAATCATAGATAAAAAAACATTAAGGAATCTTACAGAAGAAGACTTGCCTGTATTACATGAATTTACAGGAGAGGAAATTCAGATGTTACGAAAAAAGCAGAGTTTAAGCCAGGCTGTATTTGCGAAATATTTAAATGTTAGTCCTGCAATGGTACGAGGTTTAGAACAGGGAAAGCGCCATGCTCATGGAGCAATTCTTAAATTGCTTAATATTGTAGAAAGACATGGAATTGGTGGGCTGCTTTGATGAGAATAAAAAAATAGTACGTGCTGTAAGTTACATTTTTGCGTGAGTTCGCGAACCCCAGAGGATCGCGATTATTTGACACCAATATCTATAATAAAACATGTCTGTTATATCGATTTATAGACAACCAGGCTCTTGAGTGTCTAAAGAACGAATTAGTAGACGGGGTTCTAGCCCGGAACCGGCGAAATTTCCGGACGTTTTTTGGCCACAACAGATCTTTTAGAATCACCCAAGAAAACATTGTTTATTATTGAATCAAGATCAATGATTTTATCCCCTGAGAAAATAAAGTGCCCCTGAAAATGGATATGTTGCCAAGCTACCGGGGAGATTTTTTTCAATTTAGCCAATGCTTTTTCATTTCCCTCTGCTTCATATTTCAATTTTAGCTGGGATCAGCAAAGCAGTTAATTCCGCTAAGGCTTTATCTTTTCTATTTAAATCCCGCTTTAATTGCTTCATCTCGTCTTGCATTTGCTGAGTTGCAGCCTTGCTTTCTTTGGTAATGGAAGCAGTACTTATAGGTCTAACGGCACCAAGGCTCTCCAGCATCTGCTGTTTCCAAGCCTCTATGTGATTAGAATAAATCCCCTGTGTTCTACAGTACGCACTTTGTTCTTGCTCTGTTTTACCCATTGTATCGATTACGGCTTGAAATTTAGACGTTGCTGATTGATCCTTCGGGCGTTGTTGAGGCGACTCTTTCTTAATGTCTTTCTTCTTCATATTGAACACCCATGTGTGTATAGTCGCTTTAGGTATATTAAATTCTTTGGCTAATTCTATAACACCGGGGCTATTAGGCGCTAATAATTTAGATAACACACTGGCTTTGATTGCATCTGTATATTTTGTGACTTGTCTCATCAGGAACTCCAATTCCGCCCCTTGAATTTAATTTAATTCAGACGCGACATCTTTCCTGAAACTGGGGGTTAATGAAGACATTTTTAGATAATTAAATTATAACAATTAATTGACATTTTTAATAGCATTAATCAATTCTTCAAAATTAGAAATTATTTGAAGTGGATTCCCTTTTTCTAATCTTTCTCTTTCATGATAACCAAAATCTACTGCAATGGTTTTTATTCCAACCTCATTCGCTTCCAAAATATCACCCAGCGTATCCGTAATAAAAATACATTCATCTTCTTTTAAATTAAATTCACCCAAAACTTTTTTAAATTTATGAGTTTTTAATTTATGCGTTTCAAGTCCGTACAAAAAAGAAAATAAATTGTGAATCTGGTTAGCTTCAAGATATTCTTTTATTCCATATTCGTAACAAGAGGATATTATACCTAAATCATAATTTTTTGATAACTTTTCTAAAACTTCTTTCATTTCATCCTTTATTTTTCTTGTTTTTCTAGTACTACTTAAATGTTTCAAAAAATCAAAGCCAGTGTCTCTTCCTTTTAATTTTTCTCTTTCGACATGAACGTTTCCTTCAAATAGTTTTTTATGTTCTTCTCTAGTGAAATCTAAAAATTTTCCCTGACTCAACTCAAAATTAAGTTCATAGTTATTATCTATAACTCCATCGAAATCAAACATAATAAGTTTAATCATATTTTTATCCTAAATTTTTAAATTCTTCTATTGTTTCAATGATGTCTTCAGTGTTGAAAATAGCTGAACCGACAACAAGCTTAGAGACACCTGCTTCTACGAGCATTGCACCAGTCTCAAGACTTACTCCCCCATCAACAGAGATTATTAAATCTGTAAATTTTTCTCTTAGTTTTTTTATATTCTCTGTTACATTTTCATCAAATTCTTGTCTCTGGAAACCAATTTTATCTATACCCATGCACTGAACAAAATCAACATTGTTAACCAAGAGATAAATTTGCTCCAAAGGTGTTCCAATATTCAGTGAAATGACCCCCACTGTCTAGACCACGATCTTTAAAATATTTCGGAGCCTTTAGCCTTTTAAAAATAATAAAAAATCCTGCTATTGAGCTTGTGGGTATGTGGTCGCGAAGCCAGCGAGTGTGGTCAAGCTGTGGACAACGCGGGGTTTATGCGTTGTCCATGGCTTGTCCACACGTCCCGCAGGGCGCTGGCTGGTCCGAAGGACGCGTCCACATATCCACAAGCCTCCCGTTCCCGCTCGAAGTAAACTTCTGCAGGAGTTTTATAATTCAACGATTGATGCCAACGTCGTTGATTATAAAATTCAACATACTCTTCAATGGCGGCTCGTAGCTCTTTTACCTTATTGAACTCATTGAGATAAAATTTTTCACGCTTAAAGTTGCGCCAAAACCGCTCTATACAAACATTATCGAGACATCGTCCCTTGCCTGTCATGCTGATATTGATATTCCATTCATTTAAGTAATCCACCCAATCTTCGCTGGTGAACTGACAACCCTGATCACTATTAATGATTTCTGGCTGTGCGTAAAGCAGACCTTTCTTCAGCGCATCAAGGCAGAACCCAGTATCCATAGTGTTCGACAATGACCAGCTAACAATATAACGACTATGCACGTCAATCAAGGCCACTAGGTACATGAATCCGCCATTCAAGCGCAGATATGTAATATCAACCATCCACACCTGATTAGGGCGAGTGATCTCCAGTCCCCTCAATAAATAAGGGTGAACCGCATGCAACTTGTTCCGACGACTTGTGTTGGGGCCGGGGTATATCGCCTGAATACCAGCCAACAGAAGTGGGTCAAAAAATTCGGACCAAAATTTTAAAAAGTTAAGATATAATTCTCGTCAGAACCATTGGAGGCGAGATGAGCGAACAGCGCAAAAAATACACTCCTGCAGAGAAGGCTAAAATTGCTTTAGAAGCAATTAAAGGAGA
>CAMCUM010000085.1 GCA_945878975.1 Legionella genomosp. 1
TTTAGACAAGGTCAGTTTTATTACAGATTTTTCTTCAGATTCACTCAAGAAGAACAAGACAATCTGATGCAAAATTTTGATAATTTACTCCAAAAACAAGGGTTTTGGACTGATTTTTTGCGTGACCTAAAATGAGGGGATTGCTGAGAGTATTTAAACATCTTTCCTCCGAACAGATTTAGAGGCGTGCCAGAGACCTTGATAAGAAATAAATGGCGATTGAACGAGACCAACATCAGCCAGTTTTATCAGTGCTTGTTTTAGCAAATATCCATGAGGCTTATTGGCTTTGAGGCGTGAAATAGGTTTTGGCAGCATGGTGATGGATACAATAAAGCCCACCAAAAAACCCAGGCATCCCAGAATCACAGCCCATCCAAGCATGAGTCCTATGAAAACGAAGCCCGTACAAATGGCAATCGTTGTGATAAGCGTGATAAAAAACAATTCTCGCAAGGTTAGTTCCTTATAAGCTTTGAATTCATAAGACAAATGTCGACTGGATGGGTTTTGCATAGACACCTCTATATTTGAAATTTAGTGATGATGTTGTAACCCAGGTATCCGGTGGCAATACTGATAGCCAGGTAGATAATGGCCATGACAGTAAAAGTACCAAAGACCGCAAGCGATCCGCCTTCACTTTTCTTAGCCTCTTCAATGCCATGAGATACGGTTGCAATGAATTTGACGAACATACCAACCGCCACGATAAACAGAATCAATGACATACCCTGTTTGACGTAATTGCCAGTGACCGTCATAGCCGTTTTGCCATTGCCCATCATATTGTCTGAGGCGGGTACTTGAGGAAACCACCCACTACCTTCTGCAAGTAATACGGGTGCGTAATTAAGACTGACAAAACCTACCAGCATTCGGGTAAGGATTTTTTTCATGATTTGACACCTCCGGTTGTTAAAAAAATGATAAATAGCGCAAGACCAATACAAAGGCGTACGGTCCGAGTACCTAGTCGATACATAAAGCCATCTGATTCTTTAGCTTCATCTCCTAAAAAATGGTGCAAGGCCCACATAACGCCTAGGATTACCGACATCACGGCGATAAATCGTATGAGGTTGCAATACACGATGGCTTTTTGACCGCCTGCGTCATAGAAGGCATGAGAAAAATTGGTGGCAATTGAATTGAGCATCATTATTTCTCTATGAAATCAAACTCAAGTGGTTTGATGGTTTTAGGTTCAATGGCAGGTTTATTGATGTAATCAATCAGTGCATTGCGAATAGTAATTAAATCGTTTCTGACGCCTGGGTGTTGTTTGCCATCTTCACCCTCAAATGATTCGATATGGAGCTGAATCCTGCTGTTCGGGTCGATTTCATTTTTTGCCTCATCCAGCAAAGGGAGGGTTGTGTTGATTTGGTTAATCACGCGCGCCAGTATGTTATTGAGCTCAGACTGAGATGCAGTAGCGCTGAGACTAGCCAATCCCAAACAACACATCAGCAATAATTTTTTCATTATGATCCTCATAAGTATTTTTTAAACCGACTAGCACTAAGACTTGCTAACAACCCCATCAATACCGCAAGACTTAGAAATAGTGGTGAGGGTGAAAGTGAGACTGGAAGGCTCAACCACAAGAGCACGAGCATCACGAAAATTCTTCTAATCACGGGAATTGATTTATGGAAAATGTAGGTTGATTCACGCCCGAGACTTGCAGTTCGAATTGAACGTTGAGAGAGTCCGTCAACAAGACCTGCCAAGATAGCCAATGTGAATAAAGGGATACTAAGGGCTATGATGCACAGTTTGATGGTTATCACATGAGTGATTGCGCATAATATTGTCCAAACCTGCATGACCAGAATAAGAAACGGGTTTAGATCATTTACTGAGATATTGCTGAACGGCATTTGATTTGTGACGCTTGGAATCTTTACGACATGCACAAAATATGATACGAGTTCTATTTGATTTGTTGCTAGGATTTGAACGGCATTCAGAGCATGAGTGAATCCATGCTGTATCCATCCATAGCCAGCCCATGCCAATAAAATAATCCAAGCTAGCATGCCAGTTTTAAGCAAAGTAAGAACAGGGTGATTTGTCTTTTTGGATGGATGATTTTGTCTCACTCAAAACCTCCCCAAATCAACGACAGTGGAAGTATTGTTCCGAGCCAAAAGCAGCAGCGGTGTTTTTTTGCTCATATCCTGAAGCGCGCTAAAATTCAATTCCCCGTGATTCAGGCTGATTTGATTGCTTGCAACCATTTCCTTGGGTATTTGATGGCGACTAGCCCAGGTTTGAATGCCTATATCATCCGTGTTGAGCAACATAATATGTAAGTGAGTGCTCGCTGTACTTTTGAGCGCTTCAGAGAGGCTTAATAAAATGATTTTAACGGCATCAGTAGGCTTGATAAAAAAATAGAGATTATCATTAGGCTCCAAGGCAATGGGTTTGTATTGTCTGGGCGAGTAGCGTGATAAATCAGTTTTGCCTACTACAGGAACGTCTTTAAATAGCTTGTTATAAGCAACATAAAAAGCGTTATTCCAAGCAATGTTTTTAGAGACCTTTTGCGCTTCAAAAAGAGCCGACAGCTCTGCAAAATGGTCGCGTTCCTGTTGAGTTCTGGCATTGATACCTAGAATATCAATAGGGGTTTGGCGAAGGCCGTCGTAATAAATCGCACTTTTGTTTTGCATCAATAGGACGTAACGTTTTTCTTCGTTTGGACTTAACCCCCAGACTTTGGCCTCATGGATTTGTTCGACACTTAGCTGGACAGCATGAATGTCTTGGTCAGAAATAATATCGTCAATGTTTTGAGAAAGCCCCGTTTGTGCTAGTGTTTTATCAGAAGCATACAAAGCATTGAGCGATGATGTCGCAATGCCCGGAATAGAAAACTCCGCAAACGTTTTTCCACTTAAAACGATGAGCAGGCTTGCAATAGACGGTTTTAGCATCATAGTCTTATCCAATGTGATCACGAGTAATCAGAACTCGTTCTTTTTTAGAATTTTCAAATTCAAGCTGTTGTTTGGCGTAATCCACCCTAATCAGTTTCCAACTAGCAAGCTTGTCCTCTTTCTCAAGTGGAATGACCTTGAAATCATAATCAACACTTGCAACTGGAATATGTTGGATACTGTCGAGGCTTAGGATGTGAAAAGGTAAGTCATTAGCCGCAAGATATGTGATGGGTGTTGTGGTTTTATCTAAATGATTGACCACTGTTTGAATGGTATTGAGTTGTTCGTGTAAGATTTTTTCGGTTTGCGTCAATTGTTCTGGGTTAATGGTTTGTAATTGGTTGATACGATTAGATAACAGATTTAATTGTTGTTTAATCGGTTCTAAGTTTGGGCTGTCTGTGTGGCTGACAACCTGTTCGATGGTGGATAGGCGTTTTTGGATTGTGGTGAGATGAGTGAGTAGGGCCTCAGAATGGTTATCTACCTGTGGGTTTACAGATGTATGAATGGCCATATAAACGCCGATCCCAATTATCAACATGACAACGGCACCCATAGACACTAGCTTTAATGGTATTTTATTCATGCTTTTGTTCCTCTTTTGGGTTGATACTGTGGTCTTAGGGCGAAATTAACTTTGCGATGCAAAAGGTCTTTGGAAAGGGTAAAGACATTTTTACCAACCAAAACCAAGAGACCTTCTTCGACAGTCAGTGGTCCTAAATCTCGGGCCACTGATGGCAAAGGTAGGAGCATTGTTTCACGCAAAGCAGGGCTTTGTTCTGTGATGGGCGCCATTTGAAAACCTGAATACTGTAACCAGTGATCAAGTGCTGCATGCACGGTGGTGATTTGCTGTGGGAAATGTACCTTTTGAACCGCGAGGAGCGGATTGATTTGCGCGGCCAAAGCTTTATTTTCTACCGTGGCATAACGATTAATTTGAGTGAGATTGGCAGCAGAGGAGATGCTGCCAAGAAGACTCGCCATTGCAGCGAGTGTTAAGGCGCTGAAACGTTTCATACTCTATCCTTGAGCATTGGTTGGAAAGCTTTTTTACGATCGACCTGCATTTGCTTTGGCATTTGGATGCCAATGACGACTTTGTTGTTGATGGTAGTGATGACTTTGATTTTAATGTCTCCTTGGTTGATTATAATTTCCTCACCGATTCCTCGAGTAAATAGCAGCATAATGGTCTCCTTTAGCGTGATTTCATGTTCAAAATGGTTCTGATTTTATTTAATGCCGCATGCGCAACTTCGAAATTTCTAGAAGGTGTATGCGGTTGTATGACATAAACATTATTGCTGTGTGCTTTGCAGCATTCGATAAACTGGGGCAGGGTTGGTGGGTATGCCCAATGACATTGGCTATGCGTAAGCGCTTTTGCGATAACGTCGTCATCAAATCGAGTCAGGGCCTCGCGCCACTCTTGTTTGGTAAAAGCCAGAAACTCATCACTTTTGTACAGGCTTTTCCAAACGTGGCCATACATAGCAGCAAAGCGTAAAAATAAGCGGTCGATACGTTTGCTATGTTTTTCGGCGCTGGTTGAAATCGATGACGTTGGTTTCTGGGGTATCGTCAA
>CAMCUM010000086.1 GCA_945878975.1 Legionella genomosp. 1
AGAGGCACCTATTAAATTTTTTACACAGCATGGGTTGAATGACGATAAAACGCAGGTAGGTGTGGTTTATTAAGACTTGGTTTTGGCTGTTTCTTGATCACGGTATTTTCGGAAATTAGGGAATAGGGTGTTTATAATTCCTATACTCACATTGCGCGCGTGGCATCTAGTACGACTGTCAGTACGCGTCAGGGACAGCATATTTTTCCCAAATTTATCTTTGGTAAACCGACCGATGTTTTGTATAGAAAAATTGCCTGGCTGCCGTTTCGGGTGCAACAACAGTTGGCTAAGTGGGTCTTAAGAATTGTTCAGGGGCGTTATGCGAAGTATCAATTACCGAATCCCATCAATAAGCCTCTGAGTACCCATCCTACGATTAACTCCGAATTACTCTATTTTATCCGGCACGGTAAAATAAAAATTCGGGGTAAAATACAAAGTTTTGATAAAGATACTGTGCATTTTTCAGATGGATCTTGTGAAGAATTTGATACTGTCATTTTTGCTACTGGATATATGATTGATTTCCCTTTTTTTGAAGCCACATTCTTGGATTATCGCCAAGCACAAGAAATTCCTTTATATCTAAAGATGATGCATCCTGAATTAGAAAATCTATATTTTATCGGTTTATTTCAACCTCAGGGCTGCATTTGGCCTTTAGCTGATCATCAAGCTCGACTTGCTGCACAGATTATCGCGGGCAAATTGCAACGACCTGCGAATGTATTGGCTAAAATTCAAAAAGAATCCGCGCGAAGCAAGCAGCGGTTTGATGGCAGCCCTCGTCATGTACCGGAAGTAGATTGCCGCAGATTTAGAAAACAACTGTTGCAAGAGTTAGGGCGTGTCATCAATTAGTATTTTCGGCTGCAAACCGATCTAATTATCTCAATTTTCGCTTCGAAAAACTAATTGATGACACGCCCTAGCTAAATAAGGTTTTAACTCTCTAAATCTTATTCTATTTTATCCAATATGTTACACTGTAGACCTTTCTCAGGAGTGATGTCATGACAGATCGCATAAAAAAGCTCTATCGTTCACAGCAAGACCGGATGATTGGTGGTGTATGCATGGGTTTGGCCGAATACTTTAATATTGATCCTACTATTGTGCGCTTGGGCTTTGTGGGGTTTGCATTAGCAGGCGGATCAGCGTTGATAATTTATGCGTTGATGTGGTTAATTGTACCGTTGAAAAGGTAGATCCTTAAAGTCACGAAAGAGAAAAATGAATCCAAATACTAGCGCAACCGCCGTACCTCTTGCAGAATTATTAAGACCTAGGGACTTATCTGAGGTCATTGGGCAAAAGCATTTATTAGGCCCAGGAAAACCTTTAAGAATCGCATTTGACTCAGGGAAGCTTCATTCCATGATTCTATGGGGTCCCCCAGGCGTTGGGAAAACCACACTTGCAAACCTTGCTGCAAAAGCATTTAACTATGAGTGGATTCCCTTATCAGCTGTATTTGCTGGGGTTAAAGATATTCGTGCCGCCATGGATTTGGCTAAAAAACATCAAGCTATGCAGCTCCAAACAATCTTATTTATTGATGAAATTCATCGTTTTAATAAAGCGCAACAAGATGCGTTATTACCTTATACCGAATCAGGTTTGGTAACGCTGATCGGTGCAACGACTGAAAATCCATCTTTTGAAGTCAATAATGCGTTGTTATCGCGAACCCAAGTCCATGTATTGCAATCTCTCAATCATGATGACCTTAAATGCTTGATACACCGTGCCAAACTGAAAAAACTAGGGCATTTAGAGTTTGAAGCGGGTGTCATTGAATTACTGATTGATTATGCGGATGGCGATGCTCGACGTTTACTAAATGTACTAGAACAAATTGATGTATTTGCATCGCAGCAAGAGGTTTATAAGATTTCCAGCCAAGACATTGCACAAATAGTCAGTCAACATACGCGACGCTTTGATAAATCAGGTGATTATTTTTACGACCAAATTTCTGCATTGCATAAATCAGTGCGTGGTTCGAATCCAGATGCTGCTCTGTATTGGCTGTGTCGTATGCTCGATGGTGGGGCAGATCCCAAATATCTTGCTAGGCGCATCGTGAGAATGGCATGGGAAGATATCGGATTGGCTGATCCACGCGCACAGCAGATCGTAAACGATGCCGCACAAACGTATGATAGATTAGGTTCTCCAGAAGGGGAGTTGGCTTTGGCTCAAGCAGTGATTTATTTAGCGGTAGCGCCAAAAAGTAATGCTGGGTATCAAGCTTATAATCAAGCCAAAGCTTTTGTGCGCCAAGATAAATCACACGATGTGCCGAATCATCTACGCAATGCACCTACCGGATTAATGGAAAAATTAGGGCATGGCAAAGACTATCGTTATGCGCATAATGAACCGGATGGATTTGCCGCTGGGGTACAGTATTTGCCTAATGGAATGACAGATCCGCATTGGTATCAACCTGTGGAGCGGGGTTTGGAAATCAAAATAGGTGCAAAACTGAAGGAATTACGAAATAGGGATAGCTTTGCAAAAAATGCTCATGATAAAAAATGAGTTTATGTTGCGACGGAGAGAGAATTAGGAACGAATGTATATTTTACGTTTGGTTATTGCAGGGGTGCTCAGTCTAATTTCCCAGTTGGTTTATAGTGAAAGCTATACAAAACTATGGGGGTTGGCTAGTTATTTTGGTAAGCATGATGAATTGCTTTATGCGGTTGAACCGCAGATTCGATTGGTTGGTAGTGCTGGTACCTATGAACAGTCTTTACTCAATGCAGGCATCGGTACAACCATTAAGCCTCAATTACAAATTTGGCTCGGGCAAACTTATACTAATTATTCAGATAACAATAATGTTGCTGAGGACGTTGAAAATGTAGTCATCAATGAGTACCGTGTTTGGGAGCAGATCATGTGGCGTAGACCATTTTCGGATGAGTTTGCATCCAGATTACGAGTGGAGCAACGTCGTGGTTTTGAGTCCTCGGAGTGGGCCGTGCGGCTTCGTGAGCGGGCTTATTGGACGATTCCAGTTAATGAAACGATTTCTTTTGCTTTAAATGATGAGATTTTTTTAAATGTGAAATCTGTACCATGGGTTGCAACCTCCACTTTCGACCAAAATCGTGTTTTTGTTGGTATATATTATAAATTTACGCCAAACATAGGTCTTAATGTCAGTTATATGAATCAGTATATTGCTAGAGATCCCGCAGAGGTTAATAGTGGGCTTGTGCTGAACTTGATTGCATACATGTATTAAGCAGATTGGGCCAAGGCCCAATCTCGGAGCGTGTTAAGCAAACGGATAATCCGTATATCCTTTTTCATTCCCACCATAAAATGTGCTCGGATCAGGTTGATTCAAAGGCAGATGTTCAGCAAAGCGCTTTACCAAATCAGGATTAGCAATAAAAGGTTTACCAAATGCTACCAAATCAGCATATCCACTTGAAACGGCTTCTATCGCCAGCTGGTAGTCATAGCCATTGTTCACCATCCAGGTGCCACGAAACAATGCTCGGAGTTCATGAAAATCAAACTCTGCTGAAGTTTCACGCGAACCACCAGTGGTGCCTTCAATTACATGCACATAAGCAAGATGTAAACTATCTAACTCTCGAACCAACTGTGAGTACAGTTTGAAAGGGGTGCTGTCGATTGCGCCATTGGAGGAGCTGGTTGGCGATAGTCGTATTCCAGTTCTTTGAGCACCAATTTGGTCAATAACAGCCGTTACCACTTCAAAAGCAAAACGCAAACGATTTGAGATAGAGCCACCATATAGATCAGTACGTTGATTCGAAGCATCCGCCATAAATTGTTGAATCAAATAGCCGTTCGCAGCATGGATTTCCACTCCGTCAAATCCAGCGTCGATTGCTAGTTGTGCGGCTTGTTGATAATCACGAACAATCTGTTTAATTTCGTCGATAGTTAGAGCGCGTGGGGTGTCTAATTCTAAAAACTCACCCGTTTCAATAATAGTTTTAGATCCTTTTGGTGCTGCAATCGCGGATGGTGCAACCGGTGTTGCGCCATTTGGTTGTAATGACGGATGTGAAAAACGACCAACATGCCACAATTGCGCAAAAATACGTCCACCAGCAGCATGCACGGCATTGGTTACTAGTTTCCAACCCTCTTTTTGAGCCTCAGAATAGATGCCTGGTGTCCAGGCATAGCCTTTGGCCGTTGGAGAAATCTGAGTGGCTTCTGAAATGATTAATCCAGTTGTTGCACGTTGGCTATAATAAGTCGCATTTAAAGCATGGGGTGTGTCGGTGCCATGTGTGGCACGACTCCTGGTTAATGGCGCCATAACTATGCGGTTTGGTAGTTTTAAACCGTTTAAATCATATGCTGTAAATAGAATCACCCTACAAAAACGGGACGACACACGTAGTATTTGAGCCATTGGATTTCATTGCTCGACTGGCAGCCTTGGTGCCTAAGCCTCGGTTTCACTTAACTCGATTCCATGGTGTGTTTGCCCCAAACAGTAAGTACCGCGCTGCGGTGACA
>CAMCUM010000087.1 GCA_945878975.1 Legionella genomosp. 1
TTTGGTGCTTCATGGGGATCCATGAACTTTGTATTAAGCAGGAGATGAAGATAGTTCTTAATATTAGCCCGCGTCAGAAGGTAATACTTGATTGCCTCGGTGAAAAATATTGGGGAATTTATTCATAAAAGTGGGTGCGGAATGTGGGATTAAGCATAAAAAAATCATATTAGTATTTAATATTTATCATAAGGAATAGAATTCGTTATCTATTTTATAATTATTGGTATAAAGTTTGAGATAGATAACGTACCTTATCTATCTCAAACAGGAGTTTATGAAAAATATGGGCTTGAATTTACCGAACGGCGAACATGGTAAAAATCGAAAATTTGTGATAAATATGGTTTTACACCTTGGATAATCCGAATTAGTTTCGAGTTTTTATAATTTGCTTCTCTTTTATATCTAATCATTGCTGATATGAATCAATTCGATTAGCTAAGTCAATTACTTCCGTTCGTAATTGTTGGTTGAATTCAGGATTGGCGCATTCGATTTCTCTGCTAAAAATATTGTCATACCATTTTAGCTTATAAACAAACCCCGTATTTTTATTGCCCTTTACCAACACAATAGTAGGTTTGTTATTAACATCGTAAGTAACCAACTCTTTTATCAACTCAACTCCAGTACCAGCAATTTTTCTATTATGCTCAGTATAAGCACAACTGCCTATGCCTTTTTTTTCAAAGAATTGCACAGCACCGTCCCATCCATCTGCATTATCTCCATTTTTTACTGATTTGTATGCACCATATGGAACAACTCCAATATTAGTATTCATTTCTTCTCTTGGAACACCAACAAAAGTATAAGCTAATTTCAGCTCGTCATTAGATGCTCTTAAATGAGTGCTTGTTGGAGAAAGAACCCCTTTGTATCTTTTTTTCTGATATGGGGCAATACGTTTTAATTCCATTAACTCTTTTGCTCTTGGCTCGGTGTCTTTAACATAACCATTTTTTTGTTGCTCATTGTTCATGCTCAGATATTCTCTCATTTTTTTTGCCATATGCTCGTCATTTGCATTTTGTGTAACACCCATCTTGATATTGCCCAGATATTTGTTTGCTGGAACGATATTGATTTGATTGTATTCAGGTATTGAAAGACCTGCTTTAGAAAGAATTTCTTTATTTTTTATGTTTATAGCCTTTATTGTTAAAGCTTTCTGGCTATCTGCCATTACATTTAGAGAAAACAGGGCGCATATTCCGGTTAATAATAATTTTTTATTCATTTTTATCCCTTTATATTGGTTGCATTTATTAATGATCCCACCAGCCATTGTAAATACTGCAATCAGTAGCGCTCGTTGTATCAAACGGGAATTTTCCGTTTCCATAGTCACTTAAATAATGATAGCCAGAGACAATCCATCGGCGATCTGGTGGTTCTTTCATAGGCGCCTCTTTCCAATGAACTGCCGCTTGTCTCCATGTTACAGCATATCCTGTATCTATACGGTGAGAGCCTCCATAAATGTTCGTATGAATGCTTACAACACGCCAATCATAAGGATGTCCTAGCCACCAAGTTATAGACTCGTTATTGGAACAATTAGCTCTGCTATGAACAGTTGTAGCCCATATACCAGCATATGAGTTAAAAGAAAGAGATAAAGTTAGAGCTAATAATGCTTTTTTCATCCCAAACTCCATTTTTCTGATGGTAAATTAATAGGCGACATTGTACTACCAATAGGTATTTGCGTGCTATTGGAATTCATGTCTGAAAGCATCTTTTATTGATGGATAACGAAATTGAAATCCGTTGTCTAATAGGCGTGTTGGTATGACTCGCTGGCCTTTGAGTAGCAGACATTCTCCCATTTCTCCAAATAATAATCGAATTAAAAAGGCAGGCATTTTAAATAACAAAGGTCGATGCATTGTTTTCGCTAATGCCCGTGCAAATTGAGCCTGAGAAACAGGTTGTGGAGAAGTTACATTAAATGGGCCACTTAGCTCAGGTTTATTTAGTAAGAATGAAATCGCACTGACCAAATCATCAATGTGAATCCAAGTGCGTATTCCGACGAAGTGGATCACTAATTCCGAGCGATGTGGATCAGCAATTCCGACGCATCTGGATCACTGATTCCGAACGAAGTGGATCACTCGGAGCGAAGCGACGCAAGGTTTTATTATACAGTTAAACATCCTCTTTGTTCAAATTTTTTGCTTTATTTTTTCTCATTGAGGGGCCATTAATCTCAACACGGTGAGCATTATGGAGTAAACGATCTAAGATTGCATCCCCTAGAGTTGCATCCCCTATGCTGTCATGCCAGGTATTGACAGGAAGCTGACTTGTTATCAAAGTAGAGGCCTGATTATATCGGTCATCAATGATTTCCAATAAGTCTCGCCTGTTTGCATCAGTCATTGGCGCAACCCCCCAATCATCCAAGACAAGTAGTGAAAGTTTTGAAACATGCTCCATTAGTTTGATATAACTACCGTCGCCTTTGGCAATAGTAATGGCTTGAAATAACTTTGGAAGGCGAATATATCGCGCACCGTATCCTTGGCGGCAGGCTTGATTAGCAAACGCGCAAGCAAGATAGGTTTTTCCTGTACCTGTCGGACCTGTGATTAATAGATTCTCTTTTCTGGCTATAAAATTGCATTGTGCTAAACGAGTGATAACCGTTCTAGACAGTTGGCGTTCACAAGAATAGTCAATATCTTCTATACAAGCTTGCTCCTTAAGTTTTGCTTGTCTTAATCGATTGGTCAATTTCCTGTTGTCTCTGACAAGGCACTCACGCTCAATTAGCAATGCAAACCGCTCATCGAATGATAAGCGGTTGATATCTGGTGTTCCAATTTGCTCTTGAAATGCCTCTAATACGCCTTGCCAGCGCAACGTTTTTAACTGCTCAAACAAAGGGTGTGTTAACATAATATATCTCCTTGGTAATGGTTAATGGTAGTACTTAGGTCCACGAATATTGTCATGGAGAAGGATTGGTTCAGCAGCCATTAACGTGCTGTCGGGCAGGGGTAATGGCTGCTGATCTAATCCACTTTTTAAGATTGATTCGATATTTTTATAGCGAATAGCGCCGATATGAAGTGCGCGAATCGCCGCATTCTCTAGCCGTTCTTTCCCATACTGTTTGCTCATTCGTAAAATCCCCAAACAACTGCGATACGATTGCTCAGGGATTTTATGGGTTTGTGTTAGTTCTTTAATTAGCTTCCCTGTATTGGGACCAATACTGTGTGCCCATGCGTGCATACGTTCGGGTGTCCATTCTGCATAATCTTGATGGGCTCGCGGCATATGCTCATGAATAGTACTGTGCCCTGGTTTTAGCATACGCCTATGTAATGCAATGCGATTTCCTTTATGAAAGCACTCAATCGTATTGGATGTTATGCGCACATCGATAATTTCTTTTAGAAATCGATAAGGGACGCTGTAGTAATGTTTTTCAATGGCCAAATGATAGTGGGGTGTGACAAGCATCCGAGTGAAAAGATACTCTAAGCCATTCTTAACCTAAATTATGAGTTAATATCAAATTAACCCGACCATTAATGCTCACAATGAATAATAAATGCCAGCAAATTGAGAGCGGTAATTTGATTGGAATTAAAACAAAAAAGACTGTAATTTTCTGATTTGGCTTTATTGTGTTCTATAAATAAGCTTAGAGTATCTTTTCACTCGGATGCTTGTCATACCCCAACTTATAGGATTAATCGATAGATAATTTTTTTGATTCAAACATGGATGCTTGGTTTATAATCAAAAATCAGGTGGCTAATTCGCATTTGCCCCGTTTATGTAAATCAACCCAATTGGGAACTAATGTTGGTCGAAAACCGCTTCTACGTACACACCAGGTCTGGGTCGGCACTTTTTCGACGGCTCTTTCAGCCGCGAGTACAGTGGCGC
>CAMCUM010000088.1 GCA_945878975.1 Legionella genomosp. 1
AGCAAAAGAAGCCGACTTTGTTTGCGCATTGGGAAGTTGGGGTAGGAAGAAGCTTTGCTTGATGGGAGCCGTATGAACCGAGAGGTTCACGTACGGTTCTGAGAGGGGCTGGCGGGGAAGTTCCGCTGGTCTACTCACCCAAATGCGAATTAGCCACCTGATTTTTGACCATAAACCAAGCATCCATGTTTAAATCAAAAAAATATCTATCGATTAATCCTAGGGTCTGTTGACAATTCATCTCACGAAGCCCTACGTCCCGCGGCTTGTCCGCGGGATCCAGGAATATTGAACAGTACAACAACTGATTGCACTGATAAAGATCTAACTGGATCCCGCGGACAAGCCGCGGGACGTAGGGTTTTGAATTATCAACAGACCCTAATACTTCATAAAAGCTCTTGCTGCGGGCAGGGTAATGTGGCGATTAGGATTTAATATACGTTTATAGAATGATTCCTCTAGCTCTGCTTGCTCTTCTTTAGGCACAAAATTCACCATTTCTTGCCATGCGTCAGGAAAAATATTCCTCATCCCACGCCAAATTTGTTTAGTCTCTTGTTCTCTTCCTAGAAATAGTCCGCGGAGAATGAAGCCGTTGACTTTGGTGGGATGTGCTTCGCCATAAGCCAATGCCAATGCGCTTCCCCAAGATCCACCAAAAAGAACCCATTGATCAATGTGTAAATGGCCCTCCGGGAGTAACGGAACAGCGAACCGACTTAAGCGTATTTTAATCAAAAAAACATGAGTGGATGCAATATATTTAATATACGTTGAAACAATAATGCTCATCATGATTATCGGAAAACGATTGATTGCCACATGAGTAAGTCATTGCTTTGTATCGATTTATTTTCTAAAATCGGTTCGCCGTTCCGTTACTTCCGGAGGGCCTTTACCTTCACATCGAGGATGGTATAAAAAACGGCTCAGTCACCATTTATAATAGTCTGTCTTATCGATCGCTAAATGATGAACTGCATCCAAAACAGGACTGGGATAAAAACAAAAACTCGATCATTAAGCGCTTGGAAAACAAGCTGCTTGCAACAGATATCAATGACATCCTTAAAGATCTTGCTAGCCTATTATCCCCACGCTACAAAGAAGTAAATGGCAAAATCACATCAGGAGAAAATAACAAAATAAAACTTAAGCAAAATAAACAAGGCGAAGTCGTTCGCTGGCATTTGCCATACAAAAAATCAGACGATGGTGTTAATAATCCTTTTTATGAAAACGTACCATTAACCAGTATTGGTGAAATTCTGCAATTTGCTAATACGTATACTGGATTAATGAAAAAATTCACGCATATACTGCCGATGAACAGTAAAAAACAAGCAGACGAGGCCGTCGTTTCAGCCTGCCTTGTAGCGAAAGCAACCGGAATTGATATTAATAAAATGAAAGATATCAGTGATGTTAAAGAGCATGACTTAAAGTCAACCTATGCTGATTTTATTCGACATATGACTTTAACACAAGCAAGCGACGTGGTGATGAATCACATGAAGAAACTGCCCATATTTGAAAAATATACTCTCGCTGACTATGGGATTCATGCCAGCATTGATGGTCAGAAATTGGAAACAAAATTCAATTCAATTATGGCAAGATTTTCAACAAAATATTTCGGGTTTGGTCAGGGCGTATCGGCTTACACGTTATGCGCGAATTGGTTACCTCTGTGCACAAAAATCATTGGTGCAAACGAGCATGAAAGCCATTACCTGTTTGATATGTTAAACAGCAACACGAGTGATATTGAAATAGCTGCTATATCTGGAGACATGCACAGCATAAATCGAGTGAATTTCATCATATTGTATCTTTTTGGTTACCGATTCATGCCACGATTTACTCAGTTGGATAAAAAAGCACAGGCGAACCTTGTCAGTTTTGATGATCCCAAGCTTTATGACAAATTTTTGATAAAGCCAAGCAAACAAGACAATACCAAGTTGATTGTTAAAGAGTGGGATAACATTTTAAGAATAATGGCAACGCTTGGACTTAAAGAAGAGCAGCCAAAGCGCTATTGTAAAAAAATTATCATCCTACCAATCGAACGATACACTGCGGGCGTTGATTGAGCTTGATAAAATCATCATGAGCTTATACATGCTTGACTATATTGATGATGAGGGCATGCGCAAGACGGTTCATCGATCACTGAACCGTGGCGAATCGTACCACCAGCTAAGATCGGCCATTGCAAGAATAAGTAGTAGAAAATTAGCTGGGAAAACTGAGATTGAACTCACCATCAACAACGAATGCGCACGCTTACTGGCCAATTGCATGATTTTCTACAATGCGTCGCTGCTATCAGGACTCTACGAACATTATAAATTGAATAAAATGGAGGATGAGTGGTTGAAAGTTATTCGACTCTCTCCTGTTGCATGGCAGCACATTAATTTAATCGGAATATATGAATTCTACAGCAAGAAGGAATGTCTTAATTTACATGAAGTTATAGATAATTTAGTAACCAATAAAAAAATCAATTTATTGGCTGCAGCCTAGACTGGCAAAGCGTTGCAGGGGAGTTCTGGGAAATTTCGTACCTTCCCGCAAAGAACCCCTAGCAGCATGAATGACCCGGCGCAATTCAATATCATTGATGTAATTGAGCAAGAATATTGTTCTAATAACACGACCTAATTCACGAAATGCTTGATAGATCTTATTCTTACGGCTCTGTGTAGATAGTTTACGCAGGATCCTTGATGCTTTAATTTTACCACTTTGAATCGACATTACGACACGCAACATATCGTAATAATGAACTTCTATCAATGCCCAGTCGATCTTGTCTTTAGTAAACAATGTATCAATATGCTCGAACTTATTGCCATGAGTTGTAACAGGTCGATAATATTTAAGGTGTTTGAAGTTCCGAATTCTAGGCATTAATTTGATTGCCAACAAATAGGCGAAAGCAAATACCACTTCACTTTGCGCACCAGTATCTCCATGGATTGTATCTGGTTGAATATCAGAATTATTATCCATGACCCCATCGAATATATAGATGGCTTCATACACACCACATGGGATGAAATTACTAAACAAGGCGATATACTGATCAGAAACATGATAATAACCGATACCACCATACTGGCCGTAACGAATAGGGTTGATCTACATAAACGGGGCAAATGCGAATTAGCCACCTGATTTTTGACTATAAACGAAGCATCTATGTTCAAATCAAAAAAATTATCTATCGATTTATTTTGTAAACCAAAACCCATTTTACCCTTTATTTATAAGGTTTTTACCCAGAACTCAAGGATTAAATCTAATCGCATAAAAAGGAATATATTACAGATTAGATACAAACATAAACAAGATTGTTTTATTAACCACAATGAATCTATTGTTATCATGTGGTTATATTGTTACTCAATCTCCGGCTCAATACCCGATTTTCCAGCATTTACTAATTATGCGATGAGTTTCCTATCTATAGTAAATAATATTTCTAAATCGAATTATTTATTGTCTAATTATATTATTTACAGACATCATCTGCGTTGATTCATCGAGACTCATCCGATCCTAATTCGCATTTGCCCCGTTTATGTAGATCAACCCAAATATGCGAAAAACCTGTCGCAGTCGCGCTCTAATTGATAACTTGTCTAAAGATGTAGAAAGTGAACAGCATGTGTTCAAGCGCCCTAAATGATTGTGTTAAATAATATCGTGAAAGATTATTAAGGTTATTATTTTTCAATTGAAATAGGGCCTGTTTACAATTCATCCCCGACGCCTACGTGCCGC
This sequence comes from Legionella genomosp. 1, assembly GCA_945878975.1. Taxonomy (GTDB): domain Bacteria; phylum Pseudomonadota; class Gammaproteobacteria; order Legionellales; family Legionellaceae. The sequence goes on from CAMCUM010000088.1 coordinate 3,799, forward strand.
GGCTTGTCCGCGGCATCCAGGAGATGGTCAAATTACAACTGAGCCAATTTAATTGCTCATTCAATTGATAAATAAGAACAAACTCGTAATATAACGATTCTAACGT
>CAMCUM010000089.1 GCA_945878975.1 Legionella genomosp. 1
AAATAAACTCCATCTGCGTATGAAAGACAGCTCCAATCCACGCAGATAACAGAAAGCGACGAAACCATTGTTAATTTATTGATTGCTTTATAAATAGTTCGAATTTCTCGATGTAAGTGTTTATTACCCAAGAGACGGTCCATTTTACATATCTGATGGCGCTTTTTATGCATGAATGAAAACGTGTCTTTAAAGTAATTTTGTAATAAACTCTCTTTGCGCATCACCATTCCTCTTATGTTTTTTGGCGTAATCATTAGATCATGAATTGCGCTGCGCATCTCGCTTTTCTTGCAGGTTTACAATTTTTGTGACGATACCTCAGGCTCGGGATGACGTGGGGAGTGACGTTTTTTTTAAATCCTTTTAAAAATATAAATTACTTTGTGTAATGACCGCTCAAAAATTTGGAGATATAATGCTCGAACTCGGGCTAGTCACGTAGTTTTGTTTTGCGTGCTTTCTGAGCTTTTTTGTACGATGGAATGAATCAAAAAGATTGTGTTAAAAATATATAGCAATTATGGATATCTAAAAGAATGCTAAAATCGCTAAAAAAAATAGGCTTAAAGTCATTCAATTTGTACTCTTGGGCGCTTATAGCGATTTTTATTCTGGTCTCTTGTATTATAGAGTCATTTCATCGCACAAGCCCTTTCGAGGGTTCTTTTATAAGTTTTCCTCTCATTACATTGGCCGTTTTTTTCTGTCAAATGAATGAAAATTTGAAGAGAAGCATCTCTAAAAAACATAATTGGATTGATATCTTTATAAAAAACATCTTTTTGATAACCTATTGTTTTTTAGTAGGAAGTATTTTTTTCGTAATACTTAATCACAGAAATGCTGATGTCGGAGGATGGTGGCCAATATTCTTATACGTGATGTATTTTTATGGGTTTATTTTTTCACTCATTTTTTCAACGATTTCTTGGGGCGCAAGCTACTACAATCCTATTTATAACTCTTTTTTTTGTATCATTATTATCTTATTATTGGCGACTCTAAACATATTCCCTCATTATATAAAAATTGCCCATTTGGGAGAAATAGACGTTTTATTTGTCATTCTATTTGGATTGTTAACTACACATTTGTTTTTCACAATTTTATTCAAACTCTTAAGCATTTCATATGTTAAATAAAATTATAAAAGTTTCTTCGACTTTACTTATTTTTATAACATACCATTCCAGTGCTGAATCAATTCGCACTACTGACATAGTTGGGCGAGATTTAGACTTGCCAGGCTTAGGAAGAGCTGGTCACATTGGGATTGCAACAGCAGATTACACTTGGCAAGAAGCACACTATGTTGTTGAAGCGTTATGGGAACACCCGGTATTACAAATCAATACATTAGATAATTTTAAAAGAAGAAGTCCCTATTGGGGTGCAAAATTTGGAATCAATAGAAATGATGTCAGTGGAACTAGAATAATTAATGAAGGCGCTTTCCAAACTAGTCTTAAACGCGCCGAATATACCACAACCGTTCAGTGGAAAGCTGGCTCCGGGCAATGGGGCGTTCCTTATACTTGCCCTAAATTTAGATGTGATACCTTTGTAAATTATTTATATTGGTGGGGCGGCTATACTCTACCCACATACAGCCCTCCTGGGAGTCAATATCCAGAAAACACGCTTCCGAGAATAGTATTTAACCTATTCCCCAATTTTAGAAATCCCAGAGCACCCTCAACTTTCAATTTTGTTATACCCAAAGCCCCTAAAACTACCTATACGAACACTATTAACGAAATCACTGAAAAACAGCTTTATAACATGTCGTTTTTGGAGTTTACTCATGCTGTTGATTTACCGAACGGATTACTCACACAAAATGGCATAGATAATATTCTTAAATTTTCAGATGACTCTAATTTGAGCAATGAAAAAAGACTGTTTTTGCTTGATAAACTAGGGTTTGTTAGTAGTCCATATATGCTCCCTAAACTTATTGAGCTTTATTGTAAAAATCAGGATAAACCTGAACTCGCACATATGATCCTCAGAGATACTCAGGATATTTATCAAGAAGAAAAGTTATTGATCAATTACCCCGAAGAAAGACAATTACTGAAAGAGTTTTATAGCACGCTTTTGGATAAAAATATGTCCACGGGAGTTGACCCTATTATTATACGCGGATTTATTTCGTTAAATACTGATGAAGAAATCCTAATAAACAAAACAAAATTAGATCAAGCGCTTGATGACAATAAAAGTTTACAAGTAGATACCAGTTTGGCGCTAAAAATTTCTTTGGCTTTCAAATCCCCAGAATTAGAAAGACGCTATATTCCCCGAATTATTAGCTCATTACAAAAAGAAAATATACTTGATTTAGATACTTTATTCACTGGCGCTATAGTAGGGAGACTGGGGAATCTGGGCTTAGATGCCTTACAAATAAAATCAAAAACACAAATCAATCATTATTTATCAGCCATCAAATTTAAGTTTGATACCAAAATTACCAATAAGCGTGAAATCCGCAATCCTAGGATCAACAACGATATCGCAATTCCACAAGGCTATGGTATGTGGCTTGAAGCAAAGGCTTTGGTCAATGCAAACTCATACAAGGATGCGTCCACATATATTACAAAATATTTTCGTTCAACCCAAAAAAGTGACTATAAAAAATATATTATAGGCTTATCCAACAGTTCATATATGAAACAGGCTTTTGATTCAGAACCAATTTTGATTGATTTCAAGAAAGCCAATCATGATTTTTATGAAAACACAGTTGGAATGCCTGCCAGGTAACGTTTCTCTATTTTTTTCTGTATGCAGCATGTTTTTAATATTTACTCCAATAAATGTCTCAGGTTATTGAGTGTAGGGCTGATCTACATAAACGGGGCAACAAAACATGAGTATATGCGATATATTTAATGCACGTTGAAACAATAACGCCCATCATGGTTGTCGGAAAATGATTTATTGCCACATGAGTAAGTCATTGCTTTGTATCGATTTATTTTCTAAAATCGGTTCGCTGTTCCGTTACTCCCGGAGGGCCATCATCACCATAAATTATCTTTGATAACAGTTGAAATTTTGACTAATTTGTCAGCTGAATCGGCTTTCATTGAAGTGTTATTCCTCATTAAAAAATGAGAATAATGATCCTTTTTATATTTTTATCAAGAGGTTAAGCGGGGTTTTTCTATATTAATTTGAGGGGATCAGTGATACAGAGGAACAGAGGATACGTCGTTACTTTTTGCCTCACCAGGCTCATCTACGTCTGAATTCTCTTCAGCTTCAGCTATCGGCATAGTCTTCAGAGAAGAGGCATGGATAGCATCCTGCCAGTTTTTGAGTTTCTGAATAATCGCAGCTTGTTTAGCATTATTCCGGTTTATTATATCTGCCAGAGACTCTTCAGGAACAGGGTAAACCGTCCTTAATGATTCTAAGTTCATCGCACTTTCAGTTAACACTTGGCACTTAACTGGCTTAAAGAAGTTTTCTGGATAAGAGTTACGGCGCTCACGATGCGTGCTTTTCTTCATAAGGATCCATTTGTAAGTTTCGGACAAAGACAGTTTATCAAGTATTCATGGATAACAAACCCTGATTAAGAGATAATCTGTGCAAACCAAACTTATTATTTCACTCTAATTCACGGGCAGTCCATGAAAAAATCATGATTCTCTCTAATTCGGGTTGTGGGTGAGTAGAACGGCCAGATCACTCCAGCCGAACCCTCCTCAGAACCGGACTTGCGGAACTACCGCATCCGGCTCCCGATAGATCAGTGTCCCCACACATATTCAGTGAGTCTTAGAACATCGATACTGTTTTCCACGTTTTTGGAA
>CAMCUM010000090.1 GCA_945878975.1 Legionella genomosp. 1
GGGTGATGTGGCACATAAGTGGCCTCTGTCATCACCTCACACAAAAAAATAACATCACTGTGTTTATCTGCTCCTTTTAAGCTTGCGAGCGATTCACTAAGCTGGTCGGCAAGAATAAGCCTAAGTATTGACAATTAATTAACCCCATGTAGCGATGACAAAGAATGGCTGAATAGAAGTATCTTACAACAAACCTGCATAAAAAGTTAAAATCATGCAGCATTAATCTTGTAGGCACTGAGAATTGAGGTTTTTTTCAAAATAAATTTGGGTCATTTTTATAAAAGCTTGAGAAGCTGAGTCAAGTGTTTTATTTTTAGCAGTAATGATGTACCAATTATTGGTCAGTGAATCCGTTTCAAAATTAATTCTTTCTATTTTTTTGGATGCGAGTTCACGATGAACAGCAAGATAAGGCATCAAAGCAATACCAAGATTCTCGATGACGGCTTCTTTAATTGCTTCTGTGCTATTAATTGTAAAGGCAATATTAGGGGTAAGTTTGTGTTGCTCAAATAAGCGATAAAGATTTTGCGTTATTTGAGCTGAATGTTCTCTGGTTATGAAATTTTGTTGGGATAATATATCGAAAGAAACCTTTGATTGATTAGCAAGCTGGTGTTTTGGGTGACAAATAAAAACCAAAGGGTTATTACCAAGTTTTATGGCATTAAGTGCATGATGATGAGGAGGCTCGGTCAACACCCCTATAGCATAATGATGATTAAGCAGATTTTCTATAATTTTTTTTCTATCAATAATTTGACAGTTAAAGTTAACTCTGGGAAATTTTCTTGAAAATTCTTTGATTAAGGCCGGGGTAAAATATTTTGCAGTAGAAACCATTGTAATTGAAATATCACCTTGATCACCATGCTTGATAGCCCCTAACTCATCATTCATTTTTTGATAACAGGACTCAATATTAGACCAGTGGGTCAATAGTCTTTTCCCTGCTTCAGTGATAGTAACTGTTCGGCCGGTGATCTCATATAGCTTAGCTTCGAAAAATTGTTCAAGGGATGTGAGACTGTTAGATAGTGCGGGTTGAGATAAATGTAATTTATGTGCCGCATGAGTGATATTCCGTAGTTCAGCAACAACACTAAAAATATGTATTTTCTTGGGGTTTACTAAACTGTTATGTGATATCAATTTAAAACTCCGTGAGATCAATAAGAAAATGATTCACCACTTATTCTATAACAAAATATTATACTTGCAATAAATTAATATAATTTTAATCTATTAATTTAAAGAAGTACAGTAACCTCATTATAAAAAAATGTAGGAATATCAATGTCAGTATTGCTTCTTTCTCGACTGCAATTTGCATTAACTATAAGTTTTCATATTATTTTTCCTGCGTTTAGCATTGGTCTTGCAACATACCTTGTCGTAATTGAAGGCCTATGGTTAAAGACAAACCAGAAAGTTTATTATCGAACTGCGCGATATTTTTCAAAAATATTAGCACTTACATTTGGAATGGGTATCATATCTGGTCTTGCCATGGCATTTCAAATGGGCACTAATTGGGCGGGATTTTCTAAAACAGTTGGTCCCGTTCTTGGTGTATTATTTACTTTAGAATCATTAACTGCTTTTTTTGTGGAAGCAACATTTTTAGGTTTGATGTTATTTGGCTGGCATTTGGTAAGCAAACGACTCCATTTTTTTTCCACTATTATGGTCTGTTTTGGTGTTACCTTATCTGCATTTTGGATAATGGCGGCTAACTCCTGGATGCATACACCATCAGGCGTGGTTTACGAAAACGGCCATTTTATTGTTAAAGATTGGTTACTTGTAGTTTTTAACCCAAGTACCTTACCTCGCTTCATGCATATGATCATCGCTTCATACATCGCAACATTGATGGTTATTGCAATGATTGCAGCTTTCAATCTATTGAGAAATAAATTTCAATATTTTGCATTAAAAAACTTAAAACTCGCCTTATTTTTTCTCGCCATTTTTGCCCCATTACAAATCATTATAGGTGATCTTGTTGGACTTAAAATTCACCATTATCAACCAGTCAAAACCGCTGCAATAGAGGGATTATGGGAAACAAAAAATGGAGCGCCATTGGTTTTATTTGCCAACATTTCTCAACAGGAACGAAAAAATACTTACTCTGTTGAAATACCAAAATTAGCTTCACTCATTAATACTCATCACCTAAATGGAGAGTTAAAGGGACTAAATACTATACCTAGTAATGAGTTACCTCGAGTTGCCGTTGTTTTTTATAGCTTCAGGGTTATGGTTGGTTTAGGTTTTTTAATGGTTATGCTTACCTTTCTTGGCCTGTACTACTGGAGAAAGAACTCTTTAACGAGCAAATATTGGTATCATCGCTTGCTTGTTATTAGCGCTCCATCAGGATTCATCGCTTTATTGACTGGTTGGTTTACATCTGAAGTAGGTAGACAGCCTTGGGTAGTCTACGGGTTAGTGAAAACTCATGATGTTGTCTCACAGGTCTCTTTGAAACAGGTTCTAAATGGATTTATCGTTATTATTATTACATATGGCCTAATTTTTGGTATCGGTTATTTGAGCTTTTTCTTTAGGATGATAAAAAAAGGGCCGGTTATGAAATCAAGAAAATTAGCCAATAACTCAACACAACAAGAGAAGCATTATGGATAGCCCAACACTTACAGTATATATTCTCATCTTTACACTTTTAATTTATTTAATTCAAGACGGTCGAGCTTTAATGTTATGTGTGTTTGCGCCATTTAATACAAAAAAAAACCGCGTAAGTATATTTAACGATATCCTGCCTAGCTGGGATGCAAATCAAACATGGCTTGTTTTTACAATTGCCGGGCTATATGGCGGTTTCCCAATTTTTTTTGGTCAATTAATGAGCCAACATTACTCATTCTTCTTTGTTCTGTTACAGTTGTTGATTTTACGCGGCGCATCTATTGAGTTTTATATCAAAAGCTCCAAATTTAAATATTTTTGGCTATTTTCGTTATCTATATCATCACTTCTGATTCTCGCCTGTCATATTGTTCTCTGCTCTATTTTAATTGGTCCTTCTTATTTCTCAATAGTACCATTATTCGTCATTGCAGCGTTTATTTTATGGTTTAACTTCACTCAAGCCTATTGTTTTTTATTTTTTCTTAATCATTACGGCAGATTGAGCCTTGTGCTTGGTCTTTTCCTTACCTCAACAATTTTAATGAATGTGTTTGATGTTTCGGTTTGGCAAAATCATTTAACATCTTTAATCTTCTTATTTGGTGTGGCGTTTTTAATAAGCTTTTTAACGCTGTCAATTTTTACTTATTCACCCAGATGGTTTAGTAAAACATTGTTATATTACCTTTTTGTAAGCAATGCATTTTTTATCATACAAAAGCTAATCCCCGACCTAATAATGCTAGATTATGGTGAACTAACAAGTATTACAAAAAATTCATCCTATCTAATGATTAACGCATTTTCAATTGTTCTTCTGCCTCTGATTGCATTAGGTTTAGCGAAGATGAAAATTGTTTTTTCTAAAAACCATGATGAGATCTCATATTAATTACTCACCTTACGCACACCCCTTGTTTCGTAACTGAAATTAATTAAAATTCTGCTCCTGCTTTTATGGAGGAGCAACGCATGGATATGCTTGATATTTACACTGACTATTTGATATGCCAAAACAAGCACGCGACTGCAACGGGTT
>CAMCUM010000091.1 GCA_945878975.1 Legionella genomosp. 1
TTTACGCTCGAATACTTCCCTGTCTACGCTTCGTTCTCTTTGTTACCCCCGAAAACGCAAGACTCGCTACGCAGTGATCTGGTTAATCTTCTGCGACGGGACTTTCACCCGCAAGTTAAGTGCAGCTTGTCCTAGCGCACTGGAAGAACTGACAAAAATGGTCGTTTCACAAAAATTAAGTTCAAACAAGGCCTTAATTGCACTTGAAAAACCAATTATGGCCTACATTTGCTCTGATTTTTGGGCGCAATCAATAACGAAAATATTCTTGTTTCTCATGCAGTTACATCAGAACGACCATTTTTGTCAGTTCTTCCACACGACCCGTAGTCAGGACAAGCAAGATCAATACCCATCTGTCTAAATAGTGAATCAATAAATCCCTGCGTTTGTCTTAGTGGTAACCGATAAACCAATCGAATTTCATGACACGTACGAATTGCAAAATCACTGTACCATTTAGGAGTGCCAGTCCCATCGTAAACACGTTCGGCTTCATACCATTGTGATATTGCATCAACAGACAACCATACATCGATGCTGCCACGATGGCGTAACGACTCGTTGTACTCAGACCAATTGCTCAGCTTATATTTTTGCTTTGGAACTTTCCATCCCTTTTTCTCTGGGTATTTGTTCGGCATCATGCACCATATATATTTTTATTGGCACCCATGCTAACATCGTCCAAGTTTATTTGCGCCATTTTGATTAATTAATGGGCTACGCAACAAAGCCTAGACAAGCCCCATGAGTGAGATTAAAATGAGCTCACTTTACTACAAGATTGATTCCAACATGATCACATTTCAAGACTACAATACGCTGGCTGATTTCTTAGAACAAATATTTAAGGGACTCCTAGTCACTACTCATAGAGAGCAAGGTGAAGTTGCGTTCAATGATTTTTTCAAAAAAATAAACCCAAACTTTTATGGAAATTTTGCAATGGATTTATGTGACAACATTGACCCTGATATACGTCTTGCAATCCTTAGAGCCTTCCAACAAGGAGCACAGAACCACGATGCCAGCACATCCCTACGCCGTTTTCGAACAAGTGACAATGAACCCCTTTTTTTTCTTATTTACGGTACCACAAATATCGATGTCTACCTTCAAGGCATAAAAAAAACATTTGATTTAATACCCTATCAATTTATCTACATCAAAAAGCTCTCGGAGCAAGCACAACCCATGGAAAATAATGAAGGCAGTATCAATGAGCTGTTAAAGCAATTTGCTGAAGAAGAAAATTTGACTCAGAAAAACACACTGCTACATCACATCATAAACAAGGTAATCACACTGACATCGCAGTGCAATCTGCGAATGATGAACCCGAATATGAGAGATACTACGACTTTTGGCAACTGCGCACTTTATTAGCATCAGGGGTGTCCGTTTTTACTGATCAGGATTCCATCTGGGTCAGGTGTTTCATCATACGCACCGTCACCTGAAAAATGATCAATTGGCCCTTGAATTTGATCCAATAAAGCGTCCACTTGGCTAGCATCGTGATTAAACCTATCGGTCAATTCACAAGCTTCAATATAATGGTCTTGATTGACGGCTATGTGCAATTTACGCCAGCTAGCTTTACTCGATAACGTATACTTTTCCTGGTGCCACTCACCACGTCCAAACCGCTTTAACCCAGTAGAGTCAATAGCTATCGCATGTACTGCATCATCAGGTTTGTCTTTTTTAATTCTATATTTTGGCACTTTAATATCAAGCTCTGACAGTCGTTTACTCAAAACAGTATAGTCAGGACAAGCAAGATCAATACCCATCTGTCTAAATAGTGAATCAATAAATCCCTGCGTTTGTCTTAGTGGTAACCGATAAACCAAGCGAATTTCATGACACGTACGAATTGCAAAATCACTGTACCATTTAGGAATGCCAGTCCCATCGTAAACACGTTCGGCTTCATACCATTGTGATATTGCATCAACAGACAACCATACACGATGGCGTAATGACTCGTTGTACTCAGACCAATTGCTCAGCTTATATTTTTGCTTTGGAACTTTCCATCCCTTTTTCTCTGGGTATTTGTTCGGCATCATGCACCATATATATTTTTATTGGCACCCATGCTAACATCGTCAAAGTTTATTTGCGCCATTTTGATTAATTAATGGGCTACGCAACAAAGCCGCTGCGCGACATATCGCGCAGCACCAATTGAAGTGCAATACCAATTTTGAGCGCTGTTTCATAATGCAAATAAAACCGCTCTTATCCGATTTATGCGTCAATACGATATGCTAATGTTACAAAAAACTCATTTGATTGTAGCTTTCCTTTCCAGGGTGACGTTTGAATCTGCCAATCAGTAAAATAATTATTACTATTAAGTGTGCCTGAATTGTAATAACGATATCCTGCCCCAAGGTTGAAATGGGTGTCATTGTATAAATTAAGTCCGGCAGATAATTGCCAAGCAAAACTCGTTCTAAGCTGATCAGGCAACATGGATACAACCGGACCATTTGCTCCAGCTGGAGTTGCTGCGGATACTGCATGGAAATTACTCATCGTATTGAATGCAACACCTATGCCTGCACCGATAAATGGCTCCATAGAGAATCCACTGGATAAATCCCATTTCATTTTATCGGAAAGACCCTGGCCATGAAGATAAATATTAGCCATTAGTGAATTACTCTGAAGGTCAAAGTATCGTGTTTTATTGCCTGCAAAATTAATTGTGCCTGCAGCCGTTGATGTTTGAAATTTAGAGTAAGAATAAGATGGCCGATAGATATATTCTATATCCCCACTGATTAAGGAAGAATAGTTATAACCAAAAGCAGATGAGTAAATGGCGGTATGGCCAATATTTCCATTATACCCTTGTGGTGAAGCATCCCAATCAACAGGATTTGCTGAAATGTTCGTATTCATGGAGTAACTCCCACCACTTCCTAATTTGATATAAGCCGATTGTTTAAATACGTTGGGGTCTATAGACCCCATTGAACCAGCCATTGCTGAGCCAGAGCCCAATAACATTACTAATGTGGATATTTTTGTTAAATTCAACTTCATTTTAATGTCCTTATTTGTTAATTAATGTATTAGCTGGATACAGATTACGATCAAAAACAGATCTTGTGCACATCATCATTAGTCGTATTTAGGGAAAAGTGGTTAACCGGTTTAGATTTATGACATAAAAATCATATTTACAGTATTATTACAAAAAATCAACACACCCAATACCTGTTTTTTATTGCTCAATAAACATTCGTGGTAATCTAAAATAAGATGACTAAAAATCTTTCCCTAAAATAAGCTGATTAGGGAAAGATCGTGCGCATTAAAAGCACTCAGAAGTGGGTCAAAAAATTCGGACCAAAATTTTAAAAAGTTAAGATATAATTCTCGTCAGAACCATTGGAGGCGAGATGAGCGAACAGCGCAAAAAATACACTCCTGCAGAGAAGGCTAAAATTGCTTTAGAAGCAATTAAAGGAGAG
>CAMCUM010000092.1 GCA_945878975.1 Legionella genomosp. 1
TGGGACCATATTCGAAAATCATCTAAAAGTCGCGCTAAAACAGTAAAAATTCCGTTCATTTATCCATTAATCATCTCGAATGCCTCAAAACCCTACCCGCATTCACTCACTTTACGTGACATGATAGAGCCTGAAAGCGCGCAAATATTTTTCGATGACTTATTTAAAAAGCCCATTCAGTTGATTGATTTGGCCGCTATATCGGATGAAGAATTAAGGCATAAAACCCAAGAGCATGTGCAGATTAAAGCATTACTCTTAAGTATGAAACATGCTTTTGACGAGACTTTGCAATCATTTTTAGAAACATCACTTTTGCCTTATTACCAAACATTAGATAAAATGGGTCATACTGATGATGTAGCAGATATGTTATACTACCTTTATAATATGGGTAACTTAAATAATGAAAGTCGATTCTGGAGTTTTATACATCAGCAATTTTCACATGATGTTGAGGAGAAAATGATGGTGCGACACGAGGTCGCTATACAAACCGTTGCAACAGGCAGCCACCTGAATGCAACCCACTGTTCCGTCAGTGGTTCTCTACCTAGACATGCGATTGGAGCAATCTGATGGTGTGAAGCTCTGGGGACAATGTAGCCGCGGGTAACCGTAGACAAATTCGTGAGAAAGGGTCGAATCTGCCAGCACAAAGGCGGAGAGGAGCTAGAGATGAATGGTATGGTTAATGTAATGTGAACTTTCTGCTAAACGTCGTTATCATCCAAAGGGCTAAATGTGCTGACAAGCCCTGGCCAAAACGGCACCGCAATCAAGAAAACGGATTCATTATTTCCGCTTCACGGATAACATGATTGCCGACGAATAGAAAGAACCTAACCCATTCTGTTTGTAAAGTGGAACGTGACAACCCCGTACAATCCCTAGCAAAGGAAAGCGCATCGCAAGATTCGCCCAAGGTTGTGCGGGTGCAGGATGTCCGAATAAGCAAATGCTGGGTTGTAATGATCCAGATAGTGTGGCTATCACATAACATGAAAATGTGCCCACGTCGGACTGATCTTTAGCGCAAGATAATTTGAAGAATCAAGGTATGAGGAAAAGCAAATGACGGCAACAGCGAAATCGTTGACTGGTGCATCTTCAACCCCTGCAAAATGGGATTCCATAAATTGGAAAAACACTAAAGCCGAGGTACTTCGACTACAAATCCGTATTGCGAAAGCTGTTAGCGAAGGTCACCATGGCAAAGTAAAATCACTGCAATGGCTGCTAACGCACTCGTTTCACGCCAAACTATTAGCCGTGAAGAGAGTTGTACAAAACCGAGGAGGTAAAACACCTGGGATTGATGGAATTATTTGGAGAACGCCCCATCAGAAAATGAGGGCAGCACAGTCATTAACTAGGAAGGGCTATAAAACCCAACCACTTAAACGGATCTATATCCCTAAAAAGAACGGATGCAAAAGACCGCTTTCGATTCCCACTATGAAATGCAGAGCAATGCAAAGTTTACACTTACTTGCACTGGATCCAGTAGCAGAATTTTACGCGGATAAAAACAGCTATGGGTTTCGCCCAAAGCGTTCAGCAGCCGATGCCCTTGAGGCCTGTTTTAAAGCATTAGCTAAAAAAGGTTCATCTCAATGGATTCTTGAAGCTGATATCAAATCCTGTTTTGACAAAATTTCCCATGATTGGCTACGGGAAAAAATCCCGATGGATAAAGAAATTTTGAGTAAATGGCTATCTTCTGGTTACATCGATAACAACGTGTTATACCAAACGGAATCAGGGACTCCACAGGGAGGATTGGCTTCACCCACACTTTTAGTCTTAACGCTCAGTGGATTGGAAAAGGCGATACAGAAAGTCACGACCAGACACAAAGATAAAGTATATCTCAGCATGTATGCTGACGACTTTATCATAACCGGTTCGACGAAAGAAGTATTGGAAACGAAAGTCAAACCTATAGTGGAATCATTTCTACGTGAGCGCGGACTGGAACTCTCGTATGAGAAAACCAAAATCACTCACATCGAAGAAGGGTTCGATTTTCTAGGTATTAACATCCGTAAATACAAGGGTAAATACATTTCAAAACCCTCAAAGAAGAGCATTCACGACTTCTTGACGGACATTAAGAAAATTATTAAATCAAACTCAACAGCGAAAACAGAAAATTTAATTAACCTGATCAACCCCAAAATCCGCGGATGGGCAAACTATTTTCGTTACAGTTGCGCCAAAAGAACGTTCAGCTATGTAGATAGACAAATTTACAAAGCTCTGTGGCACTGGGCGCGCCGAAGGCATCCAAGAAAGGGAGGTTTCTGGATACAGAAGAAATACTTCCGCAGCCAAGACACAAGGAACTGGATATTTTCTGCAACAACGTCAAATGATATCAATAGACATGCACACACGGACTTGTTCAACGCAAGCTCTGTTGCTATCATAAGGCACACCAAAATTAGAGCAGAAGCCACGCCATACGACCCTTGTTTCACGGAGTACTTTAAAATCCGTGAACAACGCTCAACAAGGAGTGGATTAAGATCTAAATTAACTAAAATAGAGCAACTGCCAAATGAGTCATGACAGCTGGGTCAACCGAGGTTGGCTTTGAAAAGATCTGAGCGGAGTGCAGCGAAAGTTGCACGCTCCGTTCTTATGGGACGTGATCGCAGTAATGCGATCTCGTTACCTACCACGCTCGGACAACAAGCAACACAAAGAGCATTTGAGCAGGGCATACAGCAAGACAAACAAGAAACAGCGCTGCGTATGCTAGAGAAAAAATTGGACATTCAGCTTATTGCAGAAGTAACGAAATTATCTCAAAAAGAGATTAGGTCGTTATTGAAAAAGAAGAATCATTGATTTTTGTATCAATGTCATTCAGGCTTCGATTTTAAAATCATGTAGAAGAGTGGTTACTGTGTTTAGCCGTAGTAATGAATATGATATTTGTATCCTTGCTCAACTAAAAAAAGTTGTCGATTGCTGCTAAACTCTTGTTCATCCGTATTGTGCGTGACAAGACTGTAAAAATAGGACGATTTTTTCTTAGGCCTTAGAATTCTTCCCAAACGTTGCGCTTCCTCTTGTCTTGAACCATAGCTGCCAGAGATTTGAATTAAAACATTCGCATCAGGTAAGTCAACAGCAAAGTTCGCAACTTTTGAAACGATTAAAACAGGAATTTCTCCATTTCTAAATTGATCATATATTTTTTCACGATCCGCGTTCTTCGTTTTCCCCATAATGACGGGGGCATTTAGCTGTGCGGCAACCATGTCCAATTGAGAAATATACTG
>CAMCUM010000093.1 GCA_945878975.1 Legionella genomosp. 1
TTGACGATACCCCAGAAACCAACGTCATCGATTTCAACCAGCGCCGAAAAACATAGCAAACGTATCGACCGCTTATTTTTACGCTTTGCTGCTATGTATGGCCACGTTTGGAAAAGCCTGTACAAAAGTGATGAGTTTCTGGCTTTTACTAAACAGGAGTGGCGCGATGCGCTGACTCGATTTGATGATGACGTTATTGCAAAAGCGCTTACTCATAGCCAATGCCATTGGGCATACCCACCAACTTTGCCTCAGTTTATCGAATGCTGCAAAGCCCATAGCAACAACGTTTTTGTTATGCACCCGCATACACCTTCTAGAAATTTCGAAGTTGCGCATGCGGCATTAAATAAAATCAGAACCATTTTGAACATGAAATCACGCTAAAGGAGACCATTATGCTGCTATTTACTCGAGGAATCGGCGAAGAAATTCTAATCAACCAAGGAGACATTAAAATCAAGGTCATCACTACCATCAACAACAAAGTGGTCATTGGCATCCAAATGCCGCGGCAAATGCAGGTCGACCGCAAAAACGCTTTCCAACCAATGCTCAAGGATAGAGTATGAAACGTTTCAGCGCCTTAACACTCGCTGCAATGGCGAGTCTTCTTGGCAGCATCTCCTCTGCTGCCAATCTCACTCAAATCAATCGTTATGCCACGGTAGAAAATAAAGCTTTGGCCGCGCAAATCAATCCGCTCCTCGCAGTACAAAAGGTGCATTTCCCACAGAACATCACCACCGTGCATGCAGCGCTGGATCACTGGTTACAGTATTCCGGTTTTCAAATGGCTCCCATCACAGAACAAAGCGCTGCTTTGCGTGAAACTATGCTCTTACCTTTGCCATCAGTAGTTCGTGATTTAGGGCCACTGACTGTTGAAGAAGGCCTCTTGGTTTTGGTAGGTAAAAATGTCTTTACCCTTTCCAAAGACCTTTTGCATCGCAAAGTTAATTTCGCCCTAAGACAACAATTCCAACCAAAAAGAGGAACAAAAGCATGAAGAAAATGCCGTTAAAGCTAGTTTATATGGGCGCCATTGTCATGTTGATAATTGGGAGCGGCGTTTATTTGGCCATTCATACATCTGTAAACCCACAGGTAGATAACCATTCTGAGGCTCTACTCACTCATCTCACCACAATCCAAAAACGCTTATCCACCATCGAACAGGTTGTCAGCCACACCGATAGCCCAAACTTAGAACCGATTAAACAGCAATTAAATCTGCTATCTAATCGTATCAACCAATTGCAATCCTTCAATCCAGCGCAATTGACACAAACCGAAAAAATCTTACATGAACAACTCAATACCATTCAAAAAGTGGTCAATCATTTAGATAAAACCACAACACCCATCACATATCTTGCAGCTAATGAACTACCTTTTCACATCCTAAGCCTCGACAGTATCCAGCATATTCCGGTTGCAAGTGTTGATTATGATTTCAAAGTCATTCCTCTTGAAAAAGAAGACAAGCTTGCCAGCTGGAAACTGATTCGGATGGATTATGCCAAACAACAGCTTGAATTTGAAAATTCTAAAAAAGAACGAGTTCTGATTACTCGTGATCACATTGGATAAGAACATGATACTAAAACCGTCTATTGTAAGCCTGCTCATCGTTTTAAGTGGCAAAACTTTTGCGGAGTTTTCTATTCCAGGCATTGCGACATCGCATCTCAATCCATTGTACTCCTCCGACAAAATGCTCGCACAAACTGGGCTTCCTCAAAATATTGACGATATCAGCTCTGACCAAGACATTCATGCTGTACAGCTAAGTGCTGCACGAATCCATGAAGCCAAAGTCTGGGGGCTAACCACTGACGAAGAAAAACGTTACGTCCTATTGATGCAAAATAAAAGTGCGATTTATTACGACGGTCTTCGCCAAACCCCTATTGATATTCTAGGTATCAATGCCAGAACACAACAAGAGCGCGACCATTTTGCAGAGCTGTCGGCTCTTTTTGAAGCGCAAAAGGTATCTAAAAATATTGCTTGGAATAATGCTTTTTATGTTGCTTATAACAAGCTGTTTAAAGACGTTCCTGTGGTGGGCAAAACGGATTTATCCCGCTATTCACCACGTCAATACAAGCCTATCTCTTTAGAGCACAATGACAATCTCTATTTTTTTATCAAGCCCACTGATGCCGTCAAAATCATTTTATTAAGCCTATCTGAAGCACTCAAAAGTACAGCGAGCACTCACTTACATATTATGTTACTCAACACGAATGATATAGGCATTCAAGCCTGGGCAAGCCTTCATCAAATCCCGAAAGAATTGGTTGCAAGCAATCAAATCAGCCTGAATCACGGTGAATTGAATTTTAGCGCGCTGCAGGATGTGAACAAAAAAACACCGATTCTGCTTTTGGCTCGGAACAACACTTCCACTGTCGTTGATTTGGGGAGGTTTTGATGAGGCACAATAATCCATCCAAAAAGACCAATCACCCTGTTCTTACTTTATTTAAAACTGGCATGCTCTCTTGGATTATTTTATTGGGATGGGCTGGCTATGGATGGATGCAACATGGATTCACTCATGCTCTGAATGCCATTCAAATCCTAGCAACTAATCAAATAGAGCTCGTATCATCTTTTGTGCATGTCACCAAAATACTAAGCTTCTTAAATCAAATGCCGTTCAGCACTATCTCAGTAAATGATCTAAACCCGTTTCTTATTCTGGTCATGCAGGTTTGGACAATATTATGCGCAATCACTCATGTGATAACCATCAAACTTTGCATCATAGCCCTTAGTATCCCTTTATTCACATTAGCCATTTTAGCCGGTCTTGTTGACGGACTCTCTCAACGCTCAATTCGAACTGCAAGTTTAGGGCGTGAATCAACCTACATTTTCCATAAATCAATTCCAGTGATTAGAAGAATTTTCGTGATGCTCGTGCTCTTGTGGTTGAGCCTTCCAGTCTCACTTTCACCATCACCACTATTTCTAAGTCTTTCGGTATTAATGGGGTTGCTAGCAAGCCTTAGTGCTAGTCGGTTTAAAAAATACTTATGACTCACCTTACGCACGGAGCGTGTCAACAAGCCATGTTTTTTAGCTCCTGCATTGCAACCTGATTGGCTCGCACAATCAACTTATATTTGATAGCGAAGTGGTTTAGTCCTGTTTTAAATTTAAGCATTTCAAGCTTGCAGTACGCAAT
>CAMCUM010000094.1 GCA_945878975.1 Legionella genomosp. 1
TGGGTCTCAGGGAGCCTAGCGGAGATAATATCCGGTGCCGTTATTAATTGGTTAGCATAATACTGCTCTGATGGCCACTGGCAAATATGCGGATGCATGCGATATTGAATCGTCAGCATCATGCTTGGCTGCTGATTTTCTTCAATCAATCGCCACATCATGGACCATTTATAGTTGGTGTTATTTCGAGGATTAGGTTGATCATCTAGAAAACCAGAAATTACGGTAGCCGGGCTTGGGGAGCAATGGAACAGCCAACCGACTTAAGGCTTTTCTGTCGTTCTTAATGGCCTTAACTCACCACGCTTTACCTCATCCGACATGGCAAAGGAATATCGTCCAAGCATATTAATGTGCCCATATCCATATGCGGACAGTCTGGCTACATCTTCATCTAGTACTAGGAAGCCTTCCTGTCGTAATTGATTGATGGCAGCATCCATATAAATGGTATTCCAAAGTGTGATGATATTTAAAACCAACCCAAGAGCACCCAACTGATCTTCTTGTCCTGCACGATACCGTTGATGAAGCTCCCCTCGCTTACCGTGAAAAACAGCGCGACCTAAACTATGTCTGCCTTCACCCAGATTTAATTGTACTAAGGTTTGACGGCGGAATGACTCATCATGAAGGTAATTGAGCATGTGGATGGTTTTATCAATTCGTCCGATTTCGGCGATTGCTTTGGCTAAACGAGTTGGTTTATCAGCAACTTGAAGAGTGCGCATAATACCTTCTGCTGGGACTCTTCCTAGCTTTAATGAAGCCAATAAACGTAAAATATCATCCCACTCAGGAGGAACAAGGTCTATATTTATACGATTTTTTGCAAGAACATTGAGCTTGCCATAATCAGCCAATGGATCAATTCTCCAAAAGCGGGCACCACCCATATCAGCCAATCTTGGACTGAAACGAAGTCCCAATAAACGAAACAGTCCAAACACAATATCACTGTATGCCCCCGCATCTGTCATAATACGCGTTGGCTTTAATTCAGTCTGTTGCTCAAGAACAACGCCTAACAATATTAGGCTATCACGTAAAGTACCGGGTACAGTTACAGCATTTAAGCCTGTTCGTTGATTAGATATTAGATTGTACCAAGTAACACCGCGACCTGATTTAAAATATTTTGGATTTGGAGCAGCATGCACTGTTCTAACAGGAACAACGAAGCGCATTCCATCGGCTGATGCAATATCTCCTCCACCCCAATCCTTCGCTAATGGGATTTTATTTTGCGCGGAAACCAATATGGAGTTGACCGCCATTATCGTTTCATTCCGAATATAATTTTGATCAACCCATACCAATCGATCTCTTTTTAAAGCAGGTACATCCTCACGCACAAATGGTTCTCGTCCAGTATTGCAGGCTTCAGCAAGCAATTCAGCACATAAACTGACTAATAGATCATCAACACGTGCACTTCCTTCATTTATATGAGTAAACCCATCTGCAAATCCAGTACGTGTGGCTATTTCAAGTACCATCTCGGGTAAATCGACTCGTGGTAATTTTGCTTTTACAGCGGCTCTCAATGCTTTTAATGATGGTGGTTCATCAAGCGCATCCAGCTGAGTTAAAATCAGCTCCTCATTACCCTTAATCGTTTCAAATCGGATAGCAGGATTATTATCAATATTTGCAGAAACTAACCGATATGCTTGATGTAGCTCATTTGTGATATTTGTGAGGGTTAACGCCGGATCAACTGTTAAATTTAATGAGCGGCAAATCATAGGACGTATGGCTTCCCACTCTGAACCAGAATAAAGATTGGCTCTTGGATCGGCATACCGCCAACTGGGACTTATGAACACATCCCTACGTTTTAATGCCGATTGTAGTTTATCAAGAACGCAAAATGTATACGCTGTACGATTAATCGTTGTTTTTTGGCTATCCCTGGCAGTTATTGATGTTATTAATGAAAGCTCTTTATCAGTCGCATTTTTTTGAACATCCTCCATGTTTAAAATGGAGCTTTTCAACTTATCAACCTGACGTTGTTTTTTCTCTGGTACAACGATTGGCGTAATTTTTTTATTGATCAGATCAGCATACAAAAGATTATCGTTATGCAAAATGATACCATCTTGGGTCTTTATAAGTTTTTTGATGCTACGGTAAGTGGGTCGTGGTTCGTCTTGTGGCCAATTGATAATGCTGCATTCATCTTTAATAACAATGTTACGTTTCCATGATTTTCCAATGATCTCCATTGGCGGTTCATCCGTTTGTTTTCTTTTTAGCCATTCAATACTGGCAAGAAGAGGCTTTCCAGCTTGATTGCTATCAAAATTTATCACTCGAAGGAGTGCGGGTAAAAATTTCTGAACTGTTTTTTCTTTTTGTTCGAGTTCGTGATAGAACACATTACTTGGTGGCCTGATTAAGGCACTAGCATTTTCAACTGCATCAACAAGCACTTCATGACCCACTGTTGTATAAATTGTCTCTCGAATTTCATGATCAGACAATTCTGGATTCAGTAGCAACTTACATGCATCAATTAATGTGGCTGCAGCTTGATCGAGATCTTTAAGTGTTCGCAAGCGTGTATTTTTATTTTCTTGCTTGGCCTTTGAGAATAAATCGCGCAATACCATACTGAGGACGTCTAACGAATCATCTTGAGAGTCTGATTCAAAATGATTCGCAAATGCAACAAGCGTCGCCATTTTGCGCTCAAACGGCAAGCGGTTAATGGCTGTAATTTTTGCCGTATTAGCAAAACGTGCAAGTACTGCTATTTTACAGGCAGGTATACGGTACAGTGGCACTTTAACCTTAATGTTACGAGCGGATTCAACTCGCTTTAATGTCTGTACAAGAGTGGTGCTACTGACACTAGCCGGGCCTTTGCGCAGTTTATCAAGCAATGACAAATGTTGATCATCCTCTACTACCAATAGGTCATTCAGTTTGTCCTGTTGTGATTCACTTAAATTTTTAATCAACATTCGCCATAAGCGAGACTCCATCCTGGAGCGAATTTCTGCGACAAAACGCTCCAGGACTGTAATACCAGGTAACAATATTTTATTGGCAGATAACCAACCTACTGCATGATCAAAAAGCACCCCAGGGCG
>CAMCUM010000095.1 GCA_945878975.1 Legionella genomosp. 1
TATTGAGGCTGCTCGACGTGAAAAACGGTTCAAAAATTGGTGCCGACAGTGGAAATTAAATTTAATTGAGACCCTAAACCCAGATTGGCGTGATCTATATGAAGATATTTGTCGTTGATTTAGATCGTCTGGATGCCGCGGACAAGCCGCGGCACTTAGGCATCGGGGATGAATTGTAAACACGCCCTACAAAAGCTGATTCAAAAAGGTGAATCGTATCAAGTGGAATTTAAACGATCCACCACTCAAATTAAAGCTGCATTTACAACCGTCAGCGCTTTTTTAAATGGAGAAGGTGGAGTGGTTGTATTCGGTGCTAAAGACAATGGTGAGTTGATTGGCCAACAAGTTTCAGATAAAACCAAACTAGAGCTTGCGAATGAAATCAAAAAAATAGAGCCTAATGTGCCAATTTCTGTGCATTATATCCCTATTGAAAATGGTCTGCAGGTGATCGTGTTAGCAGTACCACAAGGAAAACATGCGCCTTATGTTTATGATGCCCGACCTTATGAGCGCGTTCAATCCAGCACAACACAAATGACCCAACACCGTTATGAACAACTTATCATTCAACGCAATCATCAAAATCACTCCTGGGAAAAAGAATTCGCAAGTGAATATAGCATCAATGACCTTGATCACGACGAAATCAGAAAAACGGTTAAAGCAGGCGTTGACCAACACCGTATTCCTGTAGAAGTAATGAATTACGATATTGAACATATTCTAGAAAATTTAGAGTTGACAAAAAACGGCCGCCTCACCAATGCGGCAGTTGTGTTATTTGCAAAGAAAATTTCAAATGATTATGCCCAATGTGCCATTAAATTAGCGCGCTTCAGAGGCAGAGATAAGTTAGGAGATTTTATTGACAGTCAATGGGTTCGAGGAAATGCTTTTCAGTTACTCCAAGCGGCACATGATTTTACATCTCGACATTTACCTGTAGCCGGATTTTTTGAGCAAGATACTTGGAAACGTATTGATCAAGCAGCTATACCAGCACTTGCTCTAAGAGAGGCACTAGTCAATTCGATCTGCCACCGCGATTATACTGTATATAATACGACACTCATGCTGGCTATTTATGATGACCGTCTTGAGCTGTGGAATGCTGGAGAGCTACCTAAAGAATTAAAATTAGAACAACTCAAAAAACCCCATGGTTCATATCCACGTAATCAAAACATTGCTCATGTTTTCTATAAGCGAGGATGGATTGAAACCTGGGGAACAGGGATCACTCGGATAATGGCATTTTGTCATGAAAATAAAACACCTGAACCTGAATTAACAGAGTATTCAGGTGGATTCTCCATTATTTTTCCATTCAATGAACCCATGAATTCGGAATTAGAGAAACAGAAAAGCGTTGTTACACCTCAGTTAACAGACAGACAACAAGAAATTATTAATGTTTTGAGTAAAAAAGAATCAATGACCTCTGGTGAAATTAATCATCAATTGGATTCGCCACTTGCCACTCGAACATTACGTCATGAATTGGCTCTTTTGAAAGAAAAAGGGGCTATTGACTCCTCAGGCAGTACCAAAAACACAATTTGGTTTATTGTAAAGGCATAACCACATGAGGATTCGGCAATGATTCGGCAATGATTCGGCAATGATTCGGCAATGTTGCGACAGTCTAGGCGATGTAGCAGCATCGTGATCAATGAAAAAGTATAAGGCGGTATGATGACTATTTTTGAAGAAATTGAGCAGTTAGAGCAAGAAACTGCAGTTTTTGGTTTGCAATGGGAAACCAAAGATCAAATCATGACTCGGATTAACCATAGTGACATCCGTCTCTGTGATAGGCAATGCAACCTTTATGTGTCTTCATTTTCATAAAAGCCCATTCATTTATACCGGATTGATTCTCTGTATAAGATCCCGCCAAACAAACATAGGGCTCATTTTTCATGAGCTTTAGGTATTGATTAAACCGATCCTCAGCAAGCATAATAGGTAATCGTCCCCACACAACATATCTTTCACCAGTATGCTTTTTACTTAAAATAGAAATGGTCAAAGAAGCTTCATTTTCACCGTTGTATTTAACATCACTTTCATCATCGTCCTCAGGGGAGTAACCCATATCTTGAAGTGCGACTCTTACCGAGTTTCTTGGAACACATTGCCAATAAATAAATTCTCTACTTTTTTTTGAAAACTTAGGAGGATGTTTTACTCCATCCAAATGACTATCCAAATCAATTTCATTTAAAATTCCATAATCATCGGACAATACTGTGTTCGGATATTTTTGTTTCAAAGAAATATTCATTGCATTGACCATAAGAGGAAATATGCAAGTACATAGAATCATCAGCATCATTTTTTGCTTCATACCATTTACTCTTTAAATTTCTCATAAATCGAACGGAATATTTTCATTTTGTCCTCAGGATCAGGATGTGGATTATTTTTGTCTAAAATGCCGCTCAATACTCCTTTGTATTCTGCTACTGCATCATCCCAAGTGACTATATGGCTTGGGTTTATCTTAGCGTATCGTTCTTTGGCACAAGCTTTTTTTAAAAATAACCATCGAGTCCCTGCACATATATTGGCTGATGGTTCAACTGCATCTGTGTGAGAAAGATGAATAAAATGCTCTCTTAATCCATCTGCATGACCATTAATAATACGCAAAGTTTCATCAGTAAGTTGCATTAATCCGCGTGCAGGACCTATTTTCTTAGGATTATGAGGATTAATAACATTTGGATCAAAACTTGACTCACTAGCGATAAGCGCTTTTACTAAATTCGGATCAAGCTGATCTTTAGCTTCAAATACTTGATTCCAGTATAACACCCATCCGCGAATTTGAGCATCAAACTCATCCGCTCGTGGATATTTTAAAACTTGCGCGTTAGGTGGTCCCTTTAAATCAGAGAATCTAGATTTTGTAACCCACATTCCGCACCCACTTTTATGAATAAATTCCCCAATATTTTTCACCGAGGCAATCAAGTATTACCTTCTGACGCGGGCTAATATTAAGAACTATCTTCATCTCCTGCTTAATACAAAGTTCATGGATCCCCATGAAGCACCAA